>JAKJDO010000035.1 GCA_022705905.1 Patescibacteria group bacterium
CCCGCCGATATCGATGATCTTAATGCCAAAATAGTTTGGGCAATAAAAAATCCTCGCGAGGTCGAGGAGGTTAGGCGGCTTTACTGGCACAAATCAGAAGAGTTGATAAATTCAAGCCAAAGTTATATTAACAGCTTAAAAGAATCCATCTTTAATTAAAAACATTTTTGATATTGTCTGTATTTCTTTTTTGCTGTTTATTTTCAATGCCCTGAACTATTTCGTTAAATTTTTCCATATCCAGGTCGCTACCTGGTTTTATTGTTTGCGATTGCAGAAAATTTTGATCTACCACTATTGATCCGTAAATATATTTTCTGGAAAAGTTAAAAATCCACAAAAGAGCTATTATATTTATAATTAAAATAAATAAGTAGAGTATATTAAAGATTTTTTTGGTGCTAATTTTAATTTTTAAATCCATAGTTTTGTTGTTTGGCGTCTTTTATTTCCAATAAGCATAACCTGATATGCTAAGATCCATTTGATTGGATGCAACTTGACCCGGCGTACTAGTCCTAGAATTGTAATCTCCGGCATTGTTTTTTGTTAAAGAAATGTTCTCTATATTTATATAATAATTTAAAGATTCGATTCCGGCTAAGTAATCCATTAAATTTTGAAAATTACCGCTAGCATTTATATTTAGCGGAATTTTGCCCAGATCATTATCTTGATTAGGACTGTTTAAATTAATATTAAGTTTTTGTTTAATATTGTGTTTATTTTCCAGACCTTCTAAGGCGGTAATAAATTCTATCTCTCTGTTTTTGCTGATGAATATTTGATTTATTTTTTGCAGTTGGGGCTCTATTTTATTAATTTTTTCATTCAAGGTGCTAATATTTTTTTCTCTTATTATTTTATTTTCGAGATCAATTTTTAAATTGATAATATCATTTCGTGAGTCTTTAATGCTATCGGTTGCAGGGATTGTTAAAAAATAAATCATAGCCAAATTGGCAGTCAGCAATAAGCCAACGCTAATGAAAAGCTTGTTTTTTGGATTTATTTTTTTAAGATAATTTATATTCATTTGTTTAAGGTTTGGCCGCTAAGGGAAATTTTATTTGCAGGTTAATTTCAAAATTTATATTTTGTTTTTCTACTAAATTTTGTATGGGAAAAGAAATTACGCTGAAGTCGTTGTTATTTTCTAAATATTTGCGCAAAGCGATAAGCTCATCTCTTGAGCTGGCTGTGCCGGCAATAGTTATGGCGCCACCATTTTTATTGAAAGTGGCTTTGTTTAGCCTTATTCCATCCGACAAATTACCGAATAGTTTTTCGATGACATTTGTCCACAGAGTGCTTTCTTTTTGTATATCTTCTATGTATTTTATTTGCTTATTAATATCTTTTATCTGTTTGTTGTAGCTGTCGGTATTTTTGGTTATTATAGTATTCTGGCTGGCAATATCCGCGTAGTAACTTTTCAAATAGAACAAGCATCCGTAGAGCGAAACGGTGTAAAATAAGACTGAAAAAGAAATGGAATAAATAAGAATTTTTATTGAGCCTGAAAGCTTGCGGAACTCAATTTCTTTTTTTAATTCATTTGGCAGGATATTTAAAGATAACATATGGCTTTATTTTGCTAGAAATATATTGCGTAGCGCTAGCCCAATGCTGGTAGCGTAATTGATGCTTGAGCTCTGCTTAACAGAATATTTGGTTGTAATTTCGGTCATTTTTTTGTTTTTTAGACTATGAGTTTCTAAAAGTATTTTCCCGAATTCATTTTCAGTTTCGTCAATGTTGGCGAAAGGATCGCCTTTTATTACCTCAACATTTAAATCTTTAGCTAAAATTTCATTTAAATTTTTGATATTCGAGCCGCCACCGCAGATTACTATTTTTTTTATTGGTGGCAGTTCAGAATAATTTTTGCTGTAATATTCAAAAGCATCGTTGATTTTAGCTATTAATTCTTGGATTATGTCTGACAGAATATCGCCAATAATACCTCGAGCGTTAGTTTTGTCCAAGCCACAAATTATTTTAGCTTTTTCTGCTTGATCGCGAGTGATTTCTAAAGTACCGGCGATTCTTTCAGTTATCTCTTCTCCAGAGATGGGCAGGCTAAGCGTAAAAACAACTGAGCCGTTGGCGTAAACAATCAGGCTAGTTCTTTTTGCGCCGATATCTATTACGCTAAAAGCTATTTCAGATGGGCCGCCATTTTTAGAAGATTCTTCGACCAATAAACTACGGCAAATTGGTATAGCTTCTATTTCTAAGGCCGAAACTTCCATTTTAGCCGACCGTATTAATTCAATATATTGATTAACGATATGTTTTGGAGCGGCACCGATTAACACCGAGTAATTATCGTCTGTTTCTTTTATAGTCTGCCAATCATAATAAATTTCATTTACTGACATGGGGATGTATTTTTCAATTTCCGATTCTATTATATTCTCTAGGGTATTGGGCCCCTTGGCTACATCGATTAATTTTATAAAAGTTCTAGTTTCCGGCAAGCAGGCGACAACCTGATTTGAAGAAAAAGAACCAAAATAAGGTTTGCTTAATAAATCTCGCAGAGCCGTTGCAGCCACTCCTTCGTCTTTTATTGAGCCTCTTTCAATTGCGCCTTTAGGTAGATCGATGCGGCTTAGAGCTTGGATTTTAATTTTTTTTCCCGATTGAGTTAATTGCGCGGCTTTAAAATTTAAATCAGATATATCTAGCCCGATAATATTTTTTGAATTTTTGAAGTTAAACATTTTTACACAGCGTAATATTATATGATTAATTATAGCATTTAATTTTCTTTCCAGGAAATGAAAGTGTATTCTCCGGTTGTCGGGTAGTGAGGCGGTGGGGCAAAAGTCAAATTATTATCGTAAATTAAATTTCTGGTCTGATAGCCGGTGCCGTCTGTGTAGGCAAAGCCGTATCTGTTTTTAGTTGCCAGTGAGCCGTAAACAGTTATAATATTGCGGGAGTAATTTGTACAAGTAAGGCCATAGTGATTTCTACCGATACGTCCGTCTCTGGCAATCAAGGCGGCATCAATTCTCAAAACGTCGGCGCTATATTGTCCAATATTTACAGATCTTTGCGCTATCAGTCCGATAGCGTCTAGGCCGTCATAATTGGTATAAAGTAAATTGTTATTTATGTTAATATCAGCATCACCTCCAGTGAACGGTTCTTTGAAGGCTAGAATTGTGACGCGGCTGTTGTTTATTTGTCCATCAACCCAAACATTGTTTTTAACAAAAATTATGCCATTGG
>JAKJDO010000036.1 GCA_022705905.1 Patescibacteria group bacterium
TTACCGCCGAGATTTTATACCTAGGTAGTGTCACTGGTTTACATAGTACAATTGACCCTTCTCGCATTTCTACCGACGTTAGTTTTGATTTGTTTTGGGAGGCCTGGGATGCGTTAAAGCAGAATTATGTTGACAGAAGCGAATTAACCGATAAGCAATTATTTTATGGCGCTTTGCGCGGTTTAGTGGCTGCTGTTGACGATCCTTATACGGTTTTTATGGATCCGCAGGTGACTAAAGAGTTTGAAGATGATTTATCCGGTACTTTTGAAGGCATTGGGGCGGAAATCGGCATTAAAGAAGATATCTTAACAATTGTTGCTCCCTTGCCTGGAATGCCGGCAGAAAAAGCGGGATTAAAAGCCGGCGACAAAATTTATGCCATCAACGGCACATCAACAGCTGGGTTGAACACCGATGAAGCTGTTAGGAGGATAAGGGGGCCAAAAGGAACGCAAGTTACGCTTTCTATTTTTAGACAAGGCTTCAAAGCCATACAAGACTTCACTATTACGCGCGACTCTATTGTTGTTAAAAGCGTTAATGCAAAATTGCGAGAAGATGGCATTTATATTATTGAAATTTCTAATTTCAACAACGATACGTTAAATTTATTTAATTCAGCCGTTAGAGATGTAATATCAAAAAATCCCAAGGGCATTATATTGGATTTGCGCAATAATCCGGGTGGTTATTTGGATACTGCCATTGAATTGGCCAGCGAATGGATAGAGGGAGGGGTTGTTGTTTCTGAAAAATATTCTGATCAAAGGCTCGATGAACATTTATCCCGCGGCCGCGCCAGATTGAAAGATTTTGCAACGGTAGTATTAGTCAATCAAGGCAGCGCTTCGGCTTCCGAAATTGTCGCTGGCGCCCTGCAAGACTATAAGAAAGCGACGATAGTTGGCAAGAAGACATTTGGCAAGGGTTCAGTGCAAACGATGCAGAATTTATCTGATGGCTCATCAATTAAAATCACTGTTGCTAAATGGTTGACGCCGAAAGGGAGGAGTATCAGCGACGAAGGCATAAAGCCTGACATTGAAGTGGAATTGACCGAAGAAGACTATAACAAAGATAATGATCCACAGATTGATAAAGCGTTAGAAATATTGCTAACGAAATAATTTATTTTGAAATTATGAAGGTGGTATTGTTAAAAAATATTGCTAATTTAGGGAGGGCCGGAGACATCAAGGACGTTAATGACGGTTTTGCGCGCAATTATCTAATTCCTAAAGACTTGGCCAGTTTAGTAGGCAGACAAGACATCTTTATTATAAAGTCGCAAGCTGGCAGAAAAGCCAGGCTTAAGCAGGAAGAGGAAAAAAACAAATTGAAGTCTTTAAAAAAAATTAACGGCCTTAGCTTTAAAATAATAGTTAAGGCAGATGATACGGGAACGCTTTATGCTAAAATTGATAAAAATGAAATTACGTCAGAACTGGTAAAGTCTGGATTCCGCGTTGAGCCTAAAGAAATTTTATTGCCTGAACCGATAAAAAAGACCGGTCAATATGAAGTTAGTTTGATGATGCAAGATGAAAAAGCAACAATTACTTTAGAAATAATTAGCGAATAATTTTATGGCAGCAAAAAACAAGAAGGCAAAAAAGAAATCAACTAAGTTTATTTTCGTGGTCGGCGGCGTTATGTCCAGTGTCGGCAAGGGAATAACAGCAGCGTCAATCGGCAGAATCTTACAATCGAAGGGCTATAATGTTAGCGCTATAAAAATTGATCCGTATATTAATGTCGACGCCGGCACTATCAATCCTTTTGAGCACGGTGAAGTGTTTGTTACTGAAGATGGCGACGAAACCGATCAAGACATAGGTAATTATGAGAGATTTTTAAACGAGAATATTTACCGCGAGAATTATATGACCACTGGTCGTGTTTATCTTTCGGTTATTCAAAGGGAACGTAATCTGGGGTATAACGGCGACGACGTTGAAGTCGTGCCGCATGTGCCTCTAGAAATAATAGATCGTTTTAAGAAGGCTGTGCAAAAGACACAAGCCGAAATTATGATAGTTGAAGTCGGTGGGACGGTTGGCGAGTATCAAAATTTGCTATTTTTAGAAGCCGCTAGAATGATGAAGCTATATAACCCTAAAGATATTCTGTTTGCCATAGTTAGTTATTTGCCAATTCCAGGAAAAGTAGGCGAGATGAAAACCAAGCCGACACAATACGCCATCCGCACTTTAAATTCAGCCGGCATTCAGCCTGACTTTGTAATTGCTAGGAGTGAAAAAATAATAGACAAGCAGAGGAAAGAAAAAATTGCTTTAAACTGCAACATCTCATCGGATGACGTTATAGCCGCTCCTGACGTTGATTCAATTTATGACATACCTTTAAATTTTGAGAAAGGTAATTTAGGAGAGCGAATATTGGAAAAATTCGGATTAAAATCAAGAAAGAATTCGCTTAACGAATGGAAAAGAATGGTTAACCGAGTTAAAAGCGCAAAGAAGAAGGTAAAAATAGCTTTGGTCGGAAAATATTTTAAGAAGGGCGGTTACTTTGTCTCCGATTCTTATATTTCTGTCATTGAGGCTATTAAACACGCTTCGGCCGTTAATAACTGTAAAACTGAATTTTGTTGGATAGACGCTGAAGAGCTGGATGAAAAAGGTCCGTCTTTAATTAAAGATTGCGATGGCGTTATCGTGCCGCAGGGTTGGGGGTCGCGTGGCTGTGAAGGCAAAATAAAAACTATAAAATATTGCCGCGAAAATAAAATACCATATTTCGGTTTGTGTTATGGCATGCAGATGGCGGTTATTGAATTCGCGCGTCATATCCTTGGCTTTAAAGACGCTAATAGTGAAGAGGTGGATCCAAAAACAAAACATCCAGTTATTCATATTATGCCCGGCCAAAAAGAACTGCTGGCTAAGAAACAATACGGCGGTACGATTCGTTTAGGCGGCTGGCCTTGTAAAATTATGCCCGGCACGCATTTAGCCGCTGCTTACAAAAAGAAGTTCGGCAACAAAAATATAATATCCGAAAGACATCGCCACCGTTATGAATTTAACAATGAATACCGAGAATTGTTTGAAAAGAACGGATTGCGCATAGCCGGC
>JAKJDO010000025.1 GCA_022705905.1 Patescibacteria group bacterium
AGTGAATTCGCCGCCAATGTCAATTTGTGGTTTAAAATTTAAACCAGTAGCGTAAATTGGGGGAATGTTGAGTATTGCGAATAGTAATGAAAAAATAATAGTGAACTTTAACGATTTTATTAGCATATCTTTATACTTTACCAATAAATTTTATTTTATCGTCTTTCTTTTTTACTTCTATAATTATTTTTTTAATCATATCTTTAGTCACGTCTCTGCCGCCCAGACCGACGATAAAACTTTGTATTTTAGCCTTTGTTTGATTATGGGCTGCGGTTTTTATTTCTATTGCCAAAGGTCCTTCGGTTGCACCAAGCGAAACAGCTTTTTCTAAGACTCCTACGTATCTCGCATTTTTGATAATTTTTAATATAGCGTCGGCTGGAAACGGCCGGAAACATTTTATTTTTAGCACCCCCACCTTCGCTAAAGCTACGGTGGGCAAGCCCATTTTTTTTGCCAGCCAATTACTATTAGCCTCATCAATAACGTCTTTGATGGTGCCGACCATTGAGCCCATGGCGATTAGAACGGTTTTAGGATTGCTCGGTCCATAATACTCAATTAAGCCATCGTTAATTTTTGTCATTTTTTCTTTAGGCTTGATAACACCAGGAATTGCTTTGGCTAATTTTTGATATTCTTCATTAATTTTATTTTCCGCATTCATCAAATCGCGGTAAAGTTGCTCGCGAATTTCCATATAGTAGGGTGGAGCAGCAAAGGTGCCAAGCGATATTGGATTTTTAATGTCAAGATATTCGTCTTTGGTCGGTTTATAATCAGGTAGAAATCTTTTTATTTCTTTGGCTGTCGGAATAATTACGCTTTCATAACTATGTGTCAGTACAAAGCCATCAATATTGACCATAACTGGTAATTTTAAGCTTTCGGCTAATTTGTAAGCTAAAATATGCTGTTCAACCGCTTCTTGATGATTTTCAGCAAAAAACATAATCCAGCCAGCGTCGCGGACAGTCATCGCGTCCTGATGGTCGTTCCAAATCGTGATAGGAGCCGAAACCCCGCGATTGGCGCAAGTCAAAACAACCGGTAGTCGCATACCGGCAATATTAAAAATAACCTCCGCCATTAATAGTAGACCTTGTGAGCTAGTGGCAGTATAAACACGAACGCCGGTAGCACTGGCGCCAGCAACAATTGAGGCAGCTGCGAATTCGCTTTCCGCACGAATATATTCAAAATCAGCCTGGCCGTCAGCTTTCATCTTGGCCAGATCTTCGACGATGTGAGTTTGTGGGGTGATAGGGTAGGCCGAAACCACAGCTGGTCTTATATTTTTTATTACTTCAGCAATGGCATTTGAACCCTCTAAGATTTGAGATTTTTGGGATATTTTCATATATTATTTTTGGAATTTATGGTTATTATTTTTTTGTCATCCCCGCGTAGGCGGGGATCCTTTTAAATTTACAGAGAAAATACCAGATTGTCTTTTTAAATTTGTACTTTATAATTTTGGATCCCGGGTCGTAGCCCGGGATGACAATAAAGACTTTTACTTTGTTTCTAATTCCATGTCTATGGCTTTAACCGGACATTCTTTAGCACAGAGGCCGCACCCTTTGCAATAATTTAAATCAGTTTTTGGTTTAGGTTTGCCCTCTTGATTGGGCGACATCGTTATGACGCTTTCCGGACAAATTCGCACACAAGTACCACAGCCGATACATTTGTTTAAATCCGTTTTTGGCACATAGGTTCGCCAGCCGCCGGTTTTATTGATTATTGTTGAACTTGGTTTTGCAGTTATTTTCATATTGCCTATTTTATTTTGTGAGGTTATAAGCTCTGGTGATCGCTTTAATGTTTTTACTAATTATTTCTTCGCCTTTTTCGGAAAATTTTTGCTTAATCGCTTTTTCTAATGATTTAAGACTGATTAATCCCGAAGTTTTAGCGAAGGCGCCTAAGATAACCGTGTTGACGATATTTTTCCCAATTTCTTCCAAAGCAATTTTAGTGGCATCAATAGCGTGGATATTCTCCATGGGTAGATTTATTTTTATCTCCGCTTTTGGTTTGGCGGTATTAATAATGGCGATTGTTTTGGGGTTGCAACCCTTGGCGACATCTACGGCTAATAGTAGAGTGGCATCTTGTATAATTAAAAAATCCGGTCGGTAAATATGCTCCCTGGTTCTGATTGGTTTGTCGTCAATTCGGGCAAAGGCCTCAATTGGCGCACCGGTTCTTTCTACGCCGAACGAAGGGAAAGCTTGGGATGTATGACCCTCGTAAAAAGCGGCAATGGCTATTAATTCGGCGGCTGTGACTACGCCTTGCCCGCCACGTCCATGAATTCGAATCTGTTTCATTGTTTTATGGTTGCTCATATTTGAATGTATTTTTTATCTTATTTTTAATTTCAATAAGATTAAAGATTTATGAATTATGATTTAAGAATGTCTTTGATGTTTTTATTAGACCTTGTAAGATTTTGTGCGTATTGTTGGCTTTTTCTGCTATATTTTTTAGTTCCTCGTTATTTATATATCCGACATCTTTTGCGACCAAGATTTGGTTCTTTAGCTCAGTTAATGACCCTTGTGCTAAATAATAAAATTGTATTTTTTCTTTATAACCTTGTCTACCAAAACCCTCGGCAATGTTTGAGGTTATAGAGATGACTGCTCTTTTCATTTGAGTAGTTAAGCAGTATGTTTCATCCTTTGGAAATTTTTTAGTTAATTTATAAATTTTAATAACGAGAGAATGTCCTTCTTGCCAGGCCTTTAAATCGGTAAAAGTTTTTATTTTATCCATAATTCTTAAATCCTAATTCTTACATCTGAAAGACTATTGTTTTAATAATTGCTCTAGTATTTCTATAAAAGTATCATGCGGTATGTCGCCTGTGTATTTTTTGTCGTTGATAAACCAGGTTGGTGTCCCGCTTACTTTAAGTGCGATTCCATCTTCATAATCTTGGTTAACTTGCGCCGCATACTTTTTGCTTTGTAGGCAAGAAGTAAAGCGAGTAGCGTCAGTTCCGATTTGTTTGGCTAATTCAATAATTTCTTTTTCTTCGGCTAAGCCTTGATTAATATATAATTTGTCATGCATCGGCCAGAAAAGGCCTTGCTCGCCGGCGCAACGAGCGGCTAAAGCTAAAACAGGCGAGCTAGCACTGATGACGGGAAAGTCTTTAAAAATTATCCTGACATCATTTTTATACTTAACGCTTATTTCTCTGATATTTAAAAAAGAGTTTTTGCACATTGAGCAGGAAAAATCGGCAAATTCTATAATGGTTATTTTGGGATTAGCTGCGCCGAGCCAGTAATTATCTTTTGTTATTTGTTGCAATAATTCAGTGCTAATTTTTTGATTGTTGATTGGAGAGTAATCTTTTTGCCATTCTCCAGTTTTTAATAAATTTAAAATATAAAAAGTACAGGCCACAACAAAACCAAGGATTAAAATTAACAATGGGAATAATATCCATCTCCAAATAGCTTTTGTTTTGTCGGTCATTGAAAAAGTACTTATTTTAAACTATAATAAATATGTATTTATTATAACATTTTTCTATGCATAAACCAAATTTACATATTAATGAAAAGGCGTGGAATAAAAAATGGGAGCAAAGAGATAAAAAAAAGAAGGTAAAAATGAAGGTTAGCGGCGGTAGCGTGAAGAAGCTGTCAAAAATAATAATAAATAAAGCATAAAAGTTTTTTGTCATCCCTGCGCAGGCGGGGATCCCGTGGTTATTTAATAAGCCCTGAGATTCCCGCTTTCGCGGGAATGACAAGACGGGTTATGAAAATTATTTCTTGGAATGTTAACGGTATAAGAGCGGTTGCCAAAAAGGGGTTTAAAGAATTTATAAATAAATATAAGCCTGATATTTTATGTTTGCAGGAAACAAAGATTTCAGATACCAAAAGAGAAGAACACGAATTCAATTTTCAAGGCTATAAAGAATATTGGCATTCAGCCAAGCGCCCTGGTTATAGCGGAGTTTTGACATTAGTTAAAGATGGTATAAAGGTTTTTGATATTAGCAACGAAATTGGCGAAGAAAAATTTGATGATGAGGGACGAGCGAATGTTTTAGAATTAGAAAAATATTTTTTAGTAAATACTTATTTTCCCAACGCTAACCACGAATTATCTCGCTTGGATTATAAATTGCAATTTAACGAAGTTTTGTTGAAAAATTTAAAAAAGATAGAAAAGAAAAAGCCCGTCATTATTTGCGGTGATTTTAATGTGGCTCATGAAGAAATAGATTTAGCGCGTCCGAAGGATAATGTTGGTAGCGCTGGTTTTACTAACGAGGAAAGAGATTGGATGACAAAGTTTTTAAAGTCTGGTTTTATTGACACCTTTCGTTATAAGAACGGCAATAATATTCAGTATTCTTGGTGGTCTTATCGATTTAATGCTCGAGCCAAGAATGTCGGTTGGCGTATAGACTATTTTTGTATATCAAAAAAGTTGGCTAAAAGAGTCGATAAAGCTTATATTCTAAATGAAGTTTATGGCTCCGATCATTGTCCGGTAGGGATAGAGATTTTTTAACAGTGTCATCCTGAGCGCCACGAAGGATCTCTGGTTGGCTTGCAAAAGTGTTTTATCTGTGGCGACCTGAGATTCTTCGCTTCATTTCATTTCACTCAGAATGACAAAAAGGGATGCTTGATTTTTACTTTAGTTTAGGTTAAAATATTATTAGATAAATTGCTATCGTAAGCAATTTTTTTAATATAAAATTATGGAGAAATACGACCACAAAAAGATAGAAGAAAAATGGCAGAAAGAATGGGCTAAAGACGATTTATATAGAGCCAGCGATAGTCAGGATAAGCCTAAGTATTATATTTTGGACATGTTTCCATATCCGTCCGGTGCCGGTTTGCACGTTGGCCACCCAAAAGGTTATATAGCGACTGATGTTTTTGCGCGCATGAAAATGATGCAAGGTTATAATGTTTTACATCCGATGGGCTGGGATGCTTTCGGCTTGCCAGCAGAAAATTACGCGATTAAAAACAAAATTCATCCGCGCGAAGCTACGGAAAAAAATATTGAAACATATAAAAGACAATTGGAAATGCTAGGCTTTTCTTACGATTGGTCGCGCGAAATAAATACAACCGATCCTGAATTTTACAAATGGACACAATGGATTTTTATCAAGATGTTTGAGAAAGGTTTGGCCTATGAATCATACGAGCCGATCAATTGGTGTCCGAGTTGCAAGACCGGTTTAGCTAACGAAGACTTGGAAGGCGGAAAATGCGAGCGCTGCGGCAGTGAGATTGAGCAAAAACCAATGCGGCAATGGGTGTTAAAAATTACTGATTATGCTGATAGGCTATTAAATGATTTAGAAAAATTACCGGAATGGGAAGAGTCAATTAAGGAAATGCAAAAGAATTGGATTGGACGCAGTGAGGGCGCAGAAGTTGATTTCCAAATTGACGGTGAAAAAGTGACAGTCTTTACCACTCGACCAGATACTTTATTTGGCGCAACGTTTTTTGTTTTAGCGCCAGAACATCCGCTAGTAAAAAAAGTTACGACTGACGAGCAAAAAAAGGAAGTCGAAAAATATATAAAAAATGCAGCCAAAAAGACAGAGATGGAAAGAACAGAACTAGCAAAAGAAAAAACAGGCGTATTTACCGGGGCTTATGCGGTTAACCCTGTGAATAACGAAAAAATTCCGGTGTGGATTGCTGATTATGTAATGATGGGCTATGGCACGGGTGCGATTATGGCTGTGCCGGCGCACGATGAACGCGACTGGGAATTTGCCAAGAAATATGACATTAAGATTAAAAAAGTCGTTGTTGAAACAGATGATAGTAAAAGTCAAAAGTCAAAAGTCAAAAGTCAAAACTGCAACTCAAAAATAAAAAATGACGAAGCATTTTGTGGAGAGGGTTCAAATATTAATTCTAGTTTTCTTGATGGACTAAAAACCAATGATGCCAAAGAAAAAATGATAGCTTGGTTAGAAAAAAAAGACCTGGGAAAGCGAGCGGTACATTATAAATTAAAAGATTGGGTTTTTTCTCGTCAAAGATATTGGGGCGAGCCAATTCCACTTATTCATTGTGAAAAATGTGGAATTGTGCCGGCTCCGGAAGATGAACTGCCATTAAAATTGCCAGAAGTCGAGCATTACGAACCAACGGGAACGGGAGAGTCGCCATTAGCTAATATTGACGAGTGGGTGAACACGACTTGTCCAAAGTGCGGCGGATCGGCAAAACGCGAAACCAATACGATGCCGCAATGGGCAGGATCAAGTTGGTATTATTTAAGATATATTGATCCGCATAACAATAAAGCCTTGGTTGATAAAGATAAAGAAAGATATTGGTCACCGGTTGATTTTTATGTCGGTGGAGCAGAACATGCCACTCGTCATCTGATTTACGCCCGTTTCTGGCATAAATTTTTATACGATATCGGTGCTGTTAGCTACGAAGAACCGTTTACGCGCCTACAGCACGTTGGCTTGATTCTAGCTGAAGACGGGCGAAAGATGAGTAAGCGCTGGGGAAATGTTATTAATCCTGATGAGATAGTTGAGAAATACGGAGCTGACGCGATGCGGGTTTACGAAATGTTTATGGGGCCATTCAGTCAGGCAGTATCCTGGAGTACAAATGGGTTAGTGGGAACGAGAAAATTTTTAGAGAAGGTGATAAGAATAAAGTCAAAAGTCAAAATTCAAAAGTCAAAACTGCAACTCAAAAATCAAAATTTAGAGAGACTATTGCACAAAACTATAAAAAAAGTAAGTAGCGACATTGAGGAATTTAAGCTGAATACGGCGGTTAGCGCGATGATGATATTGGTTAATGAAATGGAGAAAGAGGAAGAAATAGATGAAAATGTTTATGAAAATTTATTGAAAATTTTGTCGCCGTTTGCGCCACATTTAGCAGAAGAAATCTGGTTCTCCTTTGCCAAGGCTTCTGAGGATAAATCTAAATATCAAGAGTCAATTTTTAAACAAAAGTGGCCGGAATACGACCATGAATTGGCGCGTGACGAGAAGATTGAATTGGTTTTGCAGGTAAACGGTAAGTTACGCGATACTATAGAAGTTGACGCCGAGACAGAAGAAGCTGAGGCAAAAAAGTTATCCCTAGAAAGCGAGAAAATAAAAAAGTGGGTAGAAGGCAAAAAAATTGTAAAAATTATTTTTGTAAGAGGAAAATTAGTGAATATCGTTATTAAATAGGTTGCAGGTACTAGGTTTTAGTTTCTAGCGTCGTTTATATTTAGCGTCCTAAAACCTAAAACCTAAAACCTAAAAACCCCATGCTAAAAGTGAACTATTTTAACGGTCGTTTGTCGTCCGGATTTGTGTCTTTATTTTCTGGGCGCATGTTTCAATTTATCGGTTCTGGTTTAATCGGTATTTTTTTGCCTATTTATCTTTTTAAAGTATTTGGCCTGGATATCAATCTGGTTATTTTTTTCTATTTAGCCGCGCATTTATTTTACGCTTTATTTTTGCCTTTAGGCGCCAGATGGATTAATCAAATCGGTTTAAACAATTCTTTGCGCATCAGTGTTTTTTTATTCGCTTTGTATTATTTATGCTTATATTTAGTAAAATATGACGTATTCACCTTCATTTTAATAGCTCTAATAGTTTTAACCTTAACGAGAACTCTTTTTTGGATGCCTTATCATACCGACTTGGCTATTTATACCGACAGGCGCGATCGAGGTAAGAGCATCGGCCTGCTTTGGGCAACTTCCACTTTTTTAGGCGTGGTGATGCCTCTAATTGCCGGTTTTTTGATCGGCAATTACGGTTATGGTTTAGTTTTTATTTTAGCTATTGCGATTCATACCAGTTCAATTATTCCCTTTTTGACTTTACCGCCCACTCAAGAAACTTATAGCTGGCGTTACTTTGAGACATTTAAACACATCTTTGACAAAAAAAATAGAAAGTTAGTTTTGGCTAATATGGCTAATGGAGCGGAGAACGAAATTGGAGTGGTGATCTGGCCGATTTTTATCTGGCAGCTTTTGCAGGGTAATTATTTTGCCGTTGGCGCCATCTCTTCTTTAATTGTGCTCGCTACGATTTCTGTTCAGCTAGGAGTTGGAAAATATACCGATATTTTTGACAAGCGCAAAATGATCCGTTGGGGCAGTGTTCTTTACGCTTCAGGTTGGTTGGCTAAAGTTTTTGTTCTGTCATCTTTCCAGATTTTTGTCATTGGTACTTATCATAGCTTTACGCAGATTTTTAAAGACACCCCCTTTGATACTTTAAATTATGAATTAATCGCTGACCAGGGTCATTACGTTGACGAGTATACGGTGATTAAAGAATTAGCAGTTCAGATAGGGAAAGTTTTGATGTTAATTTTTGTGCTGTTGCTACTGGTGAATTTTGGTTTGAATTGGACATTTGCATTAGCAGCGCTAGCGTCGTTATTCATTAACTTTCTTTAGTAGTTTTTAGTTTCTAGGTTGCAGGTTTTAGTTGTTTTATTATTTTCTATGAGTTTAGTAAAATCATATAAAGATTTAATAGTTTGGCAAAAGGCACTTGATTTAGTTGTCGAGGTATACAAAATAACAGAAAGTTTTCCAAGAGAAGAATTATATTCTTTAACAAGTCAAATGAGAAGAAGCGTGATTTCAATCCCGTCAAATATTGCCGAAGGTAGCGGACGAGGGACAAGAAGAGACTATGCACAATTTTTGCGAATGTCACTAGGATCGTGTAATGAGTTATCTACACAAGTAGAAATTGCAAAAAGATTGCCAAAAACTAAAATATTTATTTATCAAAAAATTGAAGATGATTTAGCAGAAATATCTAAAATGTTAAAAGCTATTATAAATAAACTTTTGAATGGTTTCTAAAACCTAATACCTGCAAACTAAAACCTTTACCGAAAAAATATGGACTTACTGGAAAACATAAAAAATATTTGTAATAAGAGCGGCATTATTCCGGCGCGTTCTAAAGGGCAGAATTTTTTAATAGACGAAGACGTTTATAATAGAATTATTGATAATGCCGGAATCAATAAAGACGATACAGTTTTAGAAGCCGGTCCTGGGTTAGGTATTCTAACTGAGAAGTTAGCGCAAAAAGTAAAAAAGGTAGTGGCCGTTGAACTGGATGATAAGTTAGCGAATTTTTTAAATATTAAGTTTGCTAATTACAAAAATGTAGAAATTATTAATGGAGACATATTGGATTTAAGAATTAAGATTTACGATTTAAGAGCTAAAGATAATAATGGAGAATATTTAGAAAATAAAATTCTTAATTCTTCATTCGTTAATCTTGAATCTTGCTATAATATCGTGGCGAATTTGCCTTACAATATTACGTCTGTATTTTTGAAGAATTTTTTAACCAGTAACCCGCCACAATCGATGACTTTAATGTTGCAGAAAGAAGTGGCGGAAAGAATTATTGCGCAACCGCCAGAGATGAGTATATTATCATTTTCCGTACAATATTACGCTGATCCTAAAATTTTATTTTATGTCAGTCGAGACAAATTCTGGCCACAGCCGGAAGTTGATAGCGCTGTTATCAGAATTGACTTAAAACCAGATTTAGTTCGCGATGTGGATAAAGAAAAAGATTTATTTAGATTAGTGAAAGTCGGTTTTAGCTCGCGACGAAAAATGCTGAAAAACAATTTAATGTCCGGCTATAAAATAAGCCAAGAAATAGCTAAAAATAGGTTAAAAAAGGCTGGTATAGACGAAAAAGCCAGGGCACAAGAGCTATCTTTAGCTGAGTGGGAGAAGCTATTTGTTGAATTTAGTTAAATCGTGTTATAATTAGTATAGGAAAATTTAAAGTTTAAAAATCAAAATTAAAAATGACAATGCAAAATGTAGAATTAAATTTTGCAGTAACTTTTTGATATTATTGCATTTTTAATTTTAATTTTTGCATTTTGATTTTTTATCCCCATGCTTAACGAACAAAATAACAGAGACAGAGGCGTTATCCAGGACAATGATAATGATAGTGATTTAGAATTGTATCAGAATCAAAGTCCACAGCCTTTAAGCAAGAGCCAAAAAATTGCCGTGGTAGTTTTGGCTTTTTTTGGTATTTTAGTGGTTATTTTTTGGGCAGCCCAATTTCAGAGCAATCTAAAAAACTCTTTAAAGCGTGATGCCGGCAGCTCGAATTTAGATATTAATAACGAAATAGTGGCTAACGAAGCCAATAAAAACAACGAGGCATTAAAGAATAAGGACACTGACGGGGACGGTCTGTCTGACTGGGAAGAGTTAAATATATATAAAACTTCGCCTTACTTAGAAGACAGCGACAGCGACGGTTATAGCGATAAGCAAGAAATAGATACAGGCAACAATCCAAATTGCCCGATGGGTCAGACTTGCGCCAGTACGAGCGCTGACAGCAACAATAGCAACAGTGGCGATGCCTTTTTTGACACTGATGACGCTGGGCTAAGTAACAACTCTGGCAACGTTAATACTGGAAATAATGCCAGTAGTAATGCGGCGGCTTTAAATATAGACGCAGCGACACTTAGAGCTGAACTGGAAAAAGCCGGAGTGGAAAAGAGCGTTTTAGACAGTACTAGCGATGATGAATTATTAAAAATTTATCAGGAGGCATTAAGAGAGCAGGATCTTTAGATTGGGTAGTTATTTTTTAAAAAATAATTAAAACATCTTATTTAAATAAATGAAAATATCATTTTTTCCAAAAATTAAAAATAACAATCTTTTTAAAAGATTATTATCATTTTTGCTTATTATAATTTTTGTAGCCGGCATCTTTTTAAGCCCACAGTCGGTAAAAGCTATGACAGTATCAGATGTTTTAGGTGCCCCGATAGCGATCGGCAATTGGGTTTGGGAAAAAATGCAAGTTGTATATGAAGCCGTAAAAGAAAAGCTAGGAGCCAAAGCTTTTAGCAGCGCTGTTAACAGCGCTTTGAAGAAAATCGCTTTTGATACAGCTACTTGGTTAGGTTCGGGGGGCAAAGGTCAAAAACCAATGTTTATTACCGAGGGTTGGGACACTTATCTAGGCAATATAGCTGATGAAGCAGTGGGTGAATATATAGAAAATCTTGGGAAAGAGGGTGTATTTGGAAGGCAGTTTAATTTATGTGAGCCGGATTTATCAGTTAAAGTAAGTATCGGTTTGGGACTAGTAGAATATCAAAGACCTAGCAAGCCGGCTTGTACTTTTAGCCAAATGAGAAAAAATTGGAGCCAAGCTCTAGAAGATCCCCATTTTTTGAACAACATTCAAGACATGTTTAATCCGACATCAAACGATCTCGGTATAGCCCTATCTTTAAACCAAAAGATGATTGAAACAAAAAAGGAAGAGACGGAGTTTAATAAGTTAAAAAGATTGGAAACAAAGGGCTGGTTAAACGTAGAGAATTTGATATCAGGAGACCAAACCTCGCCGCCAGGCATGATTGAAGAAACTTTTACTGCGGCTTATCGTCTGCCTTATGAATACTTAGGCTATGATTATGGTGAGGCTTTTGTAAACGCCAGTAATGTTTTTCTTAATCAATATTTTCTTACTTTGGTAAAAACAAAATTAAGTGAAATTGGAAAGAAACGTTATACCTCGCCTTATTCAGGTAGCTACGGCGCTCTAACTAACCCAGATGCTAGCCCTTCTGCCGGAGGCATAAGCGCGACCAAGGACAGCATAAAAAAGATTATTCAACCAGATTTTACAGTCAATTCTGATTATGACATTTTACATAAATTGACTTCCTGTCCCGATCCGACTAAAGCCGGACCGACCGACTGTGTTATAAATGATAAATTTAGCCAGGCTATCCAAAATAAGCTCACAGTAGCGCAGGCAATGGAGCAGGGATATTTAAATCCGAACGGCTTAATCGGATTTAATAAAGACGGCCTAGAGCCTTCTTATAATCAAGACTATCCTTATCGTTCACTGATTATATTAAGAAAATATCGCATCTTACCAGTTGGCTGGGAACTAGCTGCTCAATACATCAAAGATTATGAAGTTAGTCCCGCTACTTTAAAAGATTTGATTAACTGTTATAGCCCAACAGACGCCTATCTTGATTCCAGGGGTGATTGCCATTATTTGGCTGGTTTAGTTGATCCTAACTGGCTCTTAAAAGCGCCTTTGAATTATTGCCGCAAACAAGGACCTGGTCCGAAAATAAATTCAAGCGTCGCGATGCAAAATGGCACCAGCACTATTTTAACAATTTATCGAGACGATCAATATTGCGCAGATGAACAAACCTGCATCCAGGAAAATAGGGATGGATCTTGTAATTATTACGGTTACTGCACGGAAGAAAGAAGAAAATGGAAGTTTGATTCTGATTCTTGCGATCCGGTATATAACACCTGCGAAACTTATAAAACTGCCAATGGTCAAAGCGTTTCTTATTTGTCTAATACTTTGGATTATGGCACTTGCACTGCCGATAATGCCGGTTGCACAGCCTATTGTTCCGATTTTAATCCTAGTTCGGTGGATATGGAAATAAGCGTTAGCCAAAATTCAGGGAGTTTCAGCTTGCCGGTGACAACGACTTTTAGCGGCAGTGTTACGACTTTTTATAATTACAATGGCTCGTCTTTCGGCAACACCAACTTTTCGCCGTTTTTGCAAGCCGATGCCAGCAACATCATTCTTTATTACAACAATACAACCGATAGATTTTATTTAGCTTTCGTGCACGGAGCACCTAGCGCCGGCAGCGCCGGTACGGCTAATTTTCGGTTTGCCAGCGTAAACTCTAATAGCGGCAATATTAGGCTAGTTTTACAAGACGATGCCGACGACCCAGCAAATATCGCCGATAACCCTAATTTAGCCAATGCAGACGAGTGGCACTGGCAATGGGCGCCGGGCACCACTGACGGCGGCGTTATTGATTTGCCAAACGGCAACTGGTCTATCACCATTGAACCGTCAAGCTGGACTGGCATTAATTCTTGGCGGCTCCTTTATGAGCAGGGCGGTACGGTAATGTCAAGAGCGTTAGCTCGCGACGAAGCTTTGACTATTACGCGAACTATGGGCAGCGGCAGTTGGATGTGCACCGCGTCAGCTGGCTCTAAAAAATATTTAAACCAAAACGCATCTGAATGCAGCGCTGATCAAGACGGCTGTTATGAATTAATAAGGGCTAAAGAAGGGCTCGGAACAAATTTAATTGTTAATAGCAGTTTTGAAGATAACTACAGTTCAGTTTTTATTGATTTAACAGCCGGCGGCAGCGGTAATATCGATGATTGGGCCTTTACCGCCAACAGCAATTTACATGCCAATATCGCCAATGTTAACGAACCTAATGCCCAGGTTCATACCGGCTC
>JAKJDO010000026.1 GCA_022705905.1 Patescibacteria group bacterium
GTTAATGGCGTGTCAGTGCAAAGGCAATATGGATGTACTACTTATAATAATGGCACCGTGAACGGCGGCGTTTGTCCGCCCGGCAGTAGTTCTTGCGCTGGTCTTTGCGTTTATACCGGTGGCTATTGCGGCGACGGTGTCAGGCAAAGTAGTGTAACCAACAGACCAGGTTTTAGTCCAGAATCTTGCGACACGGGTAGCAATTCTCAAACTTGCTGGGTAACCCAAGCGCCTAACGGTCATTGTTGTACGCGGACATATTGTGGCGACGGCGTTACGCAAAGCACAAACGGAATGGGTGGTGCTGAACAGTGCGACCGCGGTTCACAAAATGGCGCTTCCAATAGCGATTGCAACAGTAATTGTCGAAATGCCGGTTGCGGAGACGGTGAACTGCAAACAGTCTCTCCTTTTAACGAACAATGTGATTTGGGAGATGGTGTGAATAGTAATAGCGGACAATGTACGCTTTCCTGTCTGTGGTCAAGATGCGGCGATGGGCACATTCAATGTCCAAATCATTATGGCGCTTGCGAGACTTGCGATGATGGCAACACAATAGATACGGACGGCTGCAATAACAGCTGCCAAGGCCTTTGCGCACCCTGCATATTTAATGATCCGTCCTCAACTTTTAATAATTGTTGTTTTCAATAATATTTAAAATATCAATTTAATAATATGTATACAACTAATAACAAAAAATTAATTGCAGGGATGGCGCTATTATTGATAATTATTGCTATTTTGATTGCAGCCTATTATTTTATATCAGCCATTTTAGTTGACAAACAAAACCAACCTTCTTTATTGCCGGAAAAGGAAGGAGTAGAATTAAGCAAAGAAGCGCTTATTTCGGAGAAAAAAAATAAAGTAACCAAATTAGATTGCGATAACGCCAAACAAGAATTAAAAGACGAGTGTTTGAATTTGGCTGTAGTAAACGAAGCTTTAACTAATAGCGATTTAAAAATTTGCAGTAGTTTACAGGGCGACTGGCAAGATGTATGTGTTTGGAAATTAACCCAATCTTTAACGGCGCAGGGGTTTGAGCAATCGGAAAATTGTGCGCAAATTAAAGATGGAGCTACAAAAGATAATTGTTATTTAGTATCAGCTGTTAATTTAAACCAGGAAAAGATATGCAGCAATTGTTCATACAGTAAAGAAGAATGTCTCGATAAAATCAAAGAGCGCAATAGCAGCCAATTAAGTGATTGTATAAATATTAAGCAGGATGGGATATATAAAATTTGTTTAAAAAATAAAAGCGAAGATTGTAAAATTTTAAAGACAGAAGACGCGGTTAAGCGCTGCCAGTCTTGGCGTATATATGATGGTATAATTGCTAGCGGTAAAAAAGAAGATTGCACTAGACTACCAATCGAAAAATTTAAAAAAGTTTGTGAAGTTTATTTTGATCAAGGCTATATTGACTCTGATAATGACGGCGCCAATGATTATGAAGAATTAAATTTAGGCACCGATCCTTTTGCCTTTGACAAAAATATTAGCGAGTTAAAATACGGCAATATCCAGAGGCAGACAATCATCAGAAATTATTATCGGACGCTTGATAATTTGTATGAGACAATGACTAAGATGAGTAATGGCAACATCGCAACCAGCACTGGCACCGAAGTAGAGTAAGACTTAGATTTTTCAATAAAAGATAAAAAATAATTAACTAAGAATTAAAAGTATGAAAAAAATTAAAAAAATAATTCCAGACAAAGCAATGGCAATTTTGGTAATTGTTTTTGCTTTGTCCATGCTAATAGGGGGAGCGTGGTATGTGTATGCCGACTGGCAAACTATAACTACTGCTTCACCTAGCATGCCTTTAACAGCAGCTATGTGGAATGCAATAAAGCATGATTTAGACCACCTATCAAGCCCTTCTATTTATTCTGTGTCTACTAATTATACAACCGATAATTCTGCTTGCTCACCCAGATCTTTGAATATGGGCCCACATTCAGCTTGCCTTTTAACATCATATAACTCCACTACTATAGATGGGGTAGTGGATGGCGAACCAGTCCAGTCTGGTTGTACAGTAACTCTTTCGGGTAGTGATTGGATATTAACGGCAATCTGGAGGCATAACCAATATGGATTAACCGCTACACATAATTGTCCAAGATCTAACTCTGGAACTTATACATTCGGGACGTGGTGTAGTGCAATTTGCTTTCACTAGTTTAAAAATTATTTTTTGAAAAGTAAATATTATTTTAGAGAAATGACACTAAAACAATACATTTTAACAATGACTGTTGTAACGCTGTTTTGCTGGTGCGCTTGGTTTTTTATACTTTGGACTGTTAATCCTGAAATTACGAATTGGATTGGTTTTACTTTATTTTACACATCTTTGTTTTTAGCTTTGGCTGGAACCGCGGCGGTTGTTGGCTTTATAATCCGTTTTATTATTTTTAAGGAAGAACTAGTTTATCGCCTTGTTAAAGAGGCTTTCCGTCAATCATTTCTATTTGCAGCGCTTGTTATTGTCAGTCTAATACTCTTAGCCCAAGACTTGTTTTCCTGGTTAAATATGCTATTATTAGTTATCGGATTATCTGCTTTAGAATTCTTTATATTGAGTTGGCAGAAGCAGAACAAAATGTAGAACCTTTGCTTGTTAATTAAGCATAGATTGGGAAAAATATATTTATCGATGATTTAAATTTCTAATTTTCAATTTTCAATTTTAAAAAAATGCTTAAATTTTATAATTTCTAATTTTCAAACGTTTTTGTCTCTAAATTTAAAATTAATGCATTGGAAATTGTTTTAAAATTAGAAATTAGAAATTGAAAATTATTATGTCATTATGAAAGAACAGCTAATCGAAATAAAAAAGAATATCCTAGACGCATTAAATGATGTCAAGGATTTAGCGTTTTTAGAAAAATTGGAAAAGAAGTATTTAGGGCGTAAGGGAGAGTTTACGCAGGCACTACGCAAATTAGCCCAATTAAGCGGAGAGGCAAAAAAAGAAGTTGGCAGTTTAGCTAATGAAATAAAAAAAGATATTGAAAAAAAGTTTGTCGAGACGCGCAACAATCTGGAAGGCAAAACTGATAAAAAGGGCTTTATTGACGTTACTTTGCCGGGTGAAAAAATAGAACGAGGGCATCTGCATCCGATTACTTTAGTGCAAAGGGAGCTAGAAGATATTTTTAAAAAGATGGGCTTTATGTTTTTAGACGGACCGGAGTTAGAAAGCGATTATTTTTGCTTCGAAGCTTTGAATATTCCATATCATCATCCCGCTCGCGATATGCAGGACACTTTTTACATTGATCATAAAAATGAAAAAGGCGAATTTGATTTAGTAATGCGCACGCATACTTCGCCGGTTCAAGTCAGAGCCATGCTAAAATATGGCGCGCCTTTGCGTTGCATCGCGCCGGGCAGAGTTTATCGTTGCGAAGCGATTGATGCTTGCCATGAACATACTTTTGATCAGATGGAAGGTCTGATGATTGATAAAAATATTTCCCTAGATAATTTAATCGCCGTAATGAAGGAATTAATTAACGGAATTTTTGGGCGCAAAATTGAAACTAGAGTTAGGCCGGGTTATTTCCCATTCGTTGAACCAGGCATTGAGCTGGATATAAAATGTACAATTTGCGGCGGTACTGGTTGTCCAAGTTGTAAGCATAGCGGCTGGCTAGAATTATTACCAGCGGGCATGGTTCATCCTAATGTTTTAAAATATGGCGGTGTTGACCCGAATGTTTATTCTGGTTTTGCTTTTGGTTTAGGTTTTACTAGGCTAGTAATGATGCGCTACGGAATTGGTGACATCAGATTTTTTAATAGCGGCGATTTGAGATTTTTAGAACAATTTTAAAGTTAATTTATAATAATATATGTATTTAAGTTTAAATTGGTTAAAAGATTTTGTTGATATTCCGAAGAAAATAACTCCGGAAGAGTTGGGATTAAAGTTGACTATGCATACTGTAGAAATTGATTCTGTACAAAAACAATCCGACAAATATAAAAACGTAATAGTCGGAAAAATTTTGGAAGTAAATAAGCACCCTAATGCAGATAAATTACGTCTAGCTAAAGTTGATATCAAGAAAGAAGTGCTAGATATAGTTTGTGGCGCGCCTAATATTGAACCCGGTCAGTTAGTGCCAGTGGCCCTGGTCGGTGCCATTTTGCCTAATGGACTAGAAATAAAAGAAGCGGAAATTAGAGGTCAAAAGTCTTGCGGCATGCTTTGCGCGGAAGACGAGCTGGGTTTAGGAGAGGATCACGCCGGTATTTTGATTTTGAATGAAAAATCTAAAATCGGCCAAAGTTTTGCCGAATATTTAAAAATCGAAGATGTAATTTTTGAAGTCGATAATAAGAGCATTACCAATCGCCCTGATCTCTGGAGTCATTACGGCATGGCGCGTGATATTGCTACTTTTTTACGAACTAACACTACTAAAAAATTCGAGCAATTTAGCAAGCCAAAAATAAAGGTAGACGCGGAAAAAGTAAAGCTAGAAGTGACAGTAGAAGATTTTAAGCTTTGCCCGCGTTATATGGGAGTAGTCATGGAGGGAATAAAAATTGAATCATCGCCGAAATGGTTGCAAGATAGATTGATTTCCGTTGGAGTTCGACCAATTAATAATATTGTGGATGCAACTAATTATGTTATGTTTGAGCTTGGCCAGCCGTTGCACGCCTTTGATCAGAGTTTAGTAGGCAAGATTATTGTACGCCGCGCTAAAGAAAAGGAAGAGATAGAAACTTTGGACGGTGTTAAAAGACAACTAGACAAAAACGATTTAGTAATTGCCGACAGTAAAAAGGCAATAGCTATCGCTGGTGTTATGGGCGGGGCTAATAGCGAAATCAACGATAATACGACTACGATTATTTTAGAATCAGCCAATTTTGACTTCGTTTCTATTCGTAAAACCTCGCAAAAGTTAGGATTGCGTTCGGAGGCTTCGATGCGTTTTGAAAAATCGCTTGATCCAAATTTATGTGAAATAGCTTTAAGTCGAGCTGTTAATTTAATAAAAGAAATTTGTCCTAAGTCTAAATTGGTATCAAATGTAGCTGATGAGAAAAATTTCAATTTAAACCAAGGACCGATAGAGCTAGATTTAAGCTGGCTTAATAATTTTATCGGTGATGTTATAAAAAAAGAAGAGGTTATTGATATTCTAAACCGTTTAGGTTTTAGTTGTGAAGACAAGAATGAAGAAATATTTGTAACCGTCCCGACTTGGCGCGCCACTAAAGACATCTCTATTCGGGAAGATTTAGCAGAAGAAGTGGCTAGAATTTACGGCTATGACAATTTAAAATTAACAATGCCACAGGTAGCAATGTCGGCGCCGGAAACAATACCAGAAAAAGAGTTGGTTGATAAAATTAAAAACATCCTAAGCGGCGGTGCTAGTTTATCCGAAGTGTATAATTATTCATTTGTCGGCGAAGAGCTGCTGCGAAAGTTAAACATAGATTTTTCTAAACATATTCGATTGGCCAATCCTATCGCTGCGCAGCACACCATGCTTAGGCAAAATTTAGCCCCAAATCTATTCTTAAATATTAAAACCAACCAACCTCGCTACGATATTGTTAAAATTTTCGAAATCGGCAATGTATATTTAGGTATGACTGGTGAAATTGCTAAAGATGGGGGAGGCGAGGAAAAATTGCCTTATCAGGAAAAACGTTTGGGCATAGTCATAGCTGGGGGCGTTAAGGATAATGTTTTTGCTAAGGCTAAAGGCGTTATTGAATATTTGATGGCTAATTTAGATTTAAACGTTGAGTATAACGTCGCTGGTAGCGAAGTTACTCCGCCCTGGGCAAATAAAAATAAAGTAGCTAAAATAAAAATCGGGCAGCGAGTAATCGGTTTCGCGTCCGTCATTGATAAAAAAGTAGCTGGCGGTTTAGGAATTAAAAAAGAATGCGCTGTCGTTGAGGTTAGTTTAAAAGAGTTGTTGGAAACTATCAAGGGCCGGGGCGATAAAAGATATAAAGAATTTGATAAATTTCCGCCAGTTATTCGTGATTTGGCTTTTGTAGTTAACGAAAAAGTATTATATAATGATATTAAGAACGAAATAATAAATTTTCATGAATATATCAAAGAAGTTGAATTGTTTGATGTTTTTCAGGGCGGTAAAGTCGGCGAGGGCAATAAAAATTTAGCATTTCACATTATTTATCAGGCAGATAGAACTATGACCGCCAAGGAAGTTGATGATTTGCAACAGAAGCTAATAAAGAAAATGGAGGAAAAGTTCGAAGCTAAAGTAAGAGATTTTTAAAATATTATAATAAGCAGGTCATCCTGAGCCAGCAGGCGAAGGATCTCTGGTTAGTCGGCGATAACATTGATTTTGCGCTGACCCTATCAACGTTTCAGTCAATTAACCAGAGATCCTTCACTACGCCGGGGCTCCGTTCAGGATGACACTTGAATATTATGTTTGAAAACAGCCAAGAACTATACATAGTTGTCAAAGCTTTATCCGTATTTCTACTAGCCGCGTTTACTTGCTTCTGCCTTTATTATTTAGGTATGATTTTGCGCCAGTCATTTTTGATTACTAAAGAAATGCGCAATCGTTTAAAAAAGATTGATGAAGTTGCCACCGCCTTTAAAGAAAAAATAGAAAATAGCGCTTCGTACTTATTGTTAATCAGCGAAGGCATAAAAAAGATTATTGAAGTAGTGGGAGAGAAAAAAGATAAGAAGAGTAAAAGGGGATAAAAGTTAAATAATTTTATTAAATTAAAAGAACGCACAAAGGTGCGTTCTTTTAATATCGGCGATTTTGTTTTTTACTTTTTATAATCACATTCTTTATTACTGCATTTTACCCCGTTTTTATCAGCTATTAGTAGACTGTCGCATTCTGGACATTTTTCACCGGTTGGTTTACCCCAGAAAGCAGTTTTACATTCAGGATATCTGTTGCAAGCGTAGAATATGCCGCGGCGTCCGCGCTTAGCAACGATTTCACCTTCACCACAAACAGGACACTTTACCCCCGTCGAGCCATTACTGTTTTCTTTAATATTTTTTAAATTTTTACATTTCGGATAGCCAGTGCAAGCGAGAAACGGTCCGAAGCGACCAACTTTAATCGTCATTGGCGAACCGCATTTGTCGCAAATTTCATCTTTATACTTTTCTTTCAAGTCGTTAACTTGTTCGCTGTCAGCTTGACCGTTGCGATCGCGATCTTGGCCAGGCATAGACTTTATATTTTTACAATCCGGGAAAGCGCTGCAAGCCAGAAATTTGCCGTAGCGGCCAGTTTTAATTAGCATAGGCGCGCCGCATTTGTCGCACCTTTCTTGTGATTGTTCTTCTGGCATAATGTCATTTTTATCAATTTCTTGATATTTAGTAATTAAATTTTTATGAAAAGGGGTGTAAAAATCTTTGATTACCGGCTGCCAACCGATATTGCCCTCGGCGATCTCGTCCAAGTCATTTTCCATTTTGGCCGTAAATTCATAATCAACAATTGCCGGGAAATGTTCAACTAATAAATCGTTCACTACGAAGGCGATGTCGGTTGGGAACAACTTTTTATTGTCGTCGCGTTGGACGTAGTTACGATTTTCAATCGTGGCAATAGTCGGAGCATAAGTGGAAGGGCGGCCGATGCCATAGCGTTCCAAAACTTTAACTAAGCCAGCATCAGAATAACGAGCAGGTGGTTTGGTAAAATGCTGTTCTTTGTCCAGAGAAATAAACTCTAGTTTTTCTTTCTTTTTAACATCGGGCAGTTCTATTTCTTGGCTGGTTTCTGGATAAATTTTTAGATAACCGTCAAACTTCATAATTTGGCCAGTGGTTCTAAACTGATAGGCGGTATTAGCTGCGTCGATATCGATAGCGGTAGCATCGAAAATCGCTTCCGGCATCTGACTGGCAAGTGCGCGTTGCCAAATTAATTTATATAAACGATATTGGTTTTTATTTAATGACTCGGCAATTGTATCAGGCTGTAAGCTCGGATCGGCCGGGCGGATAGCTTCGTGCGCTTCCTGGGCGCCTTTTGATTTAGTTTTAAAGCGGCGAGGTTTGGCTAAACAGTATTTGTCGCCGATATTCGCTTGTAAATAATCATGCGCTTCGTGCAAAAATTTGTCAGACAGATTTAATGAATCCGTGCGCATATAGGTAATTAAACCAATACTGCCTTCACCATTAATATCAATGCCTTCATAAAGCTGCTGCGCTAGCATCATTGTTTGTTTAGCTGAAAATCCTAGCATCCGGTTGGCAGTCTGTTGCAGAGTAGAAGTAGTAAATGGCTTTGGCGGAGATTTTTTAGCTTCTTTTTTTTCTACATCAGCGACAATATATTTAGCGTTATGTAAGTCATCCGTGATTTTATCAGCGGCTGCCCGGTCTTTCATTTCTAGCCGATCAATAATTTGGTCGTCAATTTTATGTAAATGCGCTTTAATAGTTTTTTCTTTTTCTCCTTCTTTGTTTAGATTTACATCAATTGACCAATATTCCTCTGGTTTAAAAGCTTTTATTTCTCGTTCGCGTTCAACAATTAGGCGCACGGCTACGCTTTGCACGCGCCCAGCCGATAAACCTTTGGCAACTTTTTTCCATAAAAATGGTGACATTTCATAACCGACTAAACGATCGACAATGCGGCGGGCTTGCTGGGCATCAACTAGCTTCATATCAATTTTTCTCGGTTTGTCGATAGCTTCGGTGATAGCTGATTTGGTAATTTCGTGAAAAACAATACGATCGGCTTTTTTATGATCTAAGCCTAAAGTTTCTGATAAATGCCACGCAATGGCTTCACCTTCGCGGTCTTCATCAGTGGCGAGTATCACTTTTTTAGCTTTTTTAGCCAGTTCTTTCAGCTTGGCAACATTTTTTTTAGCCTTAGCCGGTACTAGATATTTCGGTGTAAAATTGTTCTCCACATCCACGCCCAAAGTAGTCTTAGGTAAATCACGAATATGACCGAATGATGATTCGATTTTATATTCTTTGCCTAAAAACTTAGTGATGGTTTTGGCCTTAGTCGGCGATTCTACTATGACTAGATTCATATTAAAGTTTAAAATTTTTTCTAATTATTATTTTTGTCATTCCCGCCTGCCTGCCGGCAGGCAGGCGAAAGCGGGAATCTACAACAATGAAATGGATCCCGGGTCTGCGCTTCGCTACGCCCGGGATGACACAAAGCTATTTTTATGCTTTTCTTGTTCTTAAAATTAGCTCCTCCGGCACCCAGTTCTTTCTTAATTCTCCAGCTAAGTAAAGGGAGCCTGTAATAAGTATAACATCTTTTTTACCAGCCATCTTTAAAGTTCGCTGTAAAGCTTTTTGCGGTTCAGGAATAACTTCAATTTTTTTTTGCGGATGATATTTAATTATTTCTTTTTTTAGAGCTTGCGGCTGCGAGCATTTATGGAAGCCGTTGCTATGCTTAGTAATAAAAATAGAGTCGGCTTGGCCGGCAATATCTTTAAAAAAAGTTAGCGCTCTTTTTTGTTGCGTCAAAGCAATAATAATAAAAAGTCTTTCTCTTGTCAAATTTTTTAAAATATCTAAAGTTGTTTTGAACTTAGAATTGTTATGAGCACCGTCAATAATGACCAGGGGGTTTTTCTGCATTATTTCAAAGCGGCAAGGTATTTTTGTTTTTTTTAAGCCCGCGGTTATGGTTTTTTTTGGCACCCGCAAATATTGACAGACAGCAGCGACTAAGTTAGCATTGGTCGATTGATGTTCTCCTGGCAGCTGCAACTTATATTTTTTATTGCCATTTATACAATAATATGGAGCTTTGTTTTTTTGGCATCCTTTTTTTAAAACAGCCAATACTGATTTTTTGTTACTGATGGTTGTAAAGAAAGCGCATCCTGGTTTTATGATGCCGGCTTTTTGTCTGGCGATAGCCGGAAGAGTGTGACCAAGAATATGTTCATGATCGTAATCGACTAAGTTAACGATAGCGACTTTTGGAGTAGGAATAATATTAGTCGGATCATATTTGCCGCCGCAGCTGACTTCCAAAACAACATAATCACATTTTTTCTTTTTAAAATATAAAAAAGCAATAGCCAGGCAAATTTCAAAATGAGTTGGGCGTCCGTAAGGAGATTTGATTATCTCCCTGATGGCTGGTTTTATATAATCGACTAAATCGGCAAATTCTTTTGGGCTGATAAATAAATTATTGACTTTTATGCGGTCAATCTTCGTGGTAGTGTGGGGCGATAAAAAAAGACCTGTTTTATATCCGGCAGTGACTAAAACAGATTGCGTCATCGCGGCGACTGAGCCTTTGCCGCTAGTCCCGCTAATATGAATATATTTTTGGTTTAGCTGAGGGTTGCCGAGTTTGTCCATAAAGAGCCTAAATCGCTCCATTTTTTTATCACGGTTGGCTTTGGCTTTGACATATTCTGGCTTTGACACCTCGCTCAGAGATTCGACATAACGGACGGCAGCATAATATTTTTTAAAACTTGTTTTCATATTTTTTGTCATCCCGTAATTGTCTCGGTATTTAAGTAGAGGCTAGTTTTTAAGTCTTAGATTCCCGCTTTCGCCTGCCTGCCGGCAGGCAGGCGGGAATGACAAAAATTTTAGAACTGTTTTATGTAATTTTGATTGCCTAAGTTTTTTATCATGCCTTTCATTTCCATAATAATAAGCGTGCTGTTAATTTGCGACACGCCTAATTCTGATAGCCGTATTAATTCGTCAACATGAATCGGTTCGTGGGACAAGAAAGATAAAATTTTATTTTCTTCGTCTGATTCTGGAATTATAGCTTTATTATTAATATATGAAGTAATGTTGGCTAAGTCAAGCGTCTCTAAGATTTCTTTGGCACTCGTTACGGCTTTGGCCCCTTTTTTAATTAGATTATTCGTGCCGGAAGAATTGTCAGAAAAAATATTTCCGGGAACAGCAAAAACTTCGCGGTTTTGGTCTAGGGCGAAGCTAGCCGTAATTAGCGAGCCAGATTTTTCGCTGGCCTCGACTACTAAGGTTCCGCGTGATAATCCGGAGATGATGCGATTGCGCTGCGGAAAGTTAAATTTTAGCGGCGCAGTGCCAAGCGGAAATTCTGATAAAATTAAGCCATCACTCGCCGCAATCTTGTCAGCCAAATAGCGATTGTCGGCCGGATAAACGCTGTATTTATCGATGCCGCTACCCAGTACTGCTATCGTTCTACCGCCAGCATTAAGCGTAGCGTTGTGCGCTAGCGCGTCAATGCCTAAAGCCAAACCGCTAACTATCGTAATGCCGTTTTTAGCTAAATCAAAAACTATTTTTTCTGTCACTTGTTGGCCGTAATGCGAATATCGGCGCGCGCCAACAACAGCGATCGTAAAATTATCATCAGGTTTTAGCTCGCCCAAATAAAAAAGCAAGGCAGGCGGGTCATAAATTTCAGAAAGTAAACGCGGATAATTTTTATCATCAAGTATTAATACTTTTATATTTTCCTTGGCCAGTCTGGCCATTAAATCGTCTGGATTGACGTTGACGCGATAAGAAGTAAATTCGCTGGCAATATTTTCTTCAATACCGGCCTGCTTTAGTTCGTTGGTATTAGTTCGCCAGGCTGTTTCAAAATTAGGGAAATAATTTTTAATGCGTTTTAATCGGACCGGACCGAATTTAGGAAAATTATGAAGAGCGACAAGATATTTTAAATCTGGCATAAGTACAGGGTATTGACATTAAAATGATATTGTGTTAATATACAAAGTTAAAATTTTTTAATAATTTAGCAAACAGTTTTCTACTTGCTATGAGATATTAGTTATACGAACACACTTCCTCCTTGGGTGTTCACTAACTAATTATTCTTAATTAGCAAGTAGAAATTTGCTTGTTAACAAATTAGCTCTTTAACTATTTTAAATAATATCATATAATTTATACTTGAGATAGTATTTAGATTTTTGCCTAGGAGTGGATTAGGTGAACTTACCCTCCTTAGTTTGCCTACGTCCTTAATTGGAGTCATCTCCGACTTTTAGGCAGAAATTTAAGTGCTATTTTTTGTTGTCATTCCCACGAAGGCGGGAATCCAAAAAAAAATGTATCCTCAATCCCTCCAATTCGGTGGGCAAGCAGGTCGGGGATGACAAAATAAAAAAGACCAATTTTTTATGATTCGGTCTTTTTTATTAAACTTATAATTGGTTGATAATTTCTGGAATTAATTTATTCATCGTCGCCAGCTCGTCATCGCTAAATTTTTGCAAGACGAACTTATCAGCTGGTATTTGTCCACGACTAGTGCTGTTTATACCAATTCGGATTCTATTAAAATTTTTAGTTTTCAAATTGTCAATAATTGATTGCACGCCATTATGGCCGGCACTCCTAGAGCCCACTGATTTTTTATAAGTGCCGAAATATAAATCTAGATCATCATGAATAACTGTCAGGATCTGTGTTAGATCGCTGTCTTTTTTAGTGACAACGCTTAAAGTTTTAGGAAGTAGTTTGTAGTATGACAAAACGGCTTGTACGGTTTTACCGGAAAAATTCATGAACGATAAAGGTTTAACTAAAAGAATGTCGTCAATTTTACAAATTTCGGCGTTGAATTTTTTATTTGTTTCCCAGTCACCATTTTGTTGTTCAGCAAATTTGTCAACAACCATCCAGCCGACGTTATGACGAGTTAGTTTATATTTGTCTCCGGGGTTACCGAGACCAACGATGATATGCATATTTTTTATTCCGTTCCCTCTCTTTAGACGAAGAGAGGGCTGGGGTGAATTTGAATTTTAAATCAATCTAACTCCTCCTGACCTCCTCTTTGCAAAAGAGGATGGACTTTAAAAGACATCAAAACCTATCTATCATGTGTGCCATGGCGGTGTTTTTT
>JAKJDO010000027.1 GCA_022705905.1 Patescibacteria group bacterium
TGGCGATGTGTCCGCCTATATCCCAACTAATGTTATCTCTATTACTGACGGACAGATTTATCTTGAAGCTGACGCTTTTTATAAGGGCAATCGTCCGGCCATTAACGCTGGTTTGTCGGTTTCTCGTGTTGGTAGCGCCGCGCAAATTAAAGCCATGAAAAAAGTGGCTGGCAAACTGAGACTAGAAGCCGCTCAGTTTAGAGAACTAGAAGCCTTTGCGCAAATGGGTTCTGATTTAGATAAAGAAACAAAAGCTAAGTTGGAGAGAGGTAAGAGGTTAGTTGAAGTATTTAAGCAAGAGCAATATGCGCCATTGCCAGTAGCCAATCAAGTTGTAATTTTTTTCGCTGTCACTTCAGGAATGTTAGACAACGTGCCAGTAGAAAAAGTCAACGAATTTGAAAAAGGCTTATACCAATATGTAAAAAATAATGACGAAGCTATGTTAAAAGAGATTACAGAAAAGCAAGAGCTAAACGATGAATTGGAAAAAAAGATGACAAAAATTATAGAAGATTATAAATCAACATTAGATTACTTGGTTAAATAGCCAAGAGCCAAGCACCAAGAAACAAATAAATTCCAATATTCAATAATCAAAAAAATGGAGGGAGCAAAAAATTATCGAACATTTGATTTAGAAGAACGTGCTTTGGAAATTAAAATTTGGTAGCTGGTTATTAAAATATTATGGCCAAGACAGGCGACATCAAGCGTCGTATAAAATCGATCAATAGCACTAAAAAGATTACGAAAGCGATGGAGATGGTGGCAGCAGCCAAGATGAGAAAAGCAACAGAAGCGGTGTTACGAACTAGAACTTACGCTAACTTAAGTTGGGGTACGGTTTTGCAGTTGTCGCAAATCACCGGTCTTGATCATGAGTCGCATCATCCTTTGCTGACCAAGAGGAAGGAAATAAAAAAGATTGCTATTATTCTAATTACTTCCAACCGTGGTTTGTGCGGTAGTTTTAATACGGCCATTATTAATAAGGCTTATAATTCAATTGTTAAACACCATCAAAGCGGAAAAGTGGGGACGGATTTTGTATTGATTGGCAAAAAGGGCAGGGCAGTTTATAAATATTTTGGTTATAACATTATCGCCGAGTTTCCCAAGGAGGACGTGGTTAGTCAGGTAAAAGAAATTTTGCCAATATCACAAATGTTAATTGATGATTATTTGGCCGGTAAATATGATAAAGTTATGGTGGCTTATACCGACTATGTTAGTCCGACAAAATTAATACCGCGTGTTAGGCAGCTTTTACCAGTTGATATTACGACTGAAGACGAATATTTGGGAGTAGTCGGTAAAGATACGCGTATAGGTATTGATAAAGAATATGTTCAAGAAAAACAGGATAAGTATTTATATAGTAAGGATAAAAAGTTAGCGCATGAATATATTTTTGAACCAAGTCCAAAGGAAGTGTTGAACGAGATTGTGCCGCGTTTGATTGAAGTGCAATTATTTCAAGCGTTACTTGAGTCGAACGCTTCGGAACACAGCGCCAGAATGGCAGCCATGCACCAAGCTACTGATGCGGCTAACGAAATGGTAGACGAATTGGTCTTGTCCTACAATAAAGCCAGACAAGCCAGTATTACATCTGAAATAGCAGAAATCAGCGCTGGAGCAAACGCACTAGCCAATTAGCAATTACGAATTACGAATTACGAATTACGAATTACGAATTAGTTCTTTAGATGTCATTTCGACCGAAGGAAGAAATCGCTTCAAGATGTTAGCCAAGAAGTTTAAGGGATTTCTCGCTACGCTCGAAATGACAAAAAAAGAAGGACTCCGAAGAGTCCTGGTTGGTAGAAAAGTTAGTGGTTGCGAGGTTGGTTATTATCCAGGCTTGCCCATTAAGAATACTATATGAGTCTTTTTCCATTTATCTTCTCTGAGTTTGACGATTGAGATGATTTCGTATCCTTCTTTTGATCTTCTTAGGAACTCATCCTTTTCATTTTTGTTAAAGTAGGAAATTGTTTTTTGATTGTCTACTCTAATCACAGGACCAGGCACCGTACAAATATCTACGTAAGTCATGAGAACCTCCTTAATTTTAATAGAATAACATTACAAATAATTAAATAATTTGTCAATAAAATAAATAATATGAGTAAAAATTTAGGAACACCCACCGACGCTAAAGCTATGGTGGGCGAGGTTAAACAAATAATCGGCGCGGTCGTAGACGTGCATTTTGAAAGTGACTTGCCAGAAGTTTATACGTCTTTAGAGATAGACACAAATGGCAAAAAATTAGTTTTAGAAACGCAATCACACGTTGGCTCAAACTTAGTTAGAACCGTGGCCATGGGTTCGACAGACGGCCTAAAACGTGGCGATAAAGTTGCAAATACAGGCGCAGGCATAACAGTACCGGTTGGTAAAGAAACTTTAGGTAGGATTTTTAATGTTTTGGGAGAGGCGATCGACGGAGGCGATAATCCAAAGAATGTCAAACGTTATCCGATTCATCGCCCAGCACCAGAATTTGTTGAGCAATCAACTAAAACTGAGATTTTGGAAACTGGTATCAAAGTTATCGACTTAATTTGCCCAATTTTAAAAGGTGGTAAAGTCGGCTTGTTCGGTGGCGCTGGCGTAGGCAAAACAGTCGTTATTCAGGAGTTGATCAATAATATAGCCAAGGCTCATGGCGGCGTTTCTGTTTTTGCTGGTGTCGGTGAAAGAACCCGCGAAGGCAACGATCTTTATCATGAGATGAAAGACTCTGGTGTGCTAGATAAACTGTCAATGGTTTTTGGACAAATGAACGAACCACCTGGAAGTCGCGCTCGCGTTGCTTTATCCGGTCTGTCAATTGCTGAATATTTCCGTGATGAACAAAATCAGGATGTACTATTTTTTATTGATAATATATTTCGTTTTACTCAAGCTGGTTCCGAAGTTTCGGCTTTGCTGGGGCGCATGCCTTCAGCTGTTGGCTATCAGCCGACTTTGTCAACGGAAATGGGTGAATTGCAAGAACGTATTACTTCAACCAACAAAGGTTCAATTACCTCTATTCAGGCAGTTTACGTACCAGCTGACGATTTGACCGATCCGGCCCCAGCTACAACTTTCTCGCATTTAGACTCAACTGTTGTATTATCTCGTTCGCTAACCGAACTCGGTATTTATCCGGCCGTTGATCCACTAGACTCATCTTCAGTTATTCTTGATCCTAAGGTTGTTGGTGAAGAACACTATCAAGTGGCTCGTGGTGTGCAGAAAGTTTTACAAAGATACAAAGATTTGCAGGATATCATTGCCGTACTGGGTATGGAAGAACTATCTGATGAAGATAAGCTAACCGTAGCCAGAGCTAGAAAAATTCAGAAATTTTTATCTCAACCTTTTGCAGTAGCTGAAACTTTTACTGGACGACCAGGCAAATATGTAAAATTGGCGGATACCGTTCGTAGCTTTAAAGAAATTTTAGACGGCAAACACGACGATAAGAGCGAAGGTGATTTTTATATGAGGGGCAGTATTGACGAAGTTGGCAAAGAATAATTTTCTATTGTTATTTTGACGAACTGCCGAAAGGCGGCGAGGAGAAATCTCTTAAACTATAAAAGCTATAAGGGCTTTCTCGCTGCACCTGCCTGCAGGCAGGCTCAAAATGACATAAAACAAATGACTGATGATAAATTAATAAAATTTGAAATCGTTACTCCGGAAAGAACCGTTTTGAAAGAAATGATAAAGCAATTAACCGTGCCAACCAAGGCGGGGGAGATTACTATTTTGCCCAATCATATTCCTTTGATTGCTACTATCAATCCAGGTGTTATTACTTTGAAGAAAAAAGATGAGACCCCAGAAGTTTTATCCGTTTCTGGCGGTTTTGTTGAAGTATTAAAGAATAAGGTAGTAATTTTAGCTGATACAGCCGAAAGGGCCGAAGAGATTGATATTGAACGAGCGGAAGAAGCTCGTAAATTGGCCGAACAAACAATGAAAGACATGAAACGAACCGATTTGGAAACATTCACGAACATTAATGCTGTGATTGCTAAAGAGCTGGCGCGCAGTCGAGCGGCCAAAATTTGGAGAAAATTGAAAAATATTCCAAAGTAATTATTAATTTTTGTCATTCCCGCGAAAGCGGGAATCCAAAAAGTAGTGGATCCCGGATCGAGTCCGGGATGACAAATGAGATTTATGTCTCATCAATGTAAGGCCATTTTAATTCATTGCATGGACTTTCGTCTTATTGAGCAAACCAGAAATTGGATGAAAGAGAACGGATATTTAGGTGATTGCGATGTCGTGTCTTTAGCTGGCGCTAGTAAAGAACTGGTTGATGGTGGCCATCAAACTAGAGAACTAATTTTAAAGCAAATTAACACAGCTTGTAGTCTGCACAGTGCTTCTGAGGTAATTCTACTTCATCATAGCGATTGTGGCGCTTATAAAGCTTCATATAACTTCGAAAATGTTGATGAAGAAACGGCTAAACAAACCGAGGATATGGATAGAGCAGAAGAGATTATAAAAGAAAGATTTAAAGATATAAAAGTAAAAAAAGTTTGGGCGAAGATGTTGGATGAGCATGGGGAAAAAGTTGGTTTTGAGATTTTATAAAGAGTAAATTTTTCCTTATATTAAATAAAAAATGAGAAGTGTTCAATTAGTTAACTTCTCGTTTTTATTATTCTTGACAAATTTAGAGAGTATAAGATAAAATACAAAATGCAAGGATTAGCACTCTTGTGTATTAAGTGCTAATTATAATTAATAAATTATTTATCCTTAGCTATTATTGCTAATATTGCCTAGTATTTTTTAGCAAAAAAATGGAGGCATGTGGCTAGTAATGAAGCTAGGATTATGAGATTTATGAAAATAAAACCATTAAACGACAATGTTGTCGTTAAGCCGACTAAAGAAAACGAAGTTACTAAAGCTGGCATTGTGTTGCCAGACACAATTGACAAAGAAAGACCAGAGAAGGGTGAAATTATTGCTGTTGGTGAAGGCAAAATATTGGAAAATGGTCAAAGAGCGCTAATGAGCGTTAAGGTTGGAGACAAGATAATATTTAAAAAGTATTCACCAGACGAGATTAAAGTTGATGACCAGGAGTATTTAATTTTAAGTCAAAATGATATATTAGCAATTATTGAATAATTAACTATAATGTCATTCTGCAGCCAAGGGCTGAAGAATCTCGAGACAAAAAATAATTCACGAGATCTTTCACTGCGTTCAGCCTGCCTGTGCCGGTAGGCGGGGATGACAGAAAAAATACATATGGCAAAACAGATAATTTACAATGAAGAAGCAAGAACTTCTCTTAAAAACGGCGTTGATAAATTAGCTAACGCTGTTAAAGTGACGCTTGGTCCTAAAGGACGCAACGTTGTTATTGATAAAAGTTATGGCTCTCCGACTATCACTAAAGATGGTGTGACGGTAGCCAAAGAAATTGAGCTTGAAGACAAATATGAAAATTTAGGAGCCGAGTTAGTAAAAGAAGTGGCGTCAAAAACCAATGATGTTGCCGGAGACGGTACTACTACCGCCACTATTTTAGCCCAAGCTATGATTGCCGAAGGCGTTAAACTAGTGTCTTCGGGAGTCAGTCCGATTGAGATTAGGATTGATATGGAAAGAAAAATGAAAGAAATTGTTGAAAAATTGAAAAAAATGAGTAAAGCAATCTCGACTAAAGAAGAAATTGCTCAAGTAGCTTCAATTAGCGCCAACGATAAAGAAATTGGCAAAATTATTGCCGAGTCTATGGAATCTGTTGGTAAAGATGGCGTTATTACTGTTGAAGAAGGTCAATCATTCGGTATTGAAAAGGAGGTGGTAGAAGGCATGCAATTTGACAAAGGTTACGTGTCTCCTTACATGATTACTGACACCGATAAGATGGAAGCGGTGTTTGAAAATCCGTATATTTTAATTACTGACAAAAAAGTCGCTGCTATTCATGACATTTTGCCAGTTTTAGAAAAAGTCGCTCAATCAGGCAAAAAAGATATAGTCATTATTGCCGATGAAATTGAAGGTGAAGCTTTGGCAACTTTTGTAGTAAATAAATTGAGAGGTACTTTTAATGTTTTAGGCATTAAAGCTCCAGGGTTTGGCGACAGACGTAAGGCCATGCTGGAGGATATCGCCGTTTTAACTGGCGGCAAAGTTATCTCCGAAGAAGTTGGTAAAAAATTAGAAAACACTGATTTAGACGATTTGGGCCAAGCCCGCAAAGTCGTAGCCACCAAAGATAATACTACTATAGTAGAGGGCAGGGGTGAGGACAAAAAAATAAAAGCTCGTGTGGAGCAGATTAAAAAAGAAATGGAATTGACTGATTCTGATTTTGATAAAGAAAAATTACAAGAACGTTTGGCAAAGTTATCTGGCGGTGTGGCTGTGATAAAAGTCGGCGCTGCCACTGAAACGGAAATGAAAGAAAAGAAAGATCGTATTGACGACGCTTTGCATGCCACTCGCGCTGCCGTTGAAGAAGGAGTAGTCCCTGGCGGCGGTTTAGCTTTAGCTTTAGCTGGCGATGTTTTTCGCGAGCTGACTGATAAAAAGGAAGACACGCCAGGCACAAGAATTATTGATGCTGCGATACTCGAACCAATTAAACAAATTGCCGCTAACGCCGGTAAAGACGGTTCTTTAATTCTTTATAATATTATCCGCGAAAATAAAAGTGACGGTAAGACAATCGGCTATAATGCCGCGGCTGATAAGTTTGAAAATATGATTGAAGCCGGTATTGTTGATCCGACAAAAGTTGTTCGCAGTGCTTTAGAAAATGCTACTAGCGCCGCTATTATGTTTTTAACTACTGAAGCGGTGATAACCGACAAACCAGAAGAGAAAGGGCGAGACCACGGCATGCCAGGTATGGGCGGAATGAATCCTGGGATGATGGGAATGTAAAAATTACGGATTTTAGATTTTTGATTTCAGATTTAATATTAAAACAAGACCGGTGAACAGCCGGTTTTGTTTTTTTTGTATTAAAAAAGGAGCAAGGAGACTTCCGTGTCTCTTACTGCTCCTTCTGCGCGCAACGCGCTAGAGAGCTAGCTTCTCCTTGAGCCAGCAATCTATAAAATGTACAGCCTCCCTTCCTTCATACTTGTAGAAAGGGTAGTGAGCGGTGTTAAAAAGGGCAAAGTCTGCCCCGTACTTATCGGCTACTTTCTTAGCAGTCGACGGACTTATTAATCTGTCCTTTTCGCCTCCGATAACGAGGATGGGGCAGGTGATTTTGCTGTCGTCGACTTCCGGTTTGTCAAAAACTAGCTGCCAAAAAGTCTGGCCAGATTCCCAGACTAACCCACGGTGGACTGCCAACGCCTCTTCCTTTGGCATCTCGTCGTCCAGGACGCCATAGCAGGTCGCTTCAAATGTCCGGGCGATCGGAGTATCACGCCAAGACAAGCCGTTTTTCATCAATCCGGCGAATGTTAGGACGCCGGAAAAGCTGAGAGAGCTAATGCCTGACGGTGGGGCCGGACATAGTAGTATCATCGCGTCGATCCCGTCGCCCAATTCCGCGGCGACCATTTGCGCCAGCAATCCACCGCGCGAATGGCCGACGAGGACAATCTTACTGTTCGGATATTTACCTTTGATATAATTTATCCGTCCAACAAGAAAGAAAGCGTCGTCCTGCAATGTGATTTTGCCGAGCTCCATAGCTGGGACTTTGCTGAATGGCACGTCTCTGTATGGCAAGTCGATAGGAACGCACTCGTAGTTCCTGTCTGTAAAGTAGATGTGAAACAATCCGCTGTAAAACGATGACGCTCGATTAAAAATACCAGGTAATTCAACCAAGATTACTGATCGAGAGATATCTGCCATACAATTGCAATCGTGGTGAGTGTCCGAAGTAATGGTATTATTGCTGGTATAGCCGCAACCCAAGATCGTCAATAAAAGTGATAGAAAGAGCGAAAAAACCATTTTTTTCATAGCCGTTCCTCCTCATTCCAATGATTTTTTTGATATATTATTTTAGCATAAAAACATATTTTTGTCCAGTGATAGCGCTTTTTAGAGTAAAAATTGTTCAATTTTCGTAAATAAGGTATAATTTTAATATAAATAATTAATAATTAAAAACATATATGAGCAGCCAAAGACCTATTTACATTGCTGTTAATACTTTTTCAATTGTCAAAATTATTTTGATTTGCGCAATTTTTTATTTAATGTATCTTGTTAAGGATATATTGGCTACTTTGTTTATTTCCTTGATATTATCCAGCGCTTTTGATCCGTGGGTGGATTGGCTGCAAAAACGTAAAATTCCCAGATCGGTAAGTATACTATTTATTTATCTGATAGCCTTTATTCTTATTGGCACGACTATAGTTTTAATCATTCCACCAATAGTTAGTCAAATTAATGAATTAACCGTTAAATTTCCTCAGATTTCAGAAAAATTGAGCGTTGGCTTGGAGATGGTGAAAAGTTATTCGCAAAAAGAGGGACTGTTGACTGATTTGCTAAAAGCTAAAGATAATTACCCGCAATTCGTTCAAACTATCCAGGGATTGATTTCCCAAATTTCTAATTTATTTGGCGGTATTATAACTTTCATTTTGGTTTTGGTGCTGACTTTTTATATGACAGTCGAAGAGAACGCTATGAAAAAATTGATTTGGTCTGTAGCTCCAGAAAAGCACCAAATTTATATTATGAATTTAGTTAATCGCATGCAAATAAAAGTTGGTTTGTGGCTAAGAGGACAGCTGATACTGTCTTTTATTATTTTTGTTATGGTTTATGTCGCCTTGTCTATTCTGGGCGTTAAATATGCCCTTGTTCTAGCTTTATTAGCGGGAATCACCGAGTTTGTTCCTTATTTAGGGCCGATTTTTGCCGCTATACCAGCAATAATTATCACTTTTTCTCAGTCAGGATTGGCGCTAGCTGTGTTTGTTGCATTAATTTATTATTTAGTGCAGTTAACGGAAAATAATATAATCGTGCCAAAGTTGATGCAGAAAGTTGTGGGTTTAAATCCGATTGTCAGTATTGCTGTTTTGATGATTGGTTATAGCTTGTATGGCGTGGTTGGCGCCATACTTTCCATTCCAGTCGCTACGGCTATCAGCGTTTTTGTTAAAGATGTTTTTGATAGTCGGTCAGCCGGTACAAAAAAAGAAGAAGCGCCCAACTAAGCTTTGCAGCCTTTATGCTTAAAGAAAAAATTAATTGGTCTGAAAAAATTATTTTATATGCCTGCCAGGGTTTGGTTGCGCTATTGCCTTTGTTTTTTTTGCCATGGACCAGCTCGCGTTTAGGCATGGATAATTTTAATAAGCAACTCTTGCTTTGGTTGGTAGTGCCTATTTTATTTTTTTGGCAGAGTTGGCAAAAATATCATAAAAAGCAGCCTGTCTTGAAAAGGGGCTTATTTTTTTGGCCGATATTTTTTTGGGGGACAGCTTTGTTTTTATCTGCAGTAGCGAGCGTTGACAAGTTTTCCAGTTTTTGGGGCGGCTACACGACAACAGTTTTGCCCCTTTTTACCTTTTTTGTTTTGGTTTTGTTTTATTTATTTAGCATCAATTTTTTTGATAGCCAAAAAAAGATAATTATTGTTGTTAAGTCATTAATTGTAAGTTATTGGATAGTTGTTTTGGGAGCAGTTTTTATTTTTTCAGGAGCTTTGTCTAGCAGCGTTTTTTTTACTGATTCTTTTAAATTAGCAGTTGGTTCTTTGGAGGAATTGTCTGTGTATATTGCTATAATGTGTTCTTTACAGCTGATAATTATTCTAGGATTTAATTTGCAATTTGGCTTCATTTTAGAAAAATGGCAGAAAATCGTTATCAAGGTAATTGTCGCAGTTTCTTTAATGATTCTTTTAGTAGCTAATTTTATTACCGCCTGGTTAATACTTTTCTTTAGCCTAACTATTTCTTTAGTCTGGCTTTTATTTTTTAAAAATAAAAGTGATAGTAATTTTTTTGATCAAGGCTTGCTTAAAAAAATATTTTGGCCTTTGCTTTTTATAGTTATATCTTTTGTTTTTTTAATCTTCAATATTTTTTATTTTGATCAAGCTCCGCTAGAGCGCCGTTTTGCGCAAAATTTGCGCCTTGATTATGGCAGTGCTCGACAGGTAGCACTCGAAGCTTTTAAGCACAAGCCGATTGTCGGCTCCGGCTTAGAGACGTTCGGCTATAACTATTCTCTTTGGCATGGCCAAGATTTTAATTATTCTGATTTTTGGGATATACGCTTTGATAAAAGCCCTTCTTATGTTTTAGAAATAATTATTGTTAGCGGCTTATTCGGTTTATTCGGCTGGGTATTTTTAGTCAGCTACTTTTTTTATTTTTTGTGTAAAAATATCTCTGATTATAAAAAAACAGCTGAAGCTGATAATATTGATTTATTTTTTTTAGTTTTGTTCAGCGCCGTTTTGCTGGGGATAATTATCGGACAAATATTTTTTGCAGTTAATATAGTTTTGTTATTTTTATTTTTTTTATTTCTTTCTTTGTATGCAACTACATTTACAAAAATATTAGTTCCGGAAGAGAAATCATCTTTTTTTACGCAACTTTTTGTCAAAAAAGACAGATTTAAAAACAATATTTTTACAACAGCTATTGTGGTTTTTATTTTTAGCTGGTTAATATTTATCGGCTTTGGCCTGAAGTATTGGGCGGCTAATTTTTATTATCAAAAAGGCGTAAAAACAGCAGCGATAAATAGTAATAAAGCCGTAGAAAGAATCAAGAAGGCATTCGTCTTAAACCCACAAAGACATGAATATAGCATAGCTTTAAGTAAATTTTATTTAAATAAAGGACGCGAAATATTGAACAGTCAAAATAATGGTTCTATTAATTTAAATGAAGTTCAGCTTTCTTTTGAACAGAGCATTGATTGGGGCCAAGAAGCTATAATAAGGGGTAGAAAATCCGTGGTAGCTTATGAGAATTTAAGCAAAATTTATCGCGATGTCGGCATTTATTTAGCCGCTGCTAATAACTTGGCAATTGAAACTCTGGAAATAGCCGCCAGTCTTGAACCGTCTAATCCAGTTTTGATTACTGAAATAGGGAAGATTTATTTTAGCACAGGTCAATTAGACAAAGCAGTTGAAGCTTACAATGAGGCCTTAGCCCTAAAAGATGATTATATTGACGCTAAATTTAATTTAGCCAAAGCTGAGTGTGAGCGAGGTAAGTATAATGAAGCTTTAGCTTTGTTGGAAGATTTAGAAGGCATTTACGATCCGATCTCTATTTTTTATGAAGAAGGAAGAATCTTTTTTAATCAAAAAAGATATGACGCGGCTATTGCCAAATTCAAACAAGTCATCAGTCTGTCGCCTAACCATTCTAATGCTCTCTATAGTTTGGCATCCGCTTTTCAGGCAGTTGGCGAAAAACAGCAAGCATTGCATTATTTTAAGAAAGTAGAATTATTAAATCCGGATAATCAGGAGATAAGAAATAAGATTAATGAATTAGAAAAATAGAATACAAAAAAAGAAGGCTTTTTCGCGAAAAAGCCTTCTTTTTTTGTGCCCCGGGAGAGAATCCCCGCCTGCCTTGGCTACCACAAGGCATGTCGGACAGGGAGTTCTCATGACCTTGTGATCGCACGATTTTAAGCCTGCCTGCCGGCAGGCAGGTCGTGCGCAGAGGTTTTGTTTGTGCCGCTGGTCGGACTCGAACCGACATGGAGTCGCCCCCACATGATTTTGAGTCATGCGTGTCTACCAATTTCACCACAGCGGCTTTTTATTTCAATAATGATTTTAAATCTTCCTTACCACAACCTGATTTTAAGTATTTTTCTCTTTTTTTCGCCTCTGCTCTGGTTATAAATTTTTGAATTGTTAATTTCTCAAATGGTCTATACGGCCTAGTTGTCTTATTATAACCTTTGTTGTGCTGATTTATCCTCCTATTATAATCGTCAGATATACCAACATAAATATAATTTTTGTTTTTACTAATGATCGCGTATAAGTAATACATATTTTACACGATTTTGAGCCTGCCTGCCGACAGGCAGGTCCTGCGTATCTACCAGTTCCGCCACCGAGGCAAAATAAAAAACTAACAAAAGTTAGCTAATTTATTAGTTTTATTATAACGTAAGGTCATTAAATTGTCAAAGATATTTATTT
>JAKJDO010000028.1 GCA_022705905.1 Patescibacteria group bacterium
TAACCATACCATCTTCAATAGCTTGCCGCATTACCTTAAACGAAGGCGCCCCCTCATTCAATAAAACCTCCATTGGTTCAGTCATGGTAAAAATCTCAAAAAGACCAACTCGTCCCTTATAACCAAAACCGGAACAGTGGGGGCAACCTGGCCCAGCTTTATAAAAAGTTGGTAACTCCCGAGGCACATCAATATTAGCCTTAGGAGAAATAACCGCCAAAATCTTATTAATCTGTTCTTTTTCCTCTTCAGTTGGCTCATGGACCTGCCGACAATGAGGACATAATTTACGGACTAAACGCTGGCCAATAATAGCATTAATAGCTGGCGCTAATTGGTATGGCTGTACTCCCAAATCAATTAACCGTGGCAGTACTCCAGCCGCATCATTGGTGTGGAGAGTAGAGAATACTAGATGACCAGTCAAACTAGCCTGAATAGCAATAGTGGCAGTATCTAAGTCGCGAATCTCGCCAATCATGATGATATTAGGGTCCTGCCGCAAAATTGATTTAAGACCATTGGCAAAAGTATAACCTCGGCTTTCATCAACTTGGCTTTGGTTCATACCCTCTAATTCATATTCAATCGGATCCTCTAAGGTAATAATCTTAACATCGGGAGAATTTAATTTATTAAGAACAGCATAAAGAGTAGTCGTCTTACCTGAACCAGTAGGGCCAGTAGTTAAAATAAGGCCATTAGGTTTAACCATCTCTCGTTCCAGAGTGGCTTGGACTGCCGGCCGCATTCCTAGACTCTCTAGAGGCAAAACAGCTGACTCGGGCCTTAGTAATTTTAAAACAACGCTCTCACCATAAGCTGTTGGTAAAAATGAAGCCCTAACGGCTATTTTTTCTTTAGGAAGAAAAATATCAAAACGGCCATCTTGCGGTTTATTTTCTATGTTTAATTTTACCCTGGCTAGCACCTTTAATCGAGATAAAACTTTTTTCCATTGATTCTTAGAAATAGAGGCCACATGTTGTAAAACCCCATCTACTCTCATTCTAACAGCTATTTCAGTTTCTTCAGCTTCAATATGGACATCACTACTAACTGTCTTTAGGGCGGCAGCAATAATTAAGGTCATAATCTGGCTTATGTTAGCTTCTTGTAATCTACTATTAAGCGTCTGAAAATCATTTAATTCTTCCTGATAGCGAGCTAAATCTGCCGGACTAATTTCTACTCCCTCCAATCGTTTAATTTTAGGCAAGGTATCATAAACCTTGAGACCATATTCCAAACTACGTGGAGAAACTAAGTAAAGTTTACTTTTCACATGATACTGGTTCTCTAATTCTTCTATTTTCCTATTTAAATGATCACTAGGATTAATCGTGCCAATTCTAATATTACCTCCTTCATAGTAAAAACAGACCGCTTGCAATTCTTCTGCTTCGTCTTGATTCAACAGGACAATCGCTTCAGGGCTTATAGGAAAACCAACCAAATCAACATATAATAAGCCAGCCTGGGCCGCCTGGGCCGCCACTTGATCCTCAATTGCTTGCTCACGTAATTCTTGTTCACGACGCGCTAATTTAGCAGCTTGTGAATCTTTTTGCTGCAATGCTTTATTATTTAATAAATCTTCAATGGATAAATTATCTTCTTCAGCCATAAATTTAACTTATTTGATTTTTACGTTCATTGACATAATTAGTCCAATCTTCAGCCATGTTTACCAAAAATTTAAAGGGAGTTTCAATGATAAAATCCAAAAAAAAGGCAAAAACGTTAATTTTACTGAACTTTTCACTAAGATATTTACCAACTGAAATAACTGGCAGACTAAAAAGGTCAAAAATGGTGCGCCACAGACTTTCTCTCTCCTCTATAACCCTAAGTTCATTGGTGGCTCTTTTGATGCGGATAATAAAAAAGCTGACAAACACCAAAAAGAATAGAAAAATTAATGTACTAACCCAAGTAAAATGGAATATGGATAGTAGCCATATGATGGCACCGAAAGTTAAAATAAAAATTAATCCATAAAAGAAATTGAAAACCTGCCGGAGAAAACTAGTCTTCTTCTGGGGCATCCTTAATAGAATAGGCTCTGAACGCCTATATTCTTCAAAAGATAGTTCATTAACTAGATTAATAATTTTTTCTGTGTTACTTTCATCTGGCACTTTGGTAACTAGAACCGAGAAGAACAGCAAGGCTGGGGGAAAAAGAGCATTAAATAATAAAGCCAATGGCTCAATCTTTGCCCCAAACAACTTATTAGCTGGAACTTCTAAAAGAATAACTAAAATACCTTTAGTAATAAAAATATAGATAATACTGCGGACGGCGGCTCGCCATAATAATTTTTTAGCTTTAGTATATTTTTTTTCACAAATTTTCTTAATCTGTCTAGAAAATGATTTAGGGTCAGTTTTAAGGTTGGTATAAACTCCTATCGGATCTTGACGCAAAAGTTCTAACAAGACAGAGGTTGCCACAGCGTAACGACCAGTAATTTTATTAAGTGGCTCAGCTAGCGGATTCTTTAGTTGACTATTAATGGCCTGACGAATTTTTTCAATATTTTTAGCTATTGTCGGCCAACGGCTCTCTGGCAAACTTTGCCAACCAGCAATATAGTATTTCAATAAAATAAAAGATAGCATGTCATCGTCTAACTTAGCAAAATTACGGTTAATTGAAAGATAAATTTGAATCGGTAAATCCTTAGCTAATTCTTGCTGGTCAACCAATTGAATATTGGCCGACAGATAATCATAAAGATTCTTAATGGCTTGATTCAGCACTGGGTCCTGGCAGAGGCGAGCTTCAATCTCACTAGCCGCTACTGCCATTAGCCAATCTACTAGCTGATTGTGTTTGGCTATTTCTTCTCTAATCTCCCTTAAATCTCTTTTGGTCAAATTCTTGCTAATCTCTTTGCTTATACTAGGGGCAGCAATATTTTTAATGATCAAATATTTTTTAATAATAACCGCCACCTCATCAATGAGAGTTATGGGCAGTTGATTGTTTGGCAGATAACCGCCACGAATTAATTCTGCTAATACACGCTCGCTAATTTCTGCAGATTGGTAATCCTTGGTTTCTCCCTCAATTACAATTTCCCGTCGTAAAATTCGCTTAATAGCCTCTTTCCGAAGCAAATATTCTTCCTTATATTCAACAACATTACGGATTTTTTCATAGAAAAAAGCCATGCGGGAAATAACGCTAGAAACCCTGATCTTAGGCTGATCTGATGTATCTTTAACCGTACCATGCTGAGCGCGATAAATTACTTGCAATAATTTTTTAGTATTGACATTGGGAGTCAAAGTCAAAGATGACTGCTCGTGTAATTTGGGATTAAGAATCATAAGAATATTTACTATCTATAAGAATAGCTAAAAAAAGCTTAATAGTAAAGGGAATGCATCAGCCCACCTCATTTCAGACAAGTACCTGTTATTTAATAAAAATTGAAAGGATAATGAAAACTGAAGGCTCCGATGTGGTCGCTCGGTATTATGTCAAATTATTTAGTCTACTAATTTAACATTAAATTCTCTAGTATTATCTAACCAAGCCTCGTGGGCATCACTTAAATATTATTTGCATATATTTTGTCCTCCTGCGGAGTCCAAAATGTGAGTGAACTTATTCAAAATATTTAAAAACTCCTCTTGACTCATCGTCTCAAGGAGTTTAAACTAAACTATTTCATCAGAATCATTTTTCGCATCGCGGAATATGATTCTGATTCTATTTTTATAAAATACATCCCTGTGGCCACAATTTGGCCACTATCTGCTTTACCGTCCCAGGCGACGATGTGTTCGCCGGGTGACAGTTTAGAGTTGTTTATCAAAGTGCGAACGAGTTGACCCTTGATGTTGTAGATTGCAACAGTTGTTGGGCTGTTGTCAATCTTATTAAACTTGACATTAGTGCTGCCCCGAAACGGATTGGGATAAGCACTGCCCAACCACGCCATTGCTGGAGAAGATGTATGGTCAGCTATATCTGATGGATAATAGCTAACTCGACGAGTCCCCACCGATAATACTCTGGCATCTGGGGGAATTTGAAATTCAATTTGACCCCTTTCTAGACTAAATAGAACTGGTTCAATTTGAGTTTCGTTCCACCTTAGCCCCTTTTCACCATTAATTAAAATGTCTTGTCCGTGAAAACTGCCATCAGAATTTTGCCAAAAAATACTGACAAAATTATCATTAGTTTCCACGACAATCAAGCCATTATTATTAATGAAATTGGGGGTTGGGCTTTGTTGTCCAAGCTGAAATTCTTGGCCTATCCCAAGACTGCTAAAAAATGGATCATTAGGGTTGTTTATATAACCATTAATGGCCCAAATATTAGCAGTGCTTGGATGAGAAAATAAACAAGCCTGCCGGGATAAATTAACATTACCCGTTGGATTGAATTGAGTATCAAACAAGGATTGATTAATCCATTGTTGAATACCCAATCCTGGATCACTACTTTCGATAGCCCCAGAACCATCAATGTCGCCCATTAGGGCAGCATTACAAATAATTGTTTTATTGTCAATATGGCTCTCTACTTCAGTAGTCGAGCCATAGAACATATTTTTGGTTAAATTCAACGATAAAAATACCGTCGACATTTCACCAACCTCTAGTTGAGCCTGCAGGCTTGCACCATACAAACCACAACTAGTTACCCCTGCGTAATCATCGGCAACCCAGGCCAAATGATTTTGGTCAGTATATAATAGACCATTACCATCAAGCCCGCCGATTTGCCATCCCGCCCACATTTCATTAAAATATCCAGACTCAATCGTTAAATAGGCATCAACCCCGACAATTCCAGACTGATTATAGTAATTGGGATTAACTACCCCTTCATACAACCAAATCTGGCCGGGATAGACATAGAGAGTATCTACTATGTTGCAGATACATTCTGAGAAACTAATGGTCGGGTCTCGATATGGAAAAATGTCCATACGATAATTAAGACCCGGCATGATTATAATGTGGCTTCTCGGCAAGGGTTGACCGTGGGCCAACAAAGCTGATGCAACCACTCCTGACGCCGCATTAACTGCCTCAACATTCTCAGCATCAATTATTAACCACACGGAGTCAACCACTGTGGTTTGGTGAATGTCTCCAAAAAAATTAATCGTTTTCCAGGAGCCACTTTCAATAACAATATTAATATTTTCAAAACGAACATTGTTGTTACCATTAATAACCCCGACAATTTCCGTTTCATCTTCAACAATTTTAATATTGTCTAGCAACCCTTCGTTGATGCATGACCCCCAACGAATCTCTAGCGCCTGAAGACAGACATCCTCATGACATGCGTACATGTCGACGCTGATTAGACCAACATTTTTTTGCCCGGAAAATGCTCTCACGGGCTCATTCGGCTCCTTTTTAATTATAATGGAGCCGGTTGGTTTGTATATTAACAACGCCCGTCTTAACGCTATATACATCCCTCCCCCTCCGACGCTGATGTCATTCCAATAACTTGCATAGCCAAGATAGCTATTGCTGTCATAATTGGAAAAATCCGTCGAAAGACCTGTCGGGCAATGATACTTCTTTGCCCCCAGGGAGCCCCCAAAATATAAACAATCACCCAGCCTTTTAATAAAGGCTTGATATAAAACAAATATATCAAATTCTGGACAAACAACCATTGATTCGTTATTTATCCCATGATATTTGACTAATCTGGCTTTATATCTGCCGAAGTCGCCGGGCCGAACCTGCAAAGCATACACATCCTCGTTGTCATCCACCAAGACGGCCACCGTCTTGGTATAGGCTGGCTCGTAGATGACTTCGTAATCATAGGGGCTGGAGCTAAAGTTAGTTCGATTAATTGCTACTGTCGCAACCGACAGTCCACTAATCGAATCAACCAATGCACCCCCAACAACGCTAATAAGTTGGTCTCGGTCCACGCAAATTTCTGGACCTCCAGCAACAGTGCTGCCACCACCACCATGGTTTAGGTCTATTTGCTGAATAACCGAGCCTCCACAATACTGGCCAGAGCCATATAGCCAGTTATTAAAAACATAGACATCATGTTCGCCACATCTTTTAATTCCCAAAATATCTCTTGGGTAATAAAGAAAATTAAAAGCTGACGACTCTCCATTTGACAACCAGGAAACCAAGTTTTGGCCGGCCGCCAAAATAAATCCTGAGCCGAAGAGGCTTGAATTAACGGACAAAATTTTAGGATAACTATTATCCCCTAAAACATCTAGGGTGTCCGCTAAATCAACTTCCTGGAGCACAACAATTTCACCATTATCAAGAATGGTTAGCTGTTGTGCTTTGACATTATCTACATCAGGAATGGCCCAAAATATTTCACCATCAATAGTATCAATGGTTTTAAATTGGGCTAAATTAAATATGGTGGTTTCGCCATATAAGGCAACCGCCAGAAGACAAAGCAACATCGGGATGAAAGCTTTGCTGTTCTTCATTTTGATCCTCCCAGATCTTTATTTGGTATTTGGTTTGTAAGGTTCATTTTTGTCCATTAATTGGACATTAATTTATACAATATTTATTTTAAAATGTCAATAGTTTGTGGTAATGTGCACACACATATGGCGGTTTTCCAAAAACTATGCCAACATCTACAGGTATGTGTACAAAATTGCCAGCTGACCGCTCCGCTTCACGCGGCAGAACTAAAACTAAGTGTGCGGACGGACAAAATTTTTTAAGAGGCGGGGTTGTGCATTTTAATCCTCAACAAATGTCGCTTTTACTCTTTTTGATTTTGTTATATATAATCCCCAAACAATTGCTACTATCACGGCTCGCCCTATCTCTGTTCCTCGTTCTGGAAGTGTATCGTCAACAACTTGTTTTATTTCGCTTGATGAAATTGTTAAAGAAGACCAAATTATATAATCAAGCACAGCACACATTACTGGCGCAATCAAAAATAGTATGTAGTATTTCGGAAATTTCCTGCTTTTTTTAAAAAATAAGAAAACAAGATAAACTGCAAATACAAAAAATAGAATTCCTGCTATAAATTCAAATTTCCAAACACCAATATATCCCGGAGTATAAGCCCCCGAGGCAGGATTAGTTAAAAGTTCAACTGCGCCGTTGGTAATTAATGTAATACTTTCATAAACTGCATAAGCTGACCACAAAATAGTCGCAAACAATCCTATAATAACCAAAACTAGCCAACCACCTAGGCCTTCATGCTGAGGCTTATCATTATTAACCTTTTTATTTTGAACTATGGGTTCACCACAGCTTTTACAAAATTTTCCATCCTCATTTAATTTTTCACCACATTTTTTACAAAACATATTTTAAAATTCTTCTTCAAGTTTATATTTATAAACTTCATCAACGAAATCCAAAATTAGGTCTGTTGATATTATAACACCTAAATTTTGATATGTCCCCTCGCTTATTGAAGAAGGAATGCCGACCACACACCCCTTTTCATCAACAGCAAGCCCACCAGAATTTCCCTCATCAACCTTTGCGGATGTTAAAATTATGCCGTATTCTGGTAAACTACTGACTACTCCCTCTGTTACCGTGAGATAAAGACCACCACTAGTTAATGGATAACCATAAATTTTTATTGAATCACCTAATTTTACAATACCACTTGATATACAGATTTTGTCATATTCATCTGGTTCTGAGAAAATCGTCTGAAAATTTTTAGGATATGTCCCATAGGCTTTGTTGTCTTCACCTACAAATACATCATATATTCGTAAATATGCTAAGTCGTACTGCTCACTCAAATATGGATACACTATGGGTTCGGCCCAATAAACCTCTTTAGGTTCACCGGAATACTGATCTGGTAATATCACCAAACATCCTTCCTTGGGTGTAAGTAAAATTTTTTCATCTTGCGGAATTATATGTGCATTAGTTATGATTAATCCATTAGAAGTAATCATTGTTCCTGAACCGCCACTTAATTCTTCACTACCTTGTGATTCACAAACAATATTAACCACTGAAATAGCAATAAGGTCTTGATTTATAGAGCGTTGTTTTATGAGGAATGAAAAAGGAATTTCGGCAAAAATTATATAAATTATCAAAAACCCTATAACCCCCGCAACAATTTTGGGAACAAGCGACTTACTAAATACAATTTTTATTTCTCTTTCTTTTTTGGATGTATCAACTAAAACCTTCGCCCCGCAATAATTACAAAACTTGTTCCCATCGTTTATTTCTTTGTTGCAGTATTTGCACAACATAGTTTAATCTAAATTTTTGCCCCATCTTCAATGTTGGTTCCGCAATTTCCGCAAAACATAAATTATTGAATTAAATAATCAGCACTAATATTCAACGCTTCCGCAATCTTCTTCAAGGCGCCAAGTGTTGGGTTTTTGTTTTCCCCCACTTCAATTTTGATAATTGTATTATTGGCGACATTAGATAACCGAGCCAATTTCTCTTGTGAAAATTTTTTTGATTTTCTTAATTTACGTAAATCTTTTGCTAAATTTGGCATACACTATAGTATAGCGGTAGAATCAGAATATAGATATATTTTTCTACTGCTTTAATGATGCACCAATATAAAAAAAGTAAATACAATGCGCCAGTCCACCTCATTTTATCTTCCCTTAGGGTCTAAAAGGGGGTGAATTTATTCATCCGCAAAAAGCGAGGAGAGGAGAGCAAAAAGAGAAAGGGAGGTTTTTGTTTTTGAATTTTGTAAGGTACGGCGAGTATAACTATCATATAACGACGTGCAAAAAATCAAAAATAACGGCAGAGGATATATTTATTATTTTTGCACCTGATGTTTGGTGGGATAGATTCTTGGATAAATTGAAAGCGTGAAAAATAAAAACCGCCAAACATTAGACCTTTTTGTTTAAAATCTCAAAAAGGAAATTTCCGCCATAAAAGCGAAACTGGAAAAATTAATAGACGATTACCTTGCTGGAGCGTTGGAATTGGCGAAATTTCAGCAAACAAAAAACGCCTTAATGGCGGAAAAGAAAACAAAAGATGGAAAAATCATCTGATTTTAAACGAAGAGGCAATTATTGACTTGGGCTCACCAGAAACTGAATTTTAAAAGCCAACCAACTCAAAAATTTCGTTTTTGTAAGATAATTTTTCGGAAATAAAAAATTATCTCAAAAATTGGCTTAAACCGCCAGATTTTTGACTAGCGACTTTTTGTTGATTTTAAAAAGTCCTGGAATTAACTTTATTTTTGCCCGACGAAGCCCAAACCTCGAGCGAAACTAATCCTTCTATAAATCAACTTTGGTGGTGTTTGTTGGAAAAAGTCAGAACTCATTTTGAACAAAACCCCGAATGATTGCCGCGCGAAGCGCGGCAGAACCAAAACCGAACGCTCGGGCGGGCAAAAAGGAAGGGGGTTGGGGGGAAGGAATTTTTGCCCGCCCTCGCTTTCGCCGTTTCTTTTTTCGCCGCCGCAATTTTTCGTGCCAATGAAATTGGCGCGCCGCCTCAAATTTCTTTCTCTAATGCTTGCCACGATTTTTCAGCGGGAATTGGCAATCTCAATGATTTTTCAATTCGTGAATTGTGCTCAACAAAAACCTGTTTGATTTCGTCTTTGCTCATCTTTAACTTTAGCACAATTCGCTTGATTAAATCTATAACACCTGGAGCCAAAAACGAAAAATCTTTGGGATTAAATGGCGGAAATTCTTTCAATAATTCTAAGTCTTTCATTCCGCCAGTATTATTTGGACCGTTTAAGTCAAGATAACAAACTTCAAGATATGTTCGGAGAGCGTCTTTTAATTTCATTTCGCCTCGCAGAATTTCCGCCATTTGGAAGCGCGCATTGCGATATAAACCCCAGTCGCCGTTTTTGGCGTGTTCTATAAGTTGCTTATTCAACAAACCCCAACGAACATCGTTGTCTGACGGCTCTTTGCCGCCAAATCTTTTTCGCAAAATTTCTTTTTCTTTTGCAAACTCTTCTTTTTCGGCAACAAAAATATCGTGCGTTCCGGCAACGATTGACCATTCTTCATCAATTTTGTCGGCTTCCGCTTTTGTTACAACAACGCGAGCGTCATCTTTTGGTCGAGTGCGGACAAACATAAACTCGCCACAATGCGGACACTTTGTTTTTGCTCCTGGAATTTTAGAAAGGGCTTTGTGACAATTTGGGCACTCGGCCTTACGCTCGTCTTTTTGCTCGCGTTGTTGATTTGTGTTTTTTGATTGTGAGCGAAAAAGATCAAGTATTCCCATATTTTATAAACCTAAAAGTTGCTTTTTCTTTGCTTGAAATTCTTCTTCGCTGATAATTCCTTTTTCTTTCAAGGCGGCCAATTTTTCTAAATCGTCAAGTCCGCTATTTTTGGGGGGTGAATTTACAGCATTTATTTTTTCTTCGATCAATTTTTTTGCTTCGGCAAAAAGCTCGTTGTTATTTCCGCCAAACGCCGAATGAAAATTGATTGAATTTTCATCTGTTGTTGATTGAAAAAGTCCACTTTTTGCTTCTGACCCGCCCTTAAGCGTAAGTTGAATATAACCAGCCGTCATTCCTGCCTTTTTCAACTGAACCGCAACAATACTGCTATATGGAATTGTTTTGTCGCCTCTCAACATTCCACCGCCAAGCAAAAAACCCTTTGCGCCACGCTTAATAATTACTCCTGTGTCAGTGAGAATTAAAGTTCCGTTATACCCCTTATATTCTTTGTGATTTTGGTTGTCGTTCATATCAGAATTGGAAATTACTAATCATTAAGATGTTGAATGGCATAGTCCGCTTCCGCTTGAGTAAATTTTTCGCCGTATTCAGAAGTTAATTGATCATGAATTGCGGCTGGCGACATATTCATAGTGTTCTGATAGTTTTTTGCTTTAGCTAGAGCATTTGCGTTCCAGTCGGCTTTTACATTATCTATTGCGTATTGTGCGGCTTCAGCCGAAAACTTTTCGCCATAATCTGAAACTAACTGGTCATAAACACCACGCTTGGACATGTGCATTGTGTTGGCATATGAAGCGGCTTTGTTGAGAGCAGACTTATACTCTTTTGGCACACTCGTATCTTCTGTTTTAACCTCGCTTGCTTGTTCTGTGCTTGGAGTCGTACCTGTGTTGATATTAGAATTGGAATTAGAATTTGAATCGGTAGACATTGTTGCCCCAATAATACCGAGCAAAATAATTACCATAACAAATTTTAGTCCCCCTGAAATTGAGAAATGAAATTTGTCGGCGACAAATTTATTTACCGGCGGCAATAAGACCGCCGCAAGCAATAACATCAAAATACCTGTAAGGAGTTGCGAAAATAAAAGTGTTACACCACTTATTGCCGCCAGCACTCCAAGACCCCAACTCAATACTAAACCGATAGTAATCTTTGTATGAGCTTTGCTCTGATTTTGTTCTTCGTTGTTCATAGTTTTATTCTCCTTTAATTTATTAAATCATCAACACTTACCTCAAGGGCTTTCGCAACCTTTTTTAAGGTTTCAAGTGTTGGGTTTTTATTTTCCCCTGTTTCCATTTTAATCAGGGTATTATTGGCGACATCGGCCAATCTCGCCAATCTTTCTTGCGAAAGCCCTTTGGCTTCCCGCAAGCGTTTTACATTTTTTGCTAAATTTTGATTTGTTGACATATCTTTAGTATAATACTAACATTAAGATAGAGTGTTCAATTTATTGCTACTACCTAAATGTTACACCAATACTTTATGCAAGTCAAATTTAAGGGAGTAAATCCGTTGACCGCGA
>JAKJDO010000005.1 GCA_022705905.1 Patescibacteria group bacterium
ATCGTAATGGGCGTGCCCATAAAGCCAAACTTTTCCCGTAAACGATTCTCAATGAATCGCAGATAGGAAAAATGAACAGTGTCTTTCGAGCCGATATGTATAGAAAAAACCGGCGGATTATTGCCTATTTGCTTAAAGCCGGAAAGATGCGGATGCTTAGTGCCTTTGGCTTTAGCTGGGCGGTGGACTTTAACAATCCGGCCTAGAAATTTGCCCAAAGCATTTTCTGAAACTTGGGTCTGTCTAGCTTCAGCCACTTTAATAATAAGATCCATCACTTTATTAACTTTTTCACCAGTAACCGCGGAAATAAATTGAATCGGTGCCCATTGAATAAAGGGAAAGTTGCCGTAGATTTTTTGGGTAAATAATTTTGTATCTCTATTTTTTATTAAGTCCCATTTATTGGCGACAATAATAACACTGACTTTCCTGTCAACGATTTCCTCTACTAATTTTGCGTCTTGATGCGTCAAACCTTCATTTACATCAACTACCAATAAGGCAATTTGCGCTTTTTTTAAAGTTTTTAATGATTGTTCAATACTTAATTTTTCTAAAGAATTTTTTAATTTTTGCCGACGCGCGCCTTTTTGGCCTTGCTTGCTGATGCCGGCAGTATCAACTAAATTTATTTGATAGCCGCCATATTCAATCAATGTGTCACGGGGTTCGCGAGTAGTGTGCGGAGTCGGGCTGACAATAATTTTTTCTTCACCTAGAATAGCATTGATTAAGCTTGATTTGCCGACATTCGGCTTGCCGATAATAGATACATTGATGATCGGTTGGACTTCCTCTTTTTGCATTTTTACTTTTACGGCTTGCTTCGTTTTCTTTAAATCATTGACAATCACATCTAATAGATCGCCAGTGCCAGAGCCATTGGCAGCCGATACCGCGATCGGTTCGCCTAAAGCCAGTTTATTAAATTCAGCAATTTCTTTTCTTAAGGATGGGCTATCAACCTTATTAGCCACTAAAATTATTTTTTTATTTTTAGGTAGTAATTTTTTAACGAGTATTGTCATTTGCCTGTCTTGAGGTAATAATCCGTCTCTTGCATCAACTACGAATAAAACTAGCGACGCTTTTATAATATAATCGCGCGCTTGTTTTTGTACTTTAGCTTCTATATCATCGGTTTTTATCTTTTGGCCGGTCAAATATTTTAAATCCATAATGCCGCCGGTGTCAATCAGCGAGAAGTTGGAATATTGCCACTCAACTGTGCCGATGTTGCTGTCTCTAGTTGTGCCTTCAATTGAAGAGACTAGAGCGCGGTGTTTCTCAGTTAAACAATTAAAAAGAGTAGATTTACCGACGTTGGTGCGACCAAAAATAACCACCAAAGGTAGTTGTTGTTTATTATTTGAATTCATAAGTTTTTATTCGGGGTTTTCGTTGCCGGAATGGGTTGCGTCGGCATCTTGGCCAAGCACTAAAAGAAAATCAGGTTTTATCGGATCGTTTTCGTTAGCGACCTCTCGGCTAATTTCTTCTGCCAGCCAATCGGGAATGCCCAGAGAAACATTGGCGCCCGTATTGCGTTTTAATATAGTAAGAGATTCATTTTTTTCTCCATAAGTTAAGTCATAGATAACCGACCGTTCAATATTGTGTCGGCTACTGTTGCCGATACGAACAACCGTAAAACCGTATTTTTCAATATCAACCGCTAGTTTTGAAGCCAGTCCGTTGATCCAGGTGCCGTTTCTAACTTCAACGGTCGCTTTTTGTTTAGTCACATTAGTTTTTGCTTCCCGCGGGGCGTCGCTGAATATGGAACTAACAAAATACTGGATTTCGGCAAAATCGCCGCTGCGAGGTACGAGAATATAGGCGCCAGCGCTGGATACGCCATCAACTAGTAAGCCGCTAGTACTATTATCCAAGACTTTGTTGATGATGTTTTCTTTTTTGATATCCTTAAACATGTCCCACAGTTTTATCATCTCCCAAACTTTTAAATTCGTAATGACATGGTCTTCTAATTGTTCGGCTATATTACTGATGGCGGTTGGTCTAAATAGCAAACTGGCGCTTAGAGCTTTATCTTTAACAGCTTCAATAATTTTTTGTTGTCGTTTAGCGCGGGCAAAATCAGAGCCTTCAACCCCGACTCCGTGGCGAGAACGAGCATATTTTAAAGCCAAACCGCCATCCATAGTTTGCAAACCCTGGTCGACATGAAGATGCTCGTAGCGCGAATTATAATCAGGATTGTCTTCATTGCCTAAAATCGGATAAGAATAATCATCCAGCGTATTTTCAACCTCAACTTCAATCCCGCCCAATTCATCAATAATATTTATAAAGCCTTGAAAATCTACCCTGATGTAATAATCAACGGGTATATTTAGCAAATCGCTGACTGCTTGGCTGACTGCTAGGCCGCCGCTGCCCGGATCTTTGCTTTCAGCATAAGCATTGATGGCGTTTATTTTCTGCTGTCCCATACCTTCAACCGGCACAGCTAAATCGCGAGGGATTGAAATCAAAGCCGTTTTTTTAGTTGACGGTTCTAAGCTGGCCAGAATAATAGTGTCGGTTAAATAGGCGCCGTCGTGGCCTTTGCCGCCGATACCTAAAAGCAGAATGTTAATGCGATCGCTTTCTTCGCCTTTTAGTTTTCTTTCCGAGCCTTGTACAAAATCTTTTATCTGCTTTAAGACCGGCAGGTTGCTGAACCAGGAAGTAGAGCTTTGGCCAGATACTAAAATTTGGCTAGTGAAAACCGCTAAGAAAGTTAGGACGAAAACAAAGGAATAAGCAAAAATTTTTAGCTTTTTTTTCGGCTCTTTTGAATTGGGAGCAGAAGTGCCTGACGTTTCGTAAGAATTGTCATTCTCTAATTCAGAATTTTGGTTAATAAATTCGGACATAATTTACCCTTAAAGTCAATAGCAAAAAATAATTAAAAAATCTAATTGGGAATTAGATTGTCTTCTTTGATTATAGCTACCTTTATTTTATTTGGCAATACTTAAGATAAAATGAAATTTACAAAAAAATTTTTGTTTATTTTTTAGCTAAAAATAAACAAATTTTAATATTTTATATTTACAAATTATAAAAAATATGATATAATATAATAATATGGTATATTATCTTCATTATCCCATTTAAAATCACAATGTATTTTGTGAATTAGGATGGACTTATAAACGCCCAAGAAATTGGGTGCTTCTAAAAATCTGTAGATTTAAAAATATTGTCCAGCTTGTCCCCGGCTCTGGACCCCGGCTCGGAGGCCGGGATGACACAAAAAATAACGTGCAAATTATTGCTGTTGTTATATATTTTATGCTGTTTGTTATGTGAAATAAGAGATTTGCTTTTTTTTAACGATAATGTTATATTGTATATAACTTTTACGGGTTTGACCGTAAAAAAACAATAATCTAAACTAAAATTTGTACTCTATAAATAAGGTAAAGAAATTAACCTAATTTTTATTATTGTTTCATAAAGTTTAAAAATATAAAATTAGAGAATAAAACATGATTAAAAATTTTTTTGCGTTTGTTTTAGAATTGTTAAAAATAGTAGTAATTTCACTAATTATAATCATCCCAGTGAGATATTTTTTGATCCAGCCGTTTTACGTAAAGGGCGCGTCCATGGAACCTAATTTTTACGACCATGAATATTTAATTATAGATGAAATTTCTTACAGATTTAACGAGCCGGCCAGAGGCGATATTATAGTTTTCCGTTATCCGAAGGATCCGCAGGAATATTTTATTAAACGCGTCATTGGCCTGCCGGGAGAGAGCGTGCAAATCAAAGATGGCAAAGTTTATATTTTTAATCAAAGTAATCCCGACGGGTTGGTTTTGGCAGAAGATTATTTGTCGTCTGGTTTAAAAACTTACGGATTGAATGAAGATAAAGTTGATTTAAATAATGGAGAGTATTATGTTTTGGGTGATAATCGCAATCAATCAAAAGATTCGCGCTATTTCGGCGCTGTTAATCGAAGCTTTATTATCGGACGAGTAATGTTCAGGGGCTGGCCTTTTAATAGAGTAACGGTTTTTGGAACTCCAGAATATGACATTTTGGTTAATTAGAGTTTTAATATATGTCTAGAAAAATAAATAAAAAAGTTATTGAAAAAGATTTAAAAAAAGAAAAGGATTTTAGAGTCAGGAGAAGTGAAAAATATAGTCGCTTGCGCGGCATGAAAGATATTCTTTTTGACGAATATAAGTATTGGAATTTAGTCTTAAAGAAGGCGACGGATTTATCCGCTACTTATAGTTTCAGCCATATTGACACGCCGATTTTAGAAAAGTTGGATTTATTTGAAAGATCAACCGGTAAGGAAACCGACATCGTTTCTAAAGAGATGTATAATTTTATTGACAAGAGCGGCGATCGCGTGGCTCTACGACCAGAAGCTACGCCCGGTTTAGTACGCGCTTATGTTGAACACGGCATGTTTAACTTGCCGCAACCAGTCAAAATGTTTTGGTTAGGGCCTTTATTTCGGCACGAAAAACCGCAATCAGGCAGACTGCGCCAGTTTAACCAATACGATCTGGAAATGTTTGGCGATCCTAGTCCGGTAGCCGACGCCCAACTGATTTTAGTCGCTTATAATTTTTTTAGCGAATTGCAAATCGATGTCCAGATACAAATCAACAGTATCGGCTGCAAAGAGTGCCGAACGGAATATGGAAAAAAATTGCTAGATTATTATAAAGAAAGAGGCAAGCGCGCAAAGTTATGCGTTGACTGCAAAAAACGTATTACAAAAAACCCGATGCGCCTTTTGGATTGCAAGGAGCCATCTTGCCAATCGGTCAGAGAGGACGCCCCGCAGATAGTTGATTTTCTGTGCGATGGTTGTCGAGAACACTTTATAAAAGTATTAGAATATTTAGATGAATTAGATATCCCATATAATTTAAACCCTTTTTTAGTGAGAGGATTGGATTATTATAACCGCACCGTATTTGAAATTTTTACCGTTGGTGAAGAAGAAGCAGACGCCGACAAAAGACAGTCGGCTTTGGGCGGCGGCGGCCGTTATGACGAACTAGTTGAATTGATGGGCGGACGTCCAACGCCAGCTTGTGGTTTTGGTATTGGCTTAGAGAGGGTCATTAATAAAATAAAAGAAAAAAATATTCCGATTAAGGAAGATAAAGAGAATTTCATTTTTTTAGCGCAGCTGGGCGATCAGGGCAAGCGCAAAGCCTTCGCTTTATTTGAAGAATTGCGCAAGGCCGGTTTTAAAATCAGACAAGCTTTTACCAAAGACAGTTTAAAGACTCAGCTAGAGGAAGCAGACAGAGCCGGCGCTAAGTATACTTTGATTTTAGGGCAGAAAGAACTTTTAGACGGTACGATAATTTTGCGTGATATGGAGTCGGGCACGCAAGAAGTGGTTGATTATAAAAAAATTATTTTTGAATTAAATAAAAGAATAGAAGGAAATAAGAATTAATCTTTTAGTCATCTAGAAATGGAGGTGTCTTATGGTAGAATTCAAAAGAAAAAAAGGCGAAAGTTTTGAAAGTTTTTTAAGACGTTTCAATAAAGCCTTAATTCAAAGCCGCAAGCTGAATGAAGTCCGACAGCGACAGTGGCAAAAAAAATCAAAAAACAAGAACCAGCAAAAGAAATATGCTTTAGTCAGCAAGCAGATGAGAGAGAAGAAAGAGTATCTAAGGAAGACGGGCAAATTAAAAGAAGAAACTAAAAATCGTTGGTAATATAAAAGCGGGCAATCGCGAAATCTCGAGGTTGCTCTCTTTAATAAAAATTGATATGTCGACTTTACATAATCAGGTCAATGAAGACTTAAAAAACGCTATGCGCAATAAGCAGGAGTTGGAATTGTCAACTTTAAGGATGTTAATAGCCGCTTTGAAAAATAAAAAAATCGCTTTGGGTGGCGGCACTAATGTTGACGAATTAACTGATGAGCAGTTTATCGAAACAGTAGCTACGGAGATAAAAAAACGTAAAGACTCGAAAGAAGCTTATGAACAAGGCGGTCGTCAGGATTTAGCTGACAAGGAAATAGCGGAAATAAAAATTTTAGAAAAGTATATGCCGGCGCAATTGTCTGACGAAGAGATTGAAGCGGCTGTAAAGGATGTAGTTAGCTCTATAGGTGAAGTTACTCAAGCTGATTTCGGAAAAGTAATGGGACAGGCGATAGGCAAGTTAAAAGGTAGGGCCGACGGAGGCAAAGTAACGGAAATAGTAAAAAAGGTTTTAGCAAAATAAATTTTACAACAAAAAAAGATGGTCTATGCAGATCGTCTTTTTTGTATTTTAGCAAATAGTTTTGCTCCGCAGGGCAAATTTTTAAGAACAAGTTGCGTCAAAAGCGCTCGCTGTTCAAAATTTAGGATTGTTCATTATATAACCTAGCAAAATCCCAAGCTCGTCGTTTCTTTCCTTAAGCAATGAAATTTTGCACGGTTTCTAAGTTCATAATTTTCTCCTAAATTTTTTATGCTCTCATTATTGATTTGACGATAATTCCAATAGCATTTATGATTTTTGGTTAGTAATTTATGTCTACGCTAAATTTTTGGGAAGATTTTTTTGAACGACGCGAATTTTGATTCGTTAGTAAAATGAGTAATTTTTTCTTTAGCTCGATTAGTTTTTACAAATTTTAGCCAATCTCGGCTTGGTCCCTTTCTTCTTTTATCAATTATTATCTCTGTCAGATCACCGTTTTTTAAAGGGTGGTCTAGGGGCACCATTTTATTATTTACCAAGGCGCCGATAGCTTTATTGCCAATTTCGGTATGGACAGCATAAGCAAAATCAATAGGCGTTGAATCTTCCGGGAGATCAAAAACATCGCCTTTCGGAGAAAAAACAAAGATACGATCGTGGAAAATGTCTAATTTAATTTCTTTTATAAAATCCTTATCTTCGTTTTCCTGTTTTAGAATATTGAGAATCTCTTTGACCCAGGCTGGCTGCCTTTCTTCATGATAATCAGAGCCGCTTCTTTGTTTATAATACCAGTGGGCGGCTATGCCGTAGTGGCTTTCTTCATTCATTTCTTCGGTTCTGATTTGGAATTCTGTTGGCTGGTTGTCTATGCCAAAAACAGTCGTGTGTAGACTGCGATAACCGTTAGGTTTCGGAACGGCTATATAATCTTTAATGCGGCCGACTTTAGGCTTCCAAATCGTATGGATTATGCCTAGGGTTTTATAGCAGTCAGGAATAGAGGGAACGATAATGCGCAGGGCGAACACATCAAGAATCTCATCAAATTTGCGGTCTTTAAGCTGCATTTTTTTATAAATACTGTAGAGATGCTTAAAGCGGCCTTCAACTTGATAGTCAATCCCGGCTTCAGATAATTTTTTACCCAAAGTATTTTTTACTTTTTGAATATATTGATTGCGTTCAACCTTTTTTTCAACCTCGTATTTATAGAGTAATTTTTTGAATTCTTCCGGGTATAAATATTTAAAGCATAAATCTTCCATCTGCCATTTTAGCCTCCAAATACCCAAAAGACCGGCAATAGGCGCGTAAATTTCTAGTGTTTCCCTGGCTATCCGTTGTCTTTTTTCTGTCGGCAAGGCGTCAAGTGTGCGCAAGTTATGTAAGCGGTCGCAAAATTTAATTAAAATGACGCGCAGATCTTCAGCCATAGCCAGGAACATTTTACGTAAATTCTCACGGTATCTTTCAACTCCGCGGTATTTTATTTTTCCTAATTTAGTAATTCCATGGACTAAGCTGGCAACGTCTTGGCCAAAATTTTTTTCGATTTCTTCCAGAGTAACTTCAGTATCTTCCGGCACATCATGCAGTATGCCAGCGATGATAATTGTTAAATCTGCTTTCATCTGCGCCAACAAAAAAGCAGTATGCAGACTGTGCTGGATGTATGGCTCTCCGTTCATCCTTTTTTGCCCTTTGTGAGCTTTATCGGCAAATTCATAGGCCAATTGTAACAAATCCGCGTCTGCTTGAGGGTCATTTTCTCTGACTTGATTAATAATCTGGCCAATAGTCATAAATTTAGACTAGTTTTTTTATCTAAACTTGTTTATAATAATAATTTTATGTTATAATAATATTACAAAACTGTGGATTAGTCAATTTATAAAATTTTTGTTGATAACTAAAAAAGTCGATATTTTTTGTTGTTTTCCTTTATTTTAACTATTTATATTTAATAATGAAATCTCTTGTAAAAAATAGAATAGGATTGACAGCGTTTTTGGTTGCCGCTGTTTTGTTGTTTTCATTTTTTTCGGCTTTAACGGTCTGGGGGCAAACGGATTTAGGATTAAATGAAGCTGGCGCTATCGGTCTACCTAGTTCTGACGGTCGAGATATAAAAACGTTATTAGTAGATATCGTCAAATACTTGCTTAGTTTTTTGGGAATGGTAGCAGTTGTAATTATTATGTATGCCGGCTGGCTGTGGATGACGAGCGGCGGTAATCAATATCAGCTGGAAAAAGCTAAAAAAACTTTAATAAATGCGACAATTGGTCTTATTATTATAGTTTTATCTTTTATGATCGTTGCTTGGGTGTCAAATTGGATTACTAGCACCATCAATTATAGGGGGTCAAGCAGCCGGGGGTCTTCTAGTGGAGTCGGTCTGGCTACCGCAGGCAATACTGCTATTGAGTCTCATTATCCTGCCCGAGATCAAAGAGATGTTCCGCGCAACACTCGTATAGTCGTTACTTTCCGAGAGCCGATTAGAGTCGAAGATATTATAGAAGCTGGCCGTGTTAACACCGATAACGTCAAAATATTTAAGACAGTTGAAGATAATACCAGGCTTCATTCACCCAACTTGACTGCCGTAACTACTGATGGCCGCACTTTCCGTTTTGCGCAAGAAGAGCCGTTTATGGGCAGCCCATCGGAAAACTTTTGGTACACAGTGGAATTGACAAGTAATATATATAAAGCCAATGGTGATCGTCTGTTTAGTATAGGTGGCGGCTATTCTTGGCAGTTTGAGTTAAGCACCGCAATTGATAACGAGCCTCCAAAAATTGCCAGTTTTATACCTCGTATTAATGCTATTGAGCCTAGGAACGTCGTTATTCAAATCAACTTTAACGAAGCAATAGACCCGATTACTGCTATGGGCGAAGCCCCCGCTTTTGATAATATTCAAGTTAATAGCGGCTCTATGTTAGCTGGTGAGTTTTATATCTCTAATCAATATCGCACGGTGGAATTTTTAACAACTGACCAATGCGGCGTTAATTCTTGCGGCCACCCTGTTTATTGTCTGCCAGCCGACAGCAATATTCGCACAACTGTTTTAGCAGCCACCTTAGATAATCCTGGTTCCGGCAGTGCTTACTCAAGCGCTATTGACGGCATTGTTGATATGGCTGGCAATTCTTTAGACGGTAACAACAACAATATCGCCGAAGGACCGACTTCTCAAAATGGTTTGCCTGCTTACGACGCTAATAATCCGACAGTCGCCTCAACCAGTGATAACTTTTCTTGGCTTTTTAGCACTAATAACAATGTTGATATTACTGAGCCGAGAATAAACAGCATCAATCCTAACGCTTCTTATAACGATACAAATGTTGATGTTCGTGAAATACCTTTCGCTGTTTTTAACAAGTTGATATTAAGTAGCAGCTTAAAAAAGATAGAAACAATTTCGTTAAGAGCTAATCCGACTGCCAGCGAAGTTTTTTATTGGCTGACGTCTGCTAACGAACCAGCTGTTAATCCAAATCAAACAAGGGTATTTTTGAACCACAGACAGTTTGTTAATACAGTTAATTCAACCTACGCTCCTTTGTTTACTTCCGGCATTTTAGACATTTATCAAAATTGTTTTTATCCCAGTGGAGGACTTTCTTGCACCGCCAGCCCGGGCACAGGTTTTCCTTATTGTTGCAATGGAGCTTTGGCGACAGATTGCGACCCTTAGGGATTTAGCTATTTTTTACAAAATTTTAAATAAAATGTTGAGAATATATAAAACTAAGAAGTATCTCGTTTTTTTTGTCTTGTCTGTTTTTTTAATGGTTGCTTTTAAGTTTGTTCAGGCGCAAGATCTGGGCTTAAATGAAGCGGCCGGTTTAGGCCTGCCATCAGCCGGCGCCACTGATCCGAGGTTGTTTGTCATTAATGTTGTTCGTTTCATTTTAGGATTTTTAGGCGTCGTTGCCACAATTATTATTTTATATGGCGGTTGGCTATGGATGACTAGCGCCGGGGAACTGATGCGAGTGCAAAAAGCTAAAAAAACTTTAATCGCCGCTATTATCGGTTTGATTATCATTATTGCCGCCTTTGCCATAGTTTCTTTTGTTGCTAATTTTATGAGAGATACTATTGGCAGCGGCACTTCCTCCGGTTTATGCGACCCTCCTTGTCTGGCTGGACAGTGCTGTTGCAGCGGCGTTTGCCAGAGCTGTCCTTGCGGTTCGCTTACGCCTACCGGCAGCAGCTTTAGGTTGCGAAGCACTTCGCCGGTAGCTAATGCCATTAATCAGCCCAGAAATGTCATAGTTAGAGCTTTTTTGAGCCGTCCGGCCGCGCCATCTGTCGATGATATACTCAGTAGCAATTTTATTTTACGAAGAATAGGTGACATTAATCCAGGAACAGGAGATTTTATTGACGGACCGGATACTGATGTTAACGGTATTGTTTCCACCTCATCTAATCGTACGATTTTGAATTTTACTCCTAGCGACAATTTAGACTCGTGGTCAAGATACCAGGTGGTAATTGATGGTTCTACTAGTATGAACCCCGTAGACCATATAATCGATTTTGACGGCAATCGCTTGACTTGCGGTTTGCCGGCGCCTTGTAATTTTACTTTTGACACTAACGATTTAATAGATGCAGCTGTGCCAACCGTCCGCATTATACCAACTCAAATTTGCTATGACGACGGCACTTTATCGCCCGGTTCTAATATTATTGGTGGCTGGGGTAGGGATGATACGGGCATTTCCTTTTTACGGGCTTATTATGAGATGCCCCATGTTAATATTTTTGATGTTGTCGGTACTGGCAATCGCTATCAATATGCCCAAAATGTGGTTGATACTAGCGGCATGACAGTCGGTGATGTTTACACTTTTACAGTAGAGGCCGACGATTTAGTTTTAAATACTGAAGCTGACAGTTTTGAAGCAACTATTAGAGCCGGTCATTGTTGCAACGACCAGCGCGATTTAGACGAAGAGGGTGTTGATTGTGGCGGCGCGGACTGCGATTCATGCGCCAGCATGAATCCAATTATTACTAATTTGTCTCCTGATAACGGCGCTCCGGGTAATTTTATTACTATAATGGGGCGCTATTTTGGCATGACGCCCGGGCGAGTTTATTTTTCCAATGCGGCCGGTGATTTAGTGGTAGAGGCGCAACTTCCCAATACTGTAAATCCAAATTGCAATAATAATTGGAGTAACAATCAAATCGTGGTAGTTGTCCCCGGAGGAGCGGCTACTGGCCCGATTATGGTTGAAAGGAGTGACGGACGTTCAGACACAACTGCCGCAGACAGCGAGCCATATATTAATTTTGAAGTTAACACCATAGCTCGTCCCGGCCTTTGTCTAGCAAATCCTAATACCGGATTTTTTAATACCGAATTTGATTTGCATGGCATCGCCTTCGGCGGCACAAACCGCTATGTTCGTTTTGGTAATGAATCCGACTATATTACCGCTAACAACATGCACGACTGGACAAATCTTTTTGTTAGCGCTCAGGTTCCTAATATCACTCGTGGCTTAGCAACGGTTTATGCTAATATTGATACTGTTAATTCTAACTTTTTATATTTTATAGTTCAGCAAGACACCGATAATAACCCAGTAATTGATTATATTGATCCGCCGCAAGGCCCTAACAACCAGTATATTACTATTTATGGCAGCGGTTTTATGAGTTATCAGCCGGGCGTTAGTCAGGTTAGTTTTACTAATTTTGGCACCGGAGAAACTACCGCCGCTGGCATTGATTTTCCGGTAGAATGTCGTAATAGTTGGTGGCGCGCCAGCTATATTACAGTAAAGGTCCCGGCCACAGTAGCTAACGGTAATTATCAAGTGAGAGTAACCAATAGAGCGAACAATACCAGTGAACCAGAAAATTTTAATATTATCGCCGGCACTCCGACGCCAGGTATTTGTTTGTTGTCGCCGCATAATGGGCCAGTGGGAACAGCGGTTAATATTTATGGTGATAATATGGGTTCTACTCCAGGGACGGCTATATTCTATAATAATGTTTCTGTAACGCCTGCTGCTAGTGAATGGAGACAGCAATTAGTTGCAGCTTCGGTTCCAGCTGGAGCGGTAACGGGCCCGGTAGTTATTAGCAACGGTGCCAATAGCAATGGTCTTCCTTTTACAGTTGGCAGCTGCACTAGCAACGGCGATTGTGAAAGCGGCGAAGAATGTTGCGGTTCGGGTTCGTCTTGGTCGGGTATTTGCCGAAACGTTGGCACTTGCGTTGGCGCTGGTTTTACATCCACTGCTTTTGGTTGGACTTTTTCTACTGCTTCAGCAGCGACGGCGGAGAATGCTCGGGCGTTTATCCGGCCTGTTCCGATCCTAACGAATTTTGCGATCCTGATTCCGATTGTACTTGCCAGCCTCTGAACGATACAGCGGATAGTTGTCGGGGCAGATCAGCCAGAACTAATCGTTGCGATCCGTTTGTTTGTCCTAATTCTCCCGGCACCTGCTCGCCTTATACTGCCACCGGCTATCAAGTACTAGACGGATTTGCTTGCGATGATTCTTGCGCTGGCGTTGCTAATTGTGGTGTTGCTTGTAATTATGTTGATAGCTTGGACTCTTGTGTTTTAACTGATAGATTTTGTACTCGGATAGAATACGATATATTTGGCCGGGAAATTGTCGCAACTTGCGCGGCTTACGGTTCTAGCGGTGAATATCGCTGGCAAATTTCAACCACAGTTGACTGTCCGTCCGGTTGGCTGAATATCGGCAGAAACCGTTGTGTTAATTTAACAGAAACTTGTCTGCCTTGTCCTAATAATTTTATTTGTCGGGATTATGATAATGACAGTCAAGGAGATTGTGTGGCCAATCGAAGAATGTGTGTTGGGACTTCGCATTGTATCGGCACGCAGTGCGTAGTATCCGACCGGAACTCTTGCGAATGTTGTTGCAGTATATCGCAAAATAATCTCGACGGCACGAACCCTTCTTGTTGCGCACCATTGACTTGTGAAGGCAATTGCGGCTCCGACGCTTCCGGAGTTGATACCGATACTTATGGTTTTTGTTCCGGTTGCGCGTCTGCTTCCGATCCGGACTCTGCTTGTAATTGTGAAGGGCATAGCGGTAAGTATTGTGATACAACAACCAATCCGGCTGGAATTTGTCTTGATTGCGCCGCTTTAAATTCTACCGAATGCACCAACCACGACGCTTGTTGTGTTGATGTTCAGAGCGGCGACGCTTGTCGCGGCGTAGGTGTTGATGGTCAGAGAAATATTAATGGTACTTGCGCTTATTATTCTTGCGAAATCAGCGGTCCGGACGCTAATTGTGTAGCTGGCGAAACGGGAGCTTATAAAACTTTAGCTAGATGTGAAGGTAGATGCGTCGGTTCAGCGGACATTCCAATTGGCCAAAGATGCCTTAGTTTGTCGCCTGTTTATAGTTGCACTTCCGGCATAAACAATTGCGGCGTTTATGATTGCATCAGCAACGATTTGGGTTCTGACTGCCGCTGTTGTTGCGATCCTAATAATAATACCTGTCCCAGCGGCTTGGATTGCACCCCCAAAGAGCCTTGCGATAGTCCGGCCGGTAATCGCGGCATATGTTGTGGCTGTGTTAGCAATGATCAATGCTATGGCGGCGGTTTTCAAGGCTGCGGCACAGACTCTTGCTGCCACGAAAGACCTCAAATCAGCGAAGTATTTCCAATTGACGAGCAGGAAAACGTTTGCCGCAACACCTTGATAAGAGCCACTTTCAACCAAAGAATGAATATCCAAAGTTTTACCGGTAATATTATATTATTGGGAGATTATGAAGATTCTCCTTGCCCCGCTGGAACGACTTATTTAGCGCTAGAGGCGCCTCATCGCAATCAATTGTCCCAGTTTATTAATAAAATAAGAAGATCTTTTCATAGGCTTTTAGCTTTTGTTTGGCCACAGCCGACGGCTTTTGCCCAATTTAACCCCGAACCAGGCCGTAGTTATTGTGCGGTTAGAGGCGTTACTACCGGCTATAACGATGTTTCTGATAATGGGGTTTTAGAATTTAAATTAAGTTCCGTCCTTGATCCTAATAGAGTCTATTTCGCCATAGTTAGAGGCGACAGAAATTTGGATAATCAGCAAGGAGTAATAAGCTTTTGGGGGATAGGCATGAACGATATTACTTATGACGGACAACCGGAAATGGTTACTTTTAACGGCATTGCTTATTATCGCTCTTCTATCTGGGCTTTCCGTACAGGCGATGATATTTGCGAGTTGAATAGCGTATCTATTGATCCCGCTAGCTATTTATTTACTACAGCTAATACAGCAGCTACGTTTATTGCCGAGCCACGTTCGTCTGACGGACAGATTTTAATTGGTAAACCGGGAGTTTATGAATGGACTTGGAATTGGCGTTCCAGCAAGCCATCAGTTGTCGTTGTGAGCAATGACGGCGGTCCCGATTCAATCCAAACAGTTACTTCACAAAATGTTCAGGATGACAGGACTGTAATAAGTGCCACAGCTAGCGTTGTCGGCCAAAGTCGTTCCCGAACAGGTCAGTCTAATGTTTATGTTTTCTTGTGCGAAAATCCTTGGCCAGCTAGGAATAGCGATGGTTCTTGGGCGCCATGGCGCGATCAGGCAGGCAACTGCATTGCTGGTTCCGGCGATTGCACTAATAGTTATAATTACGAATTGTATTATTGCCGAGACAGCGGTCGCGCGGGCACCTTTGACGATTTACCTCCGCTTTTAGGAACCACTTCAACCCCGCCAGTTATTCGCGGTCGATCTTCAACCACCTTGAAAGAGGCATATTTTTTCCGTGAGAATGTGCCGACCGCTACTACCAGCTTAACAATCGTAGATGATGGTACGGGCAATAGCGTGACCGCTAACTGGATAGCTGTGCCCGAAGTTAGTTTGACTAATTATCGCGTTTATTGGGGAACTGCTTCCGGCAACTATTCAAATAATCGAGAACTGCCCAACACAGCTAATACTTTCCAAGTGACTGGCTTACAGCCAGGAACTAGATACTACTTCCGCCTCACGGCGATTTATTCAGATAATCGGGTGGAAACTGATTTATATAATGAAATTAGTATCGTTCCTAGAGACACCACTCCGCCCGACTTTCCAACTAACTTTACAGCCGCTACAACTACAATTAGCGGCGAGATTAGGCTTAGCTGGGACGCAGTGAATGGAGCCGTGAGCTACAATATTTATTACGGCACTACTTTAGGAGTTTATGGCACTTCGCGCAATGTTGGCAATATAACCAGCGTGATTTTATCAGGATTAAGATCAGACAATTCTTATTATTTTTCTGTTAGCGCTGTTGACGCGGCCGGAAACGAAAGTAGTCCTTCCGCGATTTCGGCTGGACCAATTTCTCCCAGTCCTTAATTGTTATTGAATAATTTTTATTAAATTAATAGTAAGTTTAATTATATGGCTGACAACGAAATAAAAGGAGACGTTAAAAAGGACGAGCTAGTATTAGACGATATTTTTGCCGACGAAGATGAAGCTAAAACTAATGTTAATGCCGGCTCCAATAATCAGGCCGAGGAACCAATAGACAAAAGTCAAATTCGGACTATTGACTACGAAAATGAAGGACTGGGTTTTTTTGGTATAATAAAAAAACATTTATTAAAGATTGTCGCTATAATTTTAGTTTTTTTGCTGATCGGCATCGGTTTTTTTTATCGCCAGCGTTTATTAGTTTTAAGCTCTTATTATGCCAATATTTTTAGCGTCAAGCTGGATAATTTAAAACAAAAAGAGACAAAAATTCAAAACGGAGAAGTTAAAGTAGGCAATGGAGAAGAGATGTTAATAGATGCCGGGACTGTTATCAATCAAGATGCAGAAAAAGAATTAAACACCAATAATGCCGCAAGCCAGACTGCTAATGAAATTGACTCAGACCAGGATGGCTTAACTGACAGCGAAGAAGCTTCTTTGGGTACCGATCCACTTAACCCGGATACTGACGGCGACGGTCTATTTGATCGCGAAGAGGTAAGGGTTTTTAAAACCGATCCGCTTAACCCGGATACTGACGGCGACGGCTTTAAAGACGGCGAAGAGGTAAGGGCAAAAATGAATCCTCGCGGACAAGGAACATTAAATGACATGAAATAATAAGCTATGTTTTTTAAGAAAAAAACTGATAAAAAAATATTAGAGGCTGATATGGCTGCCAGCCAAATAGCGGAAAAGATTGAAAAAGACATTGTTGTGTATGCTATGCCCAAAAGGTTTTTAGGAAAAAAGCTGGACGCGCAAAAAGCCAAAAAAACAGGAGTAATTATATTGTTTTTTGGTTTTTTGGTTTTTGTTTCCGCAGCTGTTTTTATTTATTGGTATTTATTTAGGCAAGAGCCTAAAGAAATAGCTGGCAATGCCAATACGGCCGCGTCCGTAGATTCTGTTGGTAAAATTTCTGATTCTAATGCGGACAAACCAGACACCAACAAAATAGAGTTCGCACCAGTCGGGTTAACGACCAGCGAGGATATTCCTCAGCCATCTTTAGTTAGTTCCACCACTGAGGAGTTGCTTTCCGGCCCTACATCAACCCTGCCTGATGGTTTGTCGAATGAGGTTGAAGATGGGCAAATTATCCCTAATACGCCGATAGTGCCTTCCACAACAACCACTAAGGCTCTGGTTATTTCCGCCGATAGTGATGGCGACGGTTTAACCGATCTCGAAGAAGTGGTTATCGGCACAGATCCAATGTCTGGAGATAGTGATGGCGACGGCTACAGCGATTTGTCTGAATTAAAAAATTTATATAATCCGGCCGGCCAAGGCAAGCTCATTGTTAATCCTCGTTTTGATATTTATAGCAATCCGACTTTTGGCTATACTTTGTATTATCCAAAAGCTTGGGAAATAAATAATGGCGCCGGCGATGACGCCACTATTTTTAAAATCAATAATAGCCAGTTTATAGAAGTCGTGGTTATTGATAATACTAAACAGCAAACGATTCAAGAGTGGTATAAGGAGCAATTTAATACCAATTTGATTTTACCAACGCAAATAATATATAAACAAGGATGGACAGGTTTGGCCAGTGAAGACGGCTTGCATGCCTATTTATACAATCCTTTAGGTGATAAGATTTATGCTTTTTTCTATAACATTGGTGAGGGCGGCGCGCTTAGCCATAAAAATATATTTAACTTGATGATTGATAGTCTTAAGTAGCCTTTTTGTATGGTAGAAGTAAATAACCAGACTAAAAGCAAAATTGACATTAAGCTGGTTAGGCGAGTCGCGGAAGAATTTTTAGTTCATTATAAATTAAACACAAAGGAAGTATCAATCGTTTTTGTCAGCGATCAGGAAATAAAGCGAATAAATAAAAGTTATAGGCAGATTGATAAAGAAACTGACGTTTTGTCTTTTGAGGGAGAAGGAGATTTTTTAGGGGAGATTGTCATTGATTACGCGCAGATAAAAAGACAAGCCAAAGAGTTTAATCGGGGAATTAACGACGAATTAGTTTTTATATTAGTACATGGTTTGCTGCACTTAGTCGGATATGACGACAAGACCGAGAAGAGCAGGCTTAAAATGGTAAAATTAGGAGAAAGGTTTATAAGAATTTTAAATTTCTAATTTTTAATTTTCAAAACAATGAATTAATTCATAAATTTTATAATTTTTAAATATAAAATTTTAAAATTAACTCATTGAAAATTGTTTGAAAATTAAAAATTGAAAATTTGAAAATTATTATTCTATGATTCGCATTAAACGTTTGTTTAAAAGTTTTATATACGCCTTCAAGGGTTTGAGGAAAGTTTTTATTGAGGAGCAGAATTTTCAGATCCAGTCCTTGGTGGCTTTTATAGTAATTGCTTTAGGTTTATTTTTTAGAATCAGCGCCATAGAATGGTGCATTATTCTTTTTACTATTAGCGCCGTATTGCTAATGGAACTGGCCAATAGCGCGGTGGAACGGGTGACAGATGTTTTAAAGCCAAGGATTCATGACTACGTTAAAGAAATAAAGGACATAATGGCCGCGGCTGTATTTATCGCATCATTTTTTGCGGTTATAATCGGTATTATTATCTTTTGGCCGTATATTTTTTAACCATCTTTTCCTTTACTAGATAATTTAGTATAATAATGTTATAATAAACGGAGTGGAAAGTTTGTAAAGTTATAAAGTTTATAAAGTCATAATCTGTTCACATTTTTTATTCACTTGATACATAGATAATTTATGAAAGAGAATATAATAGCCGGACTTGATATCGGTTCCACAGCCGTCCGCTTAGTCGTTGGTCAGCAGGTTCGTGGCATGGGCGAGGACGATAATTTAAAAATCATTGGCGCTGTTAGCGCTCCGTCGGTCGGAATCAATAAGGGCGCGGTGAAAAGTATAGAAGACGTTACTTCTTCTATTTCGGCTTGCCTGGAAAAATGCGAGAGATTAGTCGGCGTACCGGTCGAAAGCGTTTGGGTCAGCTTAAATAGCCCTTATATAAAATGCGAAAAAAGTCGGGGTGTTGTAGCGGTCAGCAAAAGCGACGGCGAGGTCAGCCAGGACGATATTGAGAGAGCCCTAGAAGCCGCTCGGGCTTTATCAGTTCCGCCTAACTACGAAATTCTTCATGTCATTCCAATTAAATTTACCGTTGATAACCAGGAAGACGTTAAAGATCCGATTGGCATGATTGGCGTTCGTCTTGAGGTGGAAACTTTAATTATTCAAGGTTTGTCAAGTCAAATTAAAAATTTAACTAAAGCTATTTTTAGAACCGGTTTAGATATAGAAGATTTAGTGCTTTCGCCACTCGCGGCTGCTGAAGCGGTTATTGGTCCGAAGCAAAAAGAACTAGGCGCGGCTTTAGTAAATATTGGCGCCTCTACTACTAGCTTAGCAGTCTTTGAAGAAGGTGAATTATTGCATACTGCCGTTATCCCGATCGGCTCAGAGCATATCACCGCTGATGTTGCCATCGGTCTGCGCTGTCCAATAAATTTAGCCGACAGAATTAAGATGGAATATGGCAGCGCTTTGCCGGACAGTTTTAGCAAGAAAGACGAAATCGATATTTCCGAAATTGCCAAAGAAGAAGACGCCCAAGACGAATTGACGACTATTTCCCGTCGCTATTTAGCCGAGATTATTGAGGCGAGAGTAGAAGAAATTTTTGAGAAAATTGACACTGAATTAAAAAAGATTGACCGCTCCGGAATGTTGCCAGGCGGCGTTTATCTAGTCGGCGGCGGCACCAGACTGCATGACATTGTCGAAGTAGCTAAAAAGCAACTACGCCTGCCGGTTTGCTTAGGGGTCAACAAAAACATTTCTACTATTATTGATAAAGTAAACGAAACTGAATTTTTCAACGCTTTAGGCCTAGTCGTTTGGGGCAACCAGATGTACGGTGCCTCCGGCAAGGGCAATTTTAAACTTCCGGGAGGAAAAGCCTTAAATAATACTTGGCAAAAAGTAAAAGATATCTTTTCCGGCATGATTCCCTAGGGTGTGCAAATAATTTATACACCCTTTTTGTATAAAGTATCCATACTTGATAAAAAATGCAAAATATAATAGAATAAGAATGTAGATTTATGATTTTAGAATTAAGAAGATAATCTAAAAATAAGCGGATTCTTAATTCGTAATTCTTAATTCTTAACGCTAGTTTATATGGCTGAAGTAAAACCAGCAGCAGAAACATTCGCTAAAATAAAGGTAGTGGGAGTGGGCGGTTCCGGTGGAAGCGCCGTTAATCGTATGATTGATATGGGTATTAAAGGCGTTGAATTTATTGCGGTTAATACCGATGTCCAGGCCCTTCATTACAATAAAGCTTCTAGAAAACTGCATATCGGTAAATCCATTACTCGCGGCTTAGGTGCGGGTATGAATCCGGAGTTAGGTCGTCAGGCAGCTGAAGAATCTCAGAATGAAGTACGTGATGCCTTGAAAGACGCTGATATGGTTTTTGTCACTTGCGGTCTAGGCGGTGGTACTGGCACTGGTGCCGCACCAGTTGTCGCGGAAATCGCTCGCGACTTGGGCGCTTTAACCGTCGCAGTCGTCACTAAGCCGTTTGGTTTTGAAGGCGCGCAGAGAAGAAATATTGCTGATCGCGGTATGACCGACTTAGCTGATAAAGTAGACACCATTATCACCATTCCTAACGACAAATTATTACAAGTTATTGATAAAAAGACGTCGCTACTCGACGCCTTTATGATTGTAGACGAGATTTTACAACAAGGCGTGCGCGGCATCGCCGAACTAATAACCGTTCCGGGTTTGATTAACGTTGACTTTGCCGATGTCAAAGCGATTATGGCTAACGCCGGTTCGGCTTTGATGGGAATCGGTCAAGCCAGCGGTGAGAATAAAGCGATAGAAGCCGCTAAGACCGCTATTAATTCACCACTTCTCGAGATGTCAATCGAAGGTGCCCGCGGCATTCTCTTTACTATTACCGGCGGTGTTAACTTAGGTATGAACGAAGTTAACGAAGCCGCGAAGATTATTACCGCCTCAGCCGACGAAGACGCTAAAATCATTTTCGGTACCGTTATTGATGAGAAGATGAAAGACGAATTAAAGGTAACGGTCGTCGCCACCGGCTTCGGCAACCGCATTAGAAATAACGTTGACGCAGTTAATTTAGAAAACCGCTACACCCCCAATACTTTTATTTCCGAAAAAGAAACGGAAGATAAAAAAACGATTTCAGAAAAGAAAAAACCTAAAATATCCTCCCTAAAAGCAGCCCAAGCCATACCGGCCCAGAGAAAAGAAGCGGCCGCGCCGGAAGAAGAGGAAGATGAACTTGGTATCCCTGCATTTATTCGGAAGAAGATGATGTAGTCCTGCGCCAAGGCTTCGGACTATAAATAAGATAAACAAATAATGATTCAAATAAAAAAGGCTGCAAGGGATTGCAGTCTTTTTGACAACAAATAAGGTTCAGATATATTGATTAATAAACTAAATTTATGAAAAATTTTTATTTCCAGTGGTTTGGTGACAGACCTTACAATTTAGTTGAATGGGTGAAAAAAATTGGTTTAATTTTTTTATCATGGCAGCAGTTTTTATAGCAATATTTGGTTGGTTCTGCTGGGAGGAATGTAGGCCAGTGAGCATTAGAAAAGACTGTGCCAAGGAAGCAAGGCAAAAGAATGTCTGCACAATACTTGCTAACACAAGATCATTAGAGACGAAGGTGGTTCCGTGTTCTTCGAGGAATCAGCTTGATTATGTGATAAACGAAAGAATTTACGATCAATGTTTAAAGCGCACAAAGGGTATGCAAATTAAATTTTTATGCATTTTATAAATGAAAAGTACAATTCTTTTTTAAAGAGGCATCCTATGTTGAAATTGATTATTGTCGTTTTTTTGTTTATTGTTATTATTGCCGTAGATTTTTATAGCTCTGTTTTGGATGGGGGGATAACTCGGAACAATATTATTTTACTTCTCATTTTTACCCTTTTCGTAGCCTTTATGAATTGGAGCGAAGAAGAAAATTGCGATGACGAGAGTGAGGATGAAGATGAGATTGGCGATTGATTAATTAGTCACATCCGATCAGCGATTGTTAGATATATTAAATATGAATTTATTAAATAAAATATATGATTGAATTGTTTAATACTCCTGTTAGTTCTTGGATTATTATAGTTCTAACTATCACCTATACTGTCACTTCCGCAATAACTACTTTTGACATTAGGTTAATACAAGCGAAAAAAAGTGGTGCTCTGCACCCAGACGAACCAATGTTACCAGGCTGGGTCGGTATTATAGCATGGTTTCACTGGGGAATTTTTATTTCAATTGTTTTGTTGAATTGGAAGTATGCGATTTTAGTTTTTGTAATAAAGTTTATTTTAAAAGTTTTGCCTGTTCTTGAAATTTTAGGAAATATTTTAATGTCTCCCTTTAAAATTAAAAAATAGCAGATAATAATTTAAGAAGAATGGATGCTCACCATTCGTTTATTAGCAAAAAGAGATATCTAGACTAACATTTTTTAATATATTGTATAAAAAGCGTCAAAAGGTTGACGTTTTTTTGTTGGTTTTTTGGAGTGGGGAATTTCTAAAAAGTTATCCACTGTTTTACGATTTTTCTTGATAAAAAAGGGGTTGTCTTTTACATAAAAAATGTTATTCTAATAATGTATTAAAAAATTAATTTAAAATAAGCGAAACCTCGAGGTCTTGACATTACTATATATAGTGGTATAATAGAAGTATGCTATACTAGATGTTGTATTATACCATCAGAGCGGCGCTGAAAGTAGCGCAAAACACCTTTATTTGGCCCCTTCTACACCCTTATGCTACGTGTAATGAAATGAATAGGTGTTTTTTTATTTGTCAGGGCAAATTTAGCCCCTAAATGCGGTTTTAAACCGTAAATAGTACTCTAAAGCTATGAAATGTCCGGTTTGCCATTATCAAGACACTAAAGTAGTGGATTCGCGCGTGGCTACAGACGGCTCGTCTATTAGAAGGCGACGAGAATGTCTAAAGTGCGGCTTTCGTTTTTCAACTTATGAGGAGATAGAAATACTGGATTTAACCGTTATTAAGCGAGACGGCAGTAAGGAAGTTTATGATAAGGATAAATTAGTGCGAGGATTAAAGAAGGCTTTAGAAAAAAGACCGATTACTGAGGAAAAATTTAAGCAATTAGTCAATTCCGTAGAAAGAGATATTCAGGCCTTGCGTAAAAACGAGATTACTTCCAACCAAATTGGCCAGATCGTGATGAAATACTTAAGGAAGGTGGATCAGGTGGCCTATATCCGTTTTGCCAGCGTTTATCAGTCTTTCAAGGATTTGCAGACTTTTCAAAAGGAATTGGATAAGCTAACTGCCGGGAAGAAAAAAGCTAAAAAATAAAATTTTATATAAAAAACCCATGCCCCAAGAAAAGATAACTCAAATTAGAAAAAGAAATGGTCAGATCACTGATTTTAATCAGGAAAAGATCACTACCGCTATTTACAAGGCAACGGAAGCGATAGGTAAGGCTGATAAATACTTAGCCGCCAAGCTGAGTGAGCAGGTCGTAGAAGCGTTAAACGAAAAATTCCATGCTCGCAGCATTCCGGCCGTAGAAGAAATTCAGGATATAGTTGAAGAAGTTTTAATCGTTAATAAACAGATTAAAACCGCCAAGTCATATATCCTTTATCGTGACAACCGCGCCCGTTTACGCGAAATGGAATCCATGATTAATTCTAACGATATCATGGAAGATTATTTGAAACAGTCGGATTGGCGAGTCAAGGAAAATTCTAACATGAGTTTTAGTTTACAGGGTTTAAATAATCACCTAGCTTCAATAATCTCTTCTAATTATTGGTTGAATAAAGTTTATACCGCTAATATCCGTGACGCTCATCATAACGGTGATTTGCACATTCATGATTTACAGCTTCTTGCGCCCTATTGCGCCGGCTGGGATTTAAAAGATTTATTAATGCGCGGTTTTGGCGGCGTTAGTGGTAAGATCGATTCAAAACCACCAAAGCATTTCCGTACCGCCCTTGGTCAAATTATTAATTTTTTCTATACACTACAAGGAGAAGTAGCCGGCGCCGAAGCTTTTTCCAGCTTTGATACTTATTTGGCGCCCTTTATTCGTTATGACAATTTAACCTATAAAGAAGTTAAACAATGTATTCAGGAATTTTTATTCAATATTAACGTGCCGACCCGCGTTGGCTTCCAAACCCCCTTTACCAACATTACGATGGACTTAGTTCCGCCTTCAATTATTGCCAATGAAAATGTTATTATTGGCGGCGAAGTCAAAGCAGAAAAATATAAAGATTTCCAAAAAGAAATGGATGTTTTAAATACCGCTTTTGCCGAAGCGATGATGGACGGCGACGCTAAGGGCAGAGTTTTTACTTTTCCAATTCCAACCTATAATATTACGCGCGAATTTGATTGGGATTCGCCAGTGGCGGCTAAAGTTTTTGAAATGACCGCTAAATACGGCATCCCTTATTTTTCTAATTTTGTTAATTCAGAAATGAAACCGGAAGACGCTCGTTCTATGTGCTGCCGCTTACGCCTCGATAATAGAGAATTACGAAGACGGGGTGGCGGTCTTTTTGGCGCCAATCCCTTAACTGGTTCAATTGGCGTCGTGACTTTAAATTTACCGCGCATTGGCTATTTATCAAAAACTAAAGAAGAATTTTTTGAGCGTTTAAATAATTTTATGCAGATTGCTAAGGAAAGCTTGGAAACTAAACGTTTGATGCTTGAGAATTTTACGGAGAGCGGTCTTTATCCCTACGCTGCGCACTATCTTTCCAGTGTCAAGGAAAGATTCGGGCGCTATTGGCAAAATCATTTTTCAACTATCGGCATTATCGGCATGAATGAAGCACTTTTGAATTTTGAGCCAGTGCGCCGCAGCATTGCTGAGCCAGAAGGCAGGAAGTTTGCTTTGGAGGTTTTAGATTTTATGCGCGAACGCATCATGGATTTTCAAAACACCACTAACAACCTGTATAATTTAGAAGCTACGCCAGCTGAAGGCACAACTAGACGGTTGTCTCGTATCGACAAAGATAAATATCCGGATATTATCGTGGCTAACGACGAAGCGGTTAAATCGGGCAAGGCTTCGCCATATTATACTAACTCCACTCATTTGCCGGTTAATTATACTGATGATATTTTTGAAGCCTTAGATTTACAAGATGATATCCAGACGAAATATACTGGCGGCACGGTACTGCATACTTATTTAGGCGAGGCTTTGCCTTCAGCCGAAGCCGTTAAGAATTTAATCAGAAAGATAGCTTACAATTACCATTTGCCATATTTTACTTTAACTCCGACTTTTTCTATCTGTCCGAAACACGGCTATCTGTCAGGTGAACATCATTATTGTCCCAAATGCGATGAAGAATTGGGAATTGTTAAAAAAGATGAATTGCTCGCCGTTGCCGAAGAAATAGCTGAGCACGAGATGGTTGATACGGAAAGAGAAATAATTAAAGCCCTAGCTTAATAAATTATTCGATATAGTATAAATAAAAATAAAAAATATGAGCCCTATTGAAGCCAAAAGAGTACCGTGCGAAGTTTATAGCCGAGTCAATGGTTATTTGCGCCCGGTAAAACAATGGAATGACGCAAAAGCGGCGGAGTTCGAAAATCGTAAATGTTTTAAGCTGAAAGAAGCTTAATACGAGGGGGATTTTTAAGAGTTTTTGGGAATCCCAATAGTTTTTCTTAGAAGTCCCAAACTAACTTAAAAATTCCATGCTAATTGGCGGTTTACAAAAATTTAGTCTTTTAGATTATCCCGGTCACGTTACAGCTATCGTCTTTACTCAAGGATGCAATTTTCGCTGCCAATTTTGCTACAACCCTATGCTTGTCTGGCCCCCTGAGGTTGGCAAGTTAAAAAATAGTTTTTCGTCAAAAAACGAAGGAATCAAGAAGGGCCACCCTTTGATAAAGGAGGGTGACCTTTTTGATTTTTTAAAAAGCAGGATGGGTAAACTTGATGGCGTCGTTGTCAGTGGCGGTGAACCGACCATTCAGCGCGATTTACCAGAATTTTTAGCCAAAATAAAAGAGTTGGGTTTTAAAATTAAGCTGGATACTAACGGCACGAGCCCCAATATGCTTAAAAAAGTACTGGCTAAAAAATTAGTTGATTACATCGCCATGGATATTAAAGCGCCGGCAGAAAAATACGAAAAAGTGACTGGCGTAAAGTCAAATTTTTCAAAAATCAAAGAAAGTATTAAAATAATAAGAGAAAGCGGCCTGCCATATGAGTTTCGCAGTACAACAGTGCCGGGCCTGCATTCAGCTGAAGATATTAGAAAGATGGGAGAGTTAATTAGGGGCGCGGATAAGTGGTTTTTGCAAATTTTAAAATCAAACACCGATTTAATAAATATCGAATTAGAGAAGGTCAAGCCATATACTAAAAAAGAGATGGAAGAATTTAAAAAAATTGGATTAAAATTAGTGAAAGAGTGCAGGGTGAGATAAAAATTAATTTTTATATTGTCATTCCCGCCGGTCCGCCAGCAGACAAGCGGAAGCGAGGGTTCCCGCCTGGGATGACACAAAAAATTTATGGACGAAGATTTAAAGCAAACTTTGGAGAAGCTTGTCCAGCTGACCGAAGAAAACAACAAGCTACTTAAAAAGATTAATTTTTTCGTAAACACGCAAAGAATTTGGGGCGCAATAAAAATATTGATTATTGTTGTGCCGATAATTTTAGCTTATATTTATTTGCCAAAATGGTTGGCGGGTTTTCAAGCTGATCCTAGCGCACTACTTAGCAATCCGTGGCTAGAAACATACACCCAAGGTTTAACAGAGCAGATGCTTAAAAATGCCGATGTGAAAAATGTGGATTTAAATAATATTGACCCGGCCAAATTAGAACAATACAAAAAATTACTGACCAAATAATTTATGCCGGTGGCTATTTTTCAAAAAGCGGTTTGGGAAGCAACCAAACAAGTGCCGAGGGGCAAGGTGACGACTTATGCGGCTATTGCGAAATTTATCGGTCGGCCGCGAGCTGCTCGCGCGGTTGGCAATGCGTTAAATAAAAATCCTTACTCGCCAAAAGTGCCTTGTCATCGGGTGGTAAAAAGCAATGGTAGTTTGGGCGGTTTTGCCGGAGGTGCGAGAAAGAAAAAGCAGTTTTTAGAAAGAGAAGGAGTAAAAATAAGAAATAATAAAGTAATTGATTTTGGTGAAAAGATTTTAAATATTATTTAACAAAATATTTTGGGAAGAAAAAAATAAGGAGGTTCGTCCATGGCCCTGTATGAAAAATATCTGTTGAAGTGCAAAGATTGCGGTCATCGGGAAACCGTTTCTGAACTTTCAATCTATGAACCGTCTGCCAAGTCTTGTCCTCATTGCGGCAAGCAATTGATCATTATACCTATTTCCAGCCAGGAAGGCGTGTCGGCAGTGAGTTGACAACGTAATGGGGCAGAACGGTTGTCGGAGGACTTTTTTAGCGTCCTCCCTCTTCCCAAGGTATTTTGTTTTTTGGTTGCTTTTGGCTAAGATAAGAGATATAATTAAATTAATAAAATATATTAGCTAAATTATGTTTTTCAGTACAGTCACTATTATCGTCGGTTTGTGCATTTTTGAAATTATTTGTAGCGTTGATAATGCTATTATCAACGCTAACGTTTTAAAAACCATGCCCGACAAATACCGCAAAATATTTTTGTTTTGGGGTATTTTGTTTGCAGTTTTTGTCGTGCGCGGTCTTTTACCATTTTTGATTATTTGGATAGCCAATCCAGAAATGCCAATAAAGGAAATTATAATGTCAGCTTTTTCCAGTTCTAGCCACATGGGAGAGTATTTGAACGAATCAAAGCCCCTGTTGCTTTTAGGCGGCGGTGTTTATTTGTTTTTTGTTTTTCTTGGCTGGCTGTTTCTCGAGGAAAAAAAGTATGCATTTTTAGCCGAGCACTTTATTCATCGTCAAGGCGTTTGGTTTTATGCCTGCGCTTCTCTTTTTACCACTTTAGTGGTTTATATATCGCTTAAAATTAACCCTATTTTGGCTTTAGCGGCCACTATTGGCGTGTCTGCTTTTTTTATTACTGACGGTTTTAAAAAAAATGCCGAGGAAAAAGAAAAAGAGCTTGTTTCCGGGAATATGAGTTCATGGAGCAAGATTTTATATTTAGAGGTGCTGGACACATCTTTTTCAATTGATGGGGTGATTGGCGCCTTCGCTTTTACCCTGTCTGTTCCCCTGATTATTCTCGGCAATGGTTTGGGTGCTTTTATTGTTCGCGAGCTGACTATTAGAGGCATAGATACAATTGCTAAATTCGCTTATTTAAAAAATGGCGCCATGTATTCCATTGGCATTTTGGGTAGCATCATGATTTTAGAAAGCTTCGGGGGACATTTTCCTTTTTGGCTAGCTCCGTTAACGACAGTGTCATTGCTTAGTTTGTTTTTATTTTTATCTTGCCGGGAAATGCGCAAAGAAGAGAAGTTGGTTGTCGCAAAATAAAATTAGCTATGGAAAATTTATTAAAAAATTTAGAAGGATTGCGAGAGAAAGCAATTGCCGCAACGGACTTATTAGCGATTGAACGCAAGCGAGTTGAGTTGATGGAATTGAAAAAAGCGGCTAGCCAGCCAAATTTTTGGGACGATCAGACTAGGGCGATTGAAACTAATAAGAAGATTGAAGAACTGGACAGTGAAATAAATACTTGGGATAAATTTCTGCAAGAAGTCCGCGAATTAGAAGAACTAGTAGCTGTAGCCAACAAGGAGGGGGATAGTTCGATTGCTGAAGAAGCCGATAAAAAGTATGAGGAGTTAAAAAAAGAATTAATAAAGTTAGAATTTTACATTTTATTTTCTAAAGAATATGACCGCAGTAACGCTATTTTATCAATACACGCCGGCACGGGCGGAGTTGACGCGCAAGACTGGGCGGAAATTTTAGAGCGAATGTATTTGCGGTTTGCGGAAAAGAAAAAATGGAAGGTGGAATTAGTTGATCGGACTGTCGGCAATGAAGCTGGCATAAAAAGCGCGACTTATCGGATCAATGGCAGTTGGTCTTATGGCTATTTGCAAAGCGAAAATGGCGTCCATCGTTTAGTGCGCATTTCACCGTTTGACGCCGAGGCTATGCGCCACACTTCTTTCGCTCTAGTAGAAGTTATTCCGGAAATGCCGGAGGCGGTTGAAGTAGAAATTAAAGACGAAGACTTACGCATTGATGTTTTTCGTTCTTCCGGACCTGGCGGCCAAAGCGTCAATACAACCGATTCAGCTGTGCGTATTGTCCATAAGCCGACCAACATTGCTGTCACCTGCCAAAGCGAACGTTCACAACACCAGAATAAGGAAAATGCTTTAAAAATTTTAAAGTCAAAATTATATCAGAAACAAATTGAAGAGCGAGAAAAAGAGGAACTAAAAATGCGTGGCGAAGCGCAAAAAGCGGAATGGGGCAAGCAGATTCGGTCGTATGTAATGCAACCTTATAAAATGGTTAAAGATCACCGCACTGATTTTGAAACGCAAGATATCGACGGCGTATTGGATGGGAATTTGGAATCGTTCGCTGAAGCGTATTTGCGATGGATAAAAAGAGTTTAGAGTTCATATAAAATGAAATTTTCTAAATCGAAAATTTTTTTATTTTGTTTAATAGATTTTATTGTTGGTGTCGGTATTGCTTCATTTTTGCCGCCGGAGTATTTAATTAATGATTTATATTGGTTTGTTGTCTGCCTGTTTTTTGGTTTTTTGGTTATAGTATTTTGGCGGAAACTTAATATCAGATTAATAGGCTTTTTAGCCTTATTTTTATTTTTAGGGATATGGCGCTATTCTTTCGGTCTAGCTGTTTCTTCTGCGGACGATATTAGTTATTACAATGGTCAGGAAATAAATTTTACCGGCAATATTATTAGCGAGCCAGATATTAGGAGCGCAAATCAAAAATTAAAAATTGGTAATATCAAGCTGAGAGACAAAAGTAGCGATATAAAAGGAATAGTGCTTTTGACTGCCAATCGTTATCCGGAATATGATTATGGCGATCAGTTATTAATAAAATGCAAGTTAAAAGCACCAGAGAAATTTAATGACTTTGCTTATGACCGGTATTTAGCGCGCTATAATATTTACTCAGTTTGTTATTATCCTAAGATCAATAAGTTGAGCAGTGATAATGGCAATAAATTGTTAGCTACGATTTATGATTTTAAAAATATTGTCCGCAATAAAATAAATCGTAATTTAGCTGAGCCACAAAGTAGTTTAGCGGGCGGAATTTTATTAGGCGACATGCGCAATGCCGATGAAAATTTGAAGTTGGCTTTTTCCAGGTCTGGTCTAAGTCATTTGACAGCTGTTTCAGGAATGAACGTTAGTATTTTAGCCTTAGTTTCTATATCAATTTTACTTTTTGTCGGAATGAAACGCCGCTATGCCTTTTATATTGCAACTTTATTTTTGGTTGTATTTATTATTTTGGTCGGGATGCCGGCCAGCGCTGTGCGCGCCGGGATTATGGGTTTTTTGGCTTTACTCGCTTTAAATATTGGTCGGCTAAATCGCATCACCAACGTTTTATTTTTAACCGCTGCTGTTTTATTATTTTTTAACCCCAAATTATTGCGCGACGATATCGGTTTTCAGCTGTCTTTTTTAGCAGTCCTTGGTATTATTTATATTTATCCTTTATTTAATATTTTTTCCAATAAAATGAAGACAGCTTGGCTAAAAGGCATTTTTGATATTTTAGCCATTACTTTAAGCGCGCAAATTTTTACTCTACCAATTATTGCCTATAATTTTTCAATAATATCGTTAGTGGCGCCGTTATCAAATTTGTTGGTTTTGTGGTGTATTGCTTTGTTGACGATTGGCTTGATGATCGCTTTATTTTTAAGTTTTTTATTGCCAGTTTTGGCCTGGTGGCTTTTTTTGCCTTTTGATCTGCTTTTACGGTATGTGGTAAAGGTGGGCGAGATGAGTGCCGCTTGGCCGTTAGCTTTTTTAGAGATTGACCATTTGTGGCCCGGTTGGTTGTTTGTCTATTATTTTATAGCCGGTTCAACGGTCGCTTATTTTACGAAAAAAAATAAAATTCAGGATAATTTAATTTATTTTTAACTGGTATCGTGCTATAATAAAGTTATATAATGTAAATTAACAAACGAATATAATATGCTTGTTTGCAAAGTTGTTGGTTAAAAAAGCTTCACCAAAGCTATTACAAGTTTTGGATCAAACAGTTAAGATTGGCTATCCGAGTCTCTGTCCTTTTTTGAAGAACAGAGTAGGATGCAAAGGTAAAATAAGTCTTAGTTCGTTCCATTAAAGGATGTCATGAGTAAATGAACGTCTCGTGAAAATGAATTGAGACTGACTGTTAAAATAGTTTAGCAGGACCTATTGTTTTAAGCCAATTCTTGATTAGCCATTTTGGTGGAGCTTTTTTAGTACTTTAATTATCCTGGACATTAGTCCAGTTTTTTTGTAGGATTAAAGTGTATTTAGCTGTATTTACGGAGTATAGTATAACGGTAGTACGCGTCCATGGGGTGGATGTAGCCTGGGTTCAATTCCCAGTACTCCGACAGAAAAAGATAGGTGGACGTGTTGGCGAATAAGTTATAGCCGCGGTTCTCTGTCTGCCGGCAGGCAGAAATTCCGCTCAGCTCGACCAAAAATATGTCAGAAAAAATAAACCAATTTTTTTTCGATTATTTTAACCAAATAATAAATTCAGAAGTGATTGGACGCTATTTAGACTATGTTGGCAATCTTTCTTCTCGAGATGTTCTCATTTTAGTGGTTGTGACGGCGGTTTTGATTTTGATCATGGCTTACCGCAAATTAGGCATAGGAGCTGTTTTTGGCCTGTGCCTTATTTATTTTTTTATTTACGTAATTTTTTACTCTAATATTTTTGATAATTGGCAGAAAGAAAAAATGGAAGAACAAAGAAGAATGCAGATTTATAATGTGGAATTACAGAAATAATAAAGTTTTTTATCATGAAAAAAATTTTTATATTCATTATTGTTTTTGTTTTATTTTCGCCGATATCAGCGTCGGCCAGCAATAATTTGGCTGCCAGTTTGTCGGGTCGGATTTTACTGCAGGTTGAGGCGCGCGGCGAAGCTTGGTATGTCAATCCGGTTAATTTAAAGCGATATTATTTGGGTCGGCCAGAAGATGCTTACAACATCATGCGCAAGCTAGGACTAGGCATTACTAATGCAGATTTATATAGAATTATATCCTTTACACCATCTTACCAAGCAACCTTTTTGGAGAGAGCAGTCTTTGACGCTGTTAACGCCGAAAGAGCTAAAAACGGACGGACGGTATTAATTTGGAACGACGAGCTGGCGGCGGTGGCGCGTGAGCATAGCCAAGATTTAGCCAAAGAAAATGAGCAATATACCGGCATTGGCTATAGTTGCGACTATCCCTTGATTCATCACGAAGGTACAAGCTTTGGTTTTTATAACAGCGAGCGCCTTAATAACCGAGGCGTTTATTATTTTAGTAAAAGCGGAGAAAATATCGCGCTCATTCCTGAAGCCCGCTATAAAGTGAGCTTTATCGCCAACGATCCGGCAAAGACTGAAGTAGAAAATTGTGGCACCTTAGTTTCTGGTATGGATTCTAGTTTTAAAACCGCTATTGAGGAAGCCAAAAATGACGCTGAAAAATTAAATATTTTACAAGCAGAAGTAAATAAACGTATAAAGTTATTTCAGCAAGCCAAAACGGTTAATGTTGTTGATGTCAGCTGGTTTAGCACCGACGATTTAGTTGGTAGTACTGTGAATGGGTGGATGAATAGCGAGGGTCATCGGCGCAATATTTTAGACTCTGATTATACGGAATCTGGCTTGGGCATAGCTAGTATAAATGGCTATATGATTGCCACGCAAGTTTTTATAAGGCGGGCAAGTTGCGGTTTTGAAACAGGTCCTTGTTGTGAAAAGATAGGTTATTATCCATATTGCTTCACGCCTTTGACTTGTCAGGATAGAACTTGTCGTTAATTTTGTGGGTTTTTAGTTATGCGCAGATTGACAAAATGCAATAATTTTGCTAATATATAGATAGAATGTCAAAAGCATTCGAAAATAAAAATAAAAACAAAAATGTACAATTTTATATTATTGACTTTTGATATATTAAAAAAGGCAACAGACGGAAAGGTTTAGTATTAAACTTTTGTTCTGTTGCTTTTTTATATTCTAAAAATAAAAACAAAAATATGCACTCAAAAAACTTTAAAAAGGAGCTTTATTCCTATGCTCTTTTTTCCGTTTTTTCTGTTTTAGCGCTTGCTATTGTTAGTATTTCGGCAGTTGATTTAGAAAGATCATTCAATAATCCAGTTAAAGCAGAAACGGTAACTAAATTATGGATTGGCGATGCTTTGGGGTATATAAAGAGTTGTAGCGCCAATGCTTCTTGCACTAGTCATGGTCAAATCGGTTCTCAAATTTTGGGCATGGGGTATTTTAATAATAGGGTATGGATCAGTGAACTAACGGGTATAGTTTTAGTCTGTGATTATGCGGGGAGCTGTGCTAGCTTAGGAGATCAGGGGACGTTTGCTTACAACATGGCAGAGTTCAATAATAGAATTTGGATAGGGGAAAATGACGGCACTTTGATTGCCTGTGATACTAACAGCTGCACGAGTTACGGAGATAAAGGAGCGGGTATAAATGGTATTGCCGTTTTTGATAATAAGCTTTGGATTGGCCAAAACGACGGTAAGTTGCAGTCTTGCGATTCATCTGGCGAGTGTATTGATTATGGCACAAAATCTTCTGCTGCTTCTTATGCTAATCGGCTGACTGGCATTATTTCGATAGAAACTTTTGCGGACAAGCTTTGGCTTTGTGCGGAAACAGGGGAGCTTAAGGCTTGTGATGCGACAGGGGAGTGTACGAACCATGGAGATAGAGGATATCAATGGAGTCGGATGTCTGTTTTTAATGAAAAACTTTGGTTTATCACTCAAGACGGTTATTTACAATCATGTGATTCAGAAGGGTCCTGCACTAATTATGGGCAAAAAGCAACTAGCACAACTAATTTTGCTATAGCTACTTATGAAAATAAACTTTGGCTTGGTTTAAGTTCTCATCTCTATTCTTGCGACAGTTCAGGAAACTGCACTGATCATGGCGATCAAGGAGGGATTGCTATTGAAGACATGGTTTCAGCTAGCTTAGATAGTAGCGCGAGCCAAAGCTCGGAAGGCTCAGTGCCAAACAGTTGTACCGATTCCGATAATGGTAAAAATTACGAAGTAAAGGGCTACATACTGCGAGGTTTCAAATACTCTGAAGATACTTGCTCTGACGCCTACTACCTACTTGAGTATCATTGCTATTTAGACGGACTAAATGGTAAACATTATTCTTATTATCGTTGTCCGAATGGTTGTAAAAACGGAACATGCATACCTGACTCCAATTCGACGTCTAATAATACAGCTTCAAGTACCTCAAGTACCAATAATGTCAGCAGCACAACGTCAAATATTTCTACTAGCACATCCAGTAGCGACTTAAGCAGTTCAACAGATCAATCGAATATATCAACCAGCACCGAGAAAAAAGTAATGATATGTCATATTCCGCCAGGAAATGAAGACAATAAAAAAACTATAGAAGTCGGAGAATCTGCTGTACGGGCCTTATTGGATCAAGGTAGCTACTTAGGTAAATGTATCGAAGAGCAAGAAGATACGGCTACCAGCACCGTCGATAATTCAGATGATAGAAAAAATAAAATTAAAAATAAAGACCAGGAGATAGTTCAAATAGAGGAAAAAGCCAGAAACTTGTTAGCTAATAAAATAGATGATTTACTCTTCGCCATAAAGGAGTCGAGAGATCGAATGGCTGAACAACAAATAGAAAAAAAATATTTAGCTAGATTGAAAGTAGGTGTTGGCAATTTATCAGAGAATTTAGAGACAGCCATTAATAGTTTTATTACTTATGGAATAGATGAAAATACTAAAAAATTAGGTGCGGGAGAAAGAGCTGCTGTAATGTATTCTTATAAGGAGGCTTACGGGAAGCTTCCGGAGACTGAGGTTGAAATGTCCGACGCCATAAAAATTGCTAACGGTCGTTGGCCAATTTTAGCCAACGAAGAAGCAGAAAAACGAGCCAAGGAGGAATTCAGAAAAGTTTATAAACATGTTGCCGACATGAATGACCCGAAAGATAATGCCGCCGTGACTATTATGGCTTATGGTTTAAGACAAAGAGCAGAAAATCGTAATTTAGTCAGTGAACAGCAAGGAATTAGTATTTATGAGAGCATTTATAACAAAGTCCCTAGTTCTACTGGCGAGTGGAACGTTATGCAAGCTATAACTTATTCTGGCGCTATGCGTGGAATAGATAGTGATAATGATTTATTAACTGACGAGCAGGAAGAAAAACTTGGCACCGATCCTAAAAAGGCCGATTCTGACGGTGATGGTTATAACGACGGTATTGAATTTGAGAATGGGTATAATCCCAAAGGAGTGGGGAAAATAAAGTGGTAATCTAAAATACAAAACAACAAAAGACCGCTCCTAGCCAGGAGCGGTCTTTTAGGTTTGACACGATCTTGTTTTATTGATACTCTAGAAAAATATCAAAAAACGAAAGGAGAAGGGGATGAACATATTAGCTCGTTACGTCCCTTTCTACAATGGGGACACCAAAAATTTGTTCTTTGCAACGGTTAAAAAATATTTTCCCATGAAAGCCCAATATTCCCGCGTTATGAATGAGCACGATGAAGTTGAGGCGGCTTTTAATGAAGCTGGTATTATTAGGTTCAGCGGTGAATCATATGTTACGCATCTGGAGAGAGTATCTCTGATCAACATAGACACTCGCGTTAGAAGCCGTGGACGATATAGCCTAAACTATACGGATGTAATATTTACCCTGCATCATGACACGCTAGAAGACCTTGAAGGTCTTAATGGCTATAATCTCGGTTTTTTCAAAAGGGAGTTTGGTGAAGATTTTGCCATTGATCTTTTGTCAGTTTCCAATACTAAGGTTGATGGTAGATTTTTTAAAGACAAGATGGCTGCCGAAGCAGACACCTATCGACGAGTGGTCGCCAGTCGGGTAAGGTCGCAAATTTGTAAATTATGTGATCGTCTCGATTTTTTTATCGACTATCATAGCGTATCAAGAGAGGCGACAGACGATAAAATCGCCAAAACAAGGCTGTATTTAATGGATGTAGCGTGGAGACTTAACGTTTTGCCATGCGAGCTAGAAATGGCTATGTTGATAGCCGAGGGGAGGGTGAAGCCCATTTAGAAGCGGTGAGTCGTGCAAGGACTAGCCGCTTTTTTATTTTAGTAACATTTTTAAATTTACTGTGTATTATATTATATAAGTCAAAAATTTTAATATTTTATTGATTAAACAAAAAATATGGCGAAAAAAAATTTTATCAATTTAATGGCTATTTTTGCTATTTTATTAGTTAATTTTTGGGTCGCAAATATTGTTAAGGCAGAAGTTTCTACTGCTTGTCCAGATGAGATAAAAATTTATTATTATGATAGCGATGGTGATGGTTATGGCAATGCCGCTATTTCGGTATTGGCCTGTACGACGCCAAAAAATTATGTGGCTAATAATTCTGATTGTGATGATGCCAACGCTGCAGTTAAACCAGGCGCGACAGAAGCATGCAATGGTATAGATGATAATTGTGATGGCGTAATTGATGAAAATTTAGCTACATTAACTTTTTACTTTGATTATGATCAAGACGGCTATGGCTCCGCTACAACTTCAACGGTCGCTTGTGCAGCACCTAGCGGTTATATTGCTACAAGTTCCGATTGTAATGATAACAATTTTTTAATTAATCCTGGAGTATTAGAAATTTGTGATGGAATTGATAATAATTGCGACGGCGTAATCGATGAAAATTGCCATACCATAGCTACTTCAACTTTTTATCTTGACGCTGACGGCGATGGCTATGGCAGTTCAACCAGCAGTGTCGTTGCTACTAGCGCGCCAGCCGGCTATGTTTTAAACAATAAAGACTGCAACGACAATAACGCCAGTATCTATCCTGGCGCCAAAGAACTGTGTGACAATATTGATAATAACTGTAACGGCAGAGTTGATGAGAGATGCAGCGCAAGTTATATCTATCCTTGCGGTAATTTAAAATTATACAGAAATCACGGCGCTTATGTTAGCTGCGTGGCTCATTGGACTAACCAATTGAGAAAACAGCGCATGATCAGCGATCAGGAGAAAATTCAGTTAAGAAGAGAAGCGGCTATTAAAAAATTTGAAGATAGTTGGAATAAATTATGGAATAACTTTCAGCAGAAAATAAATAATATAAAAGAAAAAGGTAAAAATAAATAAAAGTTTTAATTGGGAAAACGAGAGGCGGCTTAATGGCATTATGTTATTGGGCCGTCTTTTTGAAGCTTGAAAAAATACGTGATTTTTTGTAAAGTATATCAAGTAACAAAAGGCGTTATTTGGTGTATAATATTATAGAAATGGGCGATAAAAAAAAGGAAAAGCTATTTATTAGTAATTATAACCAGTATAAAAATAAAATATATACTTACTTTTTGTATCGCGTGAATTTTAACGAGGCATTGGCTGAAGATTTGACTTCCGAAGCATTTTTAAAAGCATATAAAAGTTGGGAGAGTTTTGACTGCGAGCGTTCTTTCCAGTCGTGGATTTACGCTATTAGCCACAATCATTTGTTGAATCACTATCGCACGGTTGGCAGAGAAGTCAGTACGGAAGAAACTAATGATATAGCGACTGAATTTAAGAATAATCTAGAGGCGAGTATTGAGCTAGAAAGAATTATAACCGAGATTTACAAAATGGACAATTACTGCCGCGAAGTTCTACTGCTTCGATTTGTAGACGGGCTGGAAAACAAAGAAATTGCTGATTTATTGGCGAAAGACGAGAGCGCAGTTAGGACTCAAATGAGTAGGGCACTGGCATCATTGAGAGATAAATTAAACTTGAATTTATGACAAACATTGAAGACCAATTGAATAAATTACCCAAAGGAAGATTGGGTCTTAAAGCAGATTGGCGTTTGCGTTTTGTTTTTTTAAGATTAAGGTGGCAAAAAAGATTTACCGAATATAGCTCTTTGTTAGTTATCAAGAAGATGGCGCCAGTTGTCATTGTGGCTGCTTTATTGTTGTCGTTGGTGTATTTACCTTACTATGCTTATGCCAGCGAAGGCGTTGTTAAGGGTAATATTTTATACCCAATAAAACAAAGCATAGAAAAAATTGAATTAAGTTTAGCAGATACACCAGCTAAAAAAATAGAAGTTTACACAAAGTTGGCAGAGCGGCGCTTAGCAGAGGCTGAAAAATTGAGCGAGAAAGATTCTAAAACTGCCAATGACAACTTAGCATCTACGATTGATAATATGGCAGTTTTAACCGTAGAAGCTAGAGCGGAGATTGAGAATGAATTAAATTTAGAAAAAAAGGAGTGGGCAATCAACAAAATTGCACAGATAAAAGAACGGCAATTGGAAAAAATGGAAAAAATTGCTAATAGATTCGGGCTTCAGGCTAGCGACAACTTGCTTGATAGCTTAGCGTTAAATATTGACGATCTCAAAAAAGATAAACAAGAAAAAAATGATTTTACTCGCATTTTATCTGAAGTAAGAGTCTCAACCACCACAAAAGATTATAGACTATTTTCGCAAATTAAAACAGAAATCTCAGGTTTAGCCACTGTTTCAACATCTACCGTTATTATTGCCAAGCCAGGCAGTGCTAGTATAAAAATCGATCAAACAATTATAGCTGAATCTTGGGATAATGCCAACGATCAGATAGCCGCCCTCAAAGAAAGTTTATTAGCCCAAGGTGTTAGTGAAAATGAATTTAATAATTTATTTAATAAGTTAGATGACAGATTGAATAAAGCCCAAGACTCTATAAACTCGGGAAATTTTATGCAAGCTGACGGCCTGATAAAATCTACGGAGGCTTTAAGCAATAACGCTAAACATTTTTTAAAATTTAATAATAAAGCAACCGGCAATATTTGGCAGGCCACCTCTTCTCCGAATCAAGCGACTAGCTCAATTAACAATTGGCGCAATGAAATAGAAAAAAGAATAAAAGATATGAGAGGACGCAGCAATAATCGGTAAAAACAAACTATTGTCTAATAATAAAAAAAAGTGATAAAGTGAGAGTAAGAAGGGCTCTCACTTTGTTTATATGAAAATAAAGACAAAAATTATATCAGCGTCCGTGTTTTCGATATTAGTAATTTTTGGGTTTATCGAATACACGACTGTTAATGATCGACAAATTTTTTTGCCTCCGGCGGATAAAAAAGAAGAACAAGAAACAAAGAAGAAAATCGTCGAAATCCAAGCGCCAAAAATATTGCCGCCGTCGACAGATGATTTTAGAAATGACTTCAAGGGAGAAATTCGGGGTACTTCGAGTACTATTTTATTGGACGTGCCGTTTACCTCGCAGGCCCCTTTTGGTGAGTGGGATGATCCTAGACAGCAAGACGGTTGTGAAGAGGCGTCAGTATTGATGGCAATAGCTTGGGCAAGAGAAGAAGAATTGAACAAAGAAAATGCCAAAAAAGAAATATTAGCTATCGCTGAATATGAAAAAAATAAATACGGCAGTTTTGTTGATACTGACGTGCATGATACTGTAGACCGGATAATCCTTGGTTATTTTGGCTATGAAAAATCTAAAGCAATAGAGAATATTACTTTAGACAATATCAAGGCCGAATTATACAAAGGCAATTTAGTTTTAGTTCCTTGTAACGGCCGTAAACTTGGCAACCCCAATTATACCCCGCCTGGTCCGGAACGGCATATGCTTGTTATCCGCGGCTATGACCCTATAAAAAAAGAATTTATTACGAATGATGCTGGTACGCGCAAAGGCGAAGGTTATAGATATCAAGACGATGTTTTATATAAAGCAATAGTTAATTATCCAACCGGAGAACATATTCCAATAAAAGAAGAAAAGAAAGCAATGATTGTAGTTTGGAGATAGGGCTTGAAAAATAGTAGGCAATAATTTAAAATAATTTAACTATCTTAAAAGGAGGTGGCGCATGGCATATCACAATCTCGAGAAGTCGTTTTTTTATCGTCTGGAGATGTTTGCCAGGTACATGAGATTGCTTTGTCGTGAAATTGAAAACAGGCTGATGTCTCGGCAGATCAGTGCGCGCTGCCCCGACGATCATGGGGATTTCTTTTAGCCCCCAGCTGTGACGAAGGCCGAGCCCATTTACATTAACACTTGGGCTCGGCCTCTTTTTTAGAACACCCTGTCATCATTTTTTAACTTTGGCAGAAATACTCCGATGGACGGATCACATGTTCTTATGTAATCTATTGTTTCGGAAATAATCAGATCAGATCTGGGAGAGAGGCATAAACAGACTCGTTGGATTTCTGCAATTATTTTTACCATGTTTATGTCTTTGATGTCTGGGGTTTCCATCGCAACCTCCTCTTTATTTAATATGGACAAAATTAAACTAGCCATTTAGCTAGCTTAATTTTTTATTTTAAAATTATTTTTTTCGCATCTTGCTGATACCAATGGCAGCGGCGATTAAGGCAGCTGCGCCAGCTACGCCAGCAACTACTTGTTTTTTAGTCTTGTCGTCGACTTTATCATATTTCTTTTTAGCTTCCTTAGCTAAATTAACCAGTTCATCAGTTACTCTTTTGATCTCAATAGCAATCTGATCGGTTGGTTTTTTATTTTTGTTTGGCGTCCTGGCGTTTTTTGCGTTAGTTTTTTTAGTAGGCATAAGTTTTATAATTGAATTATTCTCTAATATAATTATAATACAAATTTTATTAAAATTAAATGAGTGTTTGTATTTTTCTAAAAATAGTGATAATCTTAAATATTATTTGATTTTATAGGGGAAGGAGAAGAAAATGGAAGACCAGGGCAACAGCCGCATAGTTAATTGTCTTGATGAAGGTATCTTAATATCGCTTGAAGAGGGGGATGTTTCTTTTGAAGAGTATGCCAAGATCGTTGATCATTGCATGTCATGCAGAATCTGCGCTCAAGTATTTGCAGGTAGGGAGCGGGAAATTAGAGGACGGCGTCCGCAAGCAGTTCCCATCTTTGCCCTGAATGCTCCGTCGAGGTTCGGTTGTTTGACGGTTGAAGAAATTGTTCATTTTAAATCAAATCACCAACGAATGTCAAAAATCTACACCGATTATGTTGTTACGCATAGTTGCTCATGTCCAAGGTGTTATGAAATAAGCTATCAATTGAAAGGTTTTGAGGCCAGCGATGACATGGACCACTCCTTTGTTTGTATACCTTTACGTTCCGTGGTGAACGATTTAATGCTGAAGCAGATTGTAGGAGATGATGGCTTTAGATCTATATGCTTAGATTTGGAATGCGAGATGTACGAACTTTTTGGTAAAAAAATCGAAATCGTTGATTTTTGCGATTATGCTTACCAAATAGGCGTTACCGAATCTAAGGCTGTGCTATTGGATTATCGTGGAAGTGATGTTGCTGGTAAGCGATTTCGAGTGAGCCTTGTTGAATATGAGGAGGGGGCATATTGCGAAGACATATCTTCATTCTGACAGACGATTGGTTAGGGCCGAGTCTTTAATGATCGGCCTTTTCTTTTTGACATTTGCTTTAATTTAGGCTAAAATTATAGCCATAATGACTAATTTTTATTTATGAATAAAAAAAATAATAATAAAAGCGAAGAAGCCGTCAGCCCTTTTCCGAAAGTGGAAGAGGATGTTTTGCGATTTTGGCAGAGTAATAAAATTTTTGAAAAATCAGTAAAAAAAGAAGCGCCGCAAGGAAGTTATATTTTTAATGACGGCCCACCGTTCATAACCGGTTTGCCTCATTATGCTACATTACTGCCTAGTGTTGCTAAAGATGTTGTGCCGAGATACTGGACAATGAAGGGTTGTCGAGTAGAAAGAAAATGGGGGTGGGATTGCCACGGTCTACCAGCCGAAAATAAAGTTGAAGGGCAACTTGGTTTAAAAAACAAAAAGGATATAGAAGATTTAGGTGTGGGTAAATTTGTTGATGCTTGTCGAAATTATGTTAAAGAAGGATCTGATCAGTGGCGTTGGTATATAGATCGCATCGGTCGCTGGGTTGATATGGACAACGCTTATCGCACGATGGATTTAAATTTTATGGAAAGTGTTATCTGGGCGTTTAAAAAGCTGTATGACGATGGCTTTATTTATGAAGGCTATCGGACGTCTTTGCATTGTCCACGCTGCGCTACTCCTTTGTCAAAATTTGAAATAACTATGGATGCTGGTTCTTATCGCGATATAACTGAACCTTCAGTAACCGTAAAATTTAAAGTCGTTGGCAAAGAAAATGAATATTTATTAGCCTGGACAACTACTCCCTGGACTTTGCCTGGCAATTTAGCTTTGGCAGTCGGCGAAAAAGTAAAATACATTAAAGCGGAAGTTGACGGTGAGATTTTGATTTTAGCGAAAGATCGAATGGGAGAAATTTTACAAGATAAAAAGTATAAAATTGCTAAGGAGTTGTCTGGTAGCGATTTGATTGGTGAGCAGTATGAACCTTTATATATTTTGAACAGTGAAGAAATAAGAAAAAATTACAACGTATATAAAGTTTATGGCGCCAATTTTGTAACTACTGAAGATGGTACCGGCATTGTTCATATAGCCCCAAATTTTGGTGAAGATGATTTCGAATTAGGCAAGGTAATTGGTTTGCCGATGGTTGATTTAATGGACGAGAATGGAATATATGCTAAAGAAGCTGGGCAATGGCAGAATTTTTATTTTAAAAAAACCGGCGAAGCCGTTAAAGAAGATCTGCAAAAAAGAAATATAATTTTTTCAGTTTTTGACGTCACTCATCCTTATCCTTTCTGCTATCGTTGTAATACTTCTTTAATTTACAGAACACAGAAAGCTTGGTATTTGAAAATTGATAAAATTAGGGGAAAACTTGTTGAGACTAATAAAGAAATAAATTGGGTACCGGAATATTTCAAAGAAGGGCGTTTTCAATTTAACCTAGAATCAGCTCCTGATTGGTGTTTATCGAGGTCACGATATTGGGGCTCGCCTATACCGGTTTGGCGTTGTCAGAATTGTGAAGAGGTGAAAGTCGTTGGTTCTCTTAAAGAAATAGAAAAGTTGAGCGGAAAAAGAATTAATGATTTACATCGTCCAGGCATTGATGAGATTGAATTCAGATGCGATAAGTGCGGCAAGACAATGAAAAGAGTGCCGGAAGTTTTAGATTGCTGGTTTGAATCTGGCTCAATGCCTTTTGCTCAGTGGCATTATCCTTTTGAGCGAGAAGCTGATTTTAAAAATATTTTCCCGGCTGATTTTATAGTTGAATATACTGGTCAACTGCGCGGTTGGTTTTATTACCTACATGTTTTGTCTAATTGTTTGTTTGAATCTTTGTCATACAAGAACGTTATTGTGACAGGCGTTTTAGCTGGTACGGATGGTCGTAAAATGAGCAAATCTTTTGGTAATTATCCTGACCCACGATTAGTACTGGAAAAATATGGTAGTGATGCTTTGCGCATGTATTTTATGAGCAGTTCGATTATGATGGGGGACGATACTAGCTTATCGGAGAAGGATATTCAGGATTCTTTACGTAAGAATGTAATGATTTTATGGAATATTTATAATTTTTACTCCATGTATGCTAACTATGAGAATCGAAATATTAGTTCTCTAGAAAGCGACAAAGAAACAGCTGAGAAATTCCTCGCTGACGCTCGGAATGACAACGTACTTGATAAATGGATTTTAGCCAAATTAAATCAACTGATTTTTGAGGTAACTGGTAATTTAGAAAAATATCATTTGCCGGCAGCCGCAAATGATATTTTTCTAAATTA
>JAKJDO010000037.1 GCA_022705905.1 Patescibacteria group bacterium
ACAAGCGCAAGAAGGTGGCTAAATGTTTAAAATTATCCGAGATAGAAAACTTTGGTATATAATTTCCGGCTCGATGATAATTTTGGCTATTGTTTTCCTTATTGCCTTTAAGCTCCGCGTCGGCATTGATTTTACCGGCGGTTCGATCGCGGTATTTAAAACCAGTGATCCGTCAGCCGAGAACCTAATTGCCGAAGAATATAAGGCCGCAGGTGTTGACAACCTACAGATTGCAAAAAGCGGAGAAAATGAAATCACCGTCAAGGCACCAGCGATGGAACAGGGGACAGGATCGAGCATTTTGGCTAAACTGCAAACAAAAATTCCCGATATTTCTGAATCAAGCTTTGATACAATCGGTCCGACAATCGGCCGCGATTTAACCAACAAGGCAATTCTGGCGGTAGTTTTTGCATCATTGGGGATAATATGCTACATCGCTTATGCCTTTAGGAGATTGCCCAAGCCATTAAGCCCATGGAAATTTGGCCTTTTGGCGGTTCTGGCAATTATTCATGATCTTTTCATCACCATTGGAGTCTTTGCTCTCATCGGACACTTTTTTGCATGGATGCAAGTTGATTCGCTTTTTATTACCGCACTTCTAACGGTAATGGGTTTCTCTGTCCATGATACAATCGTAATTTATGACCGATTAAGAGAAAATTATATTAAAAATCCTCACGAGTCGTTCAATATTACAGCTGAAAAGTCGGTAAATCAAACTTTGGCTCGCTCGATCAACACTTCCTTAACTGCAATTTTAGTTCTTTTTGCTTTGTTCCTAATGGGCGCTGATTCGATTAAGCATTTTGTCCTAACGCTTCTTATCGGCATGTTCATCGGAACATACTCGTCGATTTTCGTTGCCGCACCGCTGGCTGTATCCTGGCACAAAATTAAGCAAAACGACTAATTCCAGTTTCTGTGATTCAGAATTTAGGATTAAAATTTCTATAGTACATAGCGCAAAAGTAGGGGAGTAGGAGAGAGAAAAAAGGTTTAAAAAAATTATTTATTAATCCCTCCGATACTCATTAAGCTCGGTTAAAAATACTTTGCAAAATAAAATTTAAGATAAATTTCAAAATGTATTTAATAATTATCGGTTTAATTCTAGGCTTGGTTCTCGGCGCATTCCTTAAGGTTGATATTCCGCCCGAGTACGCTCGTTACACCGCAGTCGCAATACTCGGCATGCTTGATTCTGTCTTTGGGGCAATCAGAGCTCAGATTGAGGGCAAATACGACACAGTGATTTTCGTCTCCGGATTAGCCTTCAATATGGCGATGGCAGTGCTTATAATATACTTCGGAGACAAGCTTAATCTCGATCTCTATCTGGCAATCTTGATTGCGTTCACAATAAGGATTTTCCTAAACCTTGGCATCATTAGAACGACCACCATAGACCACTGGCGCGAGAGCAAACAAAAAAAGAGCGAGTAAGGTACAATTTATCATCTTTGAACTAAAAACGCGTCCTGGGGCATTCTGGGGGTTTTTGATCCTATTTTTGTGTGTTAACACGCCTAAATCGTGGCATAATCAATTCTCAATTAGTCTTGTTGTCGCATTATGTATGTTATGCGACAATTATTGTATTTAGCGGCTAATAGCTGCTAGTATATATACCGCATAGAATTTCAATCCGATTAAATCAGTTTAAAAAACAGTAAAAAATAACGACAATTTTCAAGCTCTTAATTCTGCCCTTTTATTATTTGACTTCCCTATGGCTGGCTGAAATTGATTTTTTTCAGAAATAAAAAATAATATATTCGTACTTCTTGGCCACTCCCCCGCCATCACCTAAAAAATAAAAAACGCCGTTTTTTCGGCGCCCTAGCAATAGTTTCTAGTCAATAGTTTTTAGTTTCTAGGATGTCAGAAAGCAACTAGCAACTAGCAACTAGCAACTAGCAACTATAATTTTATCGCCTGGCCTTCTTCAAGTTTATTGGCGTCATCGGCCTTTTGAACATCGCCGGCACTGCCAACTACCGGCTCGTCTGGCGGCGCAACCTCAGGAAGATTGGAAGACCAAACAACAGCGCCACC
>JAKJDO010000038.1 GCA_022705905.1 Patescibacteria group bacterium
AAAAAACAAAAATTTTTTGGTGAGTTAGTAAAAAATAAGGAAGTTTTAGCAGAAGAAATTTTTGCCTGCGAGCTGATTTGTTTTTCTGCCTGCCGTCTCGGGCTGGCTAAAAGTAGTTTCCGCAATTGACGACGTCATGCTTCAGGGGTTAGTGTTGGGTTTTTTGAAAATAGGTTCGGAGTTTAACTAAAATATAGCGTCAGTTTATATGCTGTGAGTTTTTCCATCGCATCCAGCAAAAGCGAGGTAGATACCCAGTCGCGGCGTCTCCGCCCCAAACATTAATCATTTTAAATTTTTCTTGGGCAGCAAATTTAATTTTCCGAAAATTCTATTGCACAAGCAAAGGAAAAATTTGATGGAGCGCCCATGGCTACCCAAATTGGAACCTGAAGCCGTAAAGAAATAGCTTCACCAGTTTTTATCGCAGAAAGTATTTTTGCTTCAGCCAAAGAAGAAATATTGGCAGTGCTTGACAAGACTTTTCCATTATCCTTTAATTCTCCGAGGCTGAATAAAAGATTATTATTGTCTCTGGCATTTACTGCATTGCCTTCCTCTACCAGATGAATGAAGTATGAATAAAAATTAGCTTGTGGAGTATTTTCAGTCTGGGGCGTTATTTCTAAATAAACTTTTTCTACTTCTTCTTCAAAATATTTTTTATTTCTCGTAACCACATGGCCACTCAGTGTGGTCTCTCCAGCAGAAGTAAAGTCGTCAATAGAACGAAATGGGCCAGTAATAATTTGTTCAATCCGGCTACTAGATTTATTGCATTCTGCAGTATTACTAAGTGAGGGTAATTTTTCTTCAGGTAATCTGGTTTCCTCTTTGGTGTTACTAACGTATTTCCAAGCGAAAATTCCTCCTGTAAGGAAAACAATGATAATTAAAACAATAATGCTTGGCGCAAGACTTCTTTGGTTATTCATGGCAAATTGTCTTTGAGTTAAAATTTATTCAACCTTATGGAAAATTTTTTAAAATATGATTTTTCGAGTTGATATTTTGCTAGTCCTTGAGCAGCTTGAACAGACTGTGGCGAAGTTACGGCAGATAAGGTGGAAAACCCGTCGTGTATAACTTGGCGGAGGGTGTGGGATTCGAACCCACGGACCACTTTTGAGGCGGTCACGGTTTAGCAAACCGTTGCTTTGGACCACTCAGCCAACCCTCCTAATTTAATTTTGAATTGAATTATTAATTTTCTGTTTCAATATTTCTCTTTGTTGACCTGTTTTTAAATCATATTCTCTTTTGGTCGCATCGTTTTTTGATAAATACGCTTCATAATAAACTAATTTTACTGGACGATAAGGACGAGTAAATTTAGATTTGCCGCTTTGATGATACTGTAAGCGTTTTTTTAAATCGTTGGTATAACCGATGTATACATTATTGTTGCTTAATTGTAAAACATAAACATAATACATAATAGTAAAACATTAAGTTTAGTCTACCTGCGGTTTAGTCTACCTGCGGTAGATCTGCCGTAGGCAGACAAACCGTTGCTTTGGACCACTCAGCCAACCCTCCAAAACTTCTTAAATTACTGGAAAAATTTTTATTCCCTTGATTTTCCTAATTCCATTTAATAATAAACTAAAAATCTAAAAAAGTAAACTGTTAGAGTTTACTTTTTTAGATTAATGATAATTGAAAAGCTGGATAGTTATGCAATTAATAGGCGGCCAACCAATAAATCAACTTTGAAACTTATAAAGGCAACACCTAGGAGCAGAAGTAGGGCGTTACGGACTAATAATTCTGATATCGGTATATTGGCCGGAATAGTCTTTTTATTTATTATGACTCCTGTTATGGCAGCCATGCTCATAATAATTACTAGCAAACCATTTATTGAGCCAAAATAGTTTATTTTGTCTCGAGTAGTTAAGGCATTAGTTAAATCTGGTTCTATTAGCGAAGGGAAAAAATCTTCAGAAGAAGTTTCTGTGGTAGTAGTGGTGGGTAAAATAGCGTTTTGAGGGAGAGGTAAAGTTGTGGTTGGTGTTAAAGAGGCAGCCTCAGAAACAATCTCGGCGTAGGGTGT
>JAKJDO010000039.1 GCA_022705905.1 Patescibacteria group bacterium
AAATAAAACCCTTCTTTTTCAAATTCTCTCTTGGGCGATCACCACTACTTTAGCCCCGCTGGCTTTTTGCAAAAACCGCGACGTAGTTTTAAAAACACTAAAAGGATCACCGGCCGCTGCCCACACTTCAGAAAAAGCAAGAAGGTCATCATCAATAAAAGTTTTAATCGGCTTGGGGTGGCCAAAAGGAGGAACGCCGCCAATGGCAAAGCCGGTTGCCTTTTGGACAAAATCAGCCCCGGCCTTCTGAACCCTCTCACCCAAAAGCTCGCCCAGCTTTTTCTCATCTATTCTATTAGCGCCGCTGGCAATCACTAAAACCGGCTTGCCGCTGGCAGTTTCAAAAACAATTGACTTGGCAATTTGGCCAAGTTGACAATCAATCGCCTGAGCAGCCTCAACAGCCGTGCGGGTAGAGCGCGACAAGGGAAAAATTTCCAAATGAATTCCCTGCTCTTCCATTTTCTTCTCAAACTCACTTCTCCCCTTACTCATATTTATAATAATACCTCCTTAAGAAGAAAAAAGAAACCAAAAGCTATTGATTAAAAAACAGCAAGAAAACATGAGGCAATAAAAGATTTACAGTAGCACGTTTTGTAAAGAAGGTTAACTTATTAGTAATAATTATTTGTATGCAGACTTACAGTCACACTATAATAATTACTTTTATTTATTAATAATCTGTCGGTAGCTTTTAACTATATCTTCGGCCTCGGCGTAAATTGAATCAAGATAATTTTTGGGCAACCAACTATCAGTATTAACTTCTCCATTATTGTATTGATCGATCACCGATTTGTAAAAATTATTACAATCAGTTTCCTTAGGCCTGTCATTTATAAAATTATCACAACGAAGCCTATAAGAGCTGGGGATCGAAAAGATTGCTACTTCATCATTTTCATAATTAGGAATAATGTAATAGTCAAATGAGCCGTGGCTGCCACCGTTTGCTACTTTGATAATTTCTTGGCCTGATTTTGTCTGCCTCCAAACCGACAACACTTGTGGCGTAGAGTCTAAACTGTCTAAAACCCATGCTTTTTTCTGCGCATCAAAATTTATGCCACTTATCTGGCCTGAAATATTTATGAAATTAATTCCTTTTAAAAACCAAAAGCTTGCTTTCGGTGGATAGTCGCTGCCAGTGGGGTTTAGGGTTAAAAATACTAAACATCCACTTTGATTACTCGTCACCCGACTACAATCTGATCCAGTAGAACCAGTAGAAACGGTGTAATTTTGAGGATAGTCAAACTCTATTCCATACTGGTTGTTCTTATATGTTTCAAGCTTCAGCAAAGCATTCCCTTGAGTTATAATTGACGACGGCGTCGGTGGCGTCTGTTTAGACTCATCTGAAGTGTTCGAAGATTGTTTGCCAAAATAATATCCTCCCAAACCAAAAAACACCGCGCAAGCCAACGCTATGCCAATGATTAACACATAATTTGTTTTCTGTTTCTTTGTTGACATGACCATAATTGAATTTTACTCCATTTGTGGAGTATTATTATTTTGGTTATTCATATTGATCTGATTTCCTACGGAGACCTTCTTTAGATAAGAGTATCGCCTATTCCAAATATCAAGTCCTTGTATAAGCCAAATACTTTTGCGACGTTCCTCCTTTTTCCCGATAATACTCTTCGAGCTACACCTTAGAGGTGGGTTTTCCCACCATAGCGGGATCTTGTCACGGCGGGACAAAACTTAATTCAAAATTCAAAATTTAAAAGTCAAAATTACAAGTCAAAATTCAAAAGTAGAACAAAAAAACTTTTAACTTTGCTCCGCTAGCTGACGGATTCGTCAGAGCTTGTCCTGAATTTAATTCAGGAATGACGGCCACGACTAGCGTCATTCTGAACTTGATTCAGAATCAGTTAGATCCTGACTTTCGTCAGGATGACGGCTACGGGGATAATCCTGTCCGCCAGCTGGCGGATTGACTTTTGCCTTTTGAATTATTTTTGCGCCACTTATCCGTTCAATTCGTGTTTATTCGTTTAATTCGTGTCTTTTTTAGTAATTCCGTTT
>JAKJDO010000006.1 GCA_022705905.1 Patescibacteria group bacterium
TTTATAGCCGAAGGAGCGACATTGACCATTCAACCCGGTGTAATCGTAAAGATAAAACAAACCAGCATGGTAGTGAACGGTAAAATAATAGCTCGGGGCAGCACTGATAATCCAATAGTTTTTACCTCTATTAACGACGATTCTCAAGGAGGAATCGACGATCAATCGAATAATAATCCACAAGCTGGCGATTGGGGCGGTTTTGAAATCAGAAAAAATGGTGAGTTAGTTTTTGACTATGTAATAGCAAGTTATGGCGGTTATAAATATGTTAGTATTGTTAAAGAAAGTAAGTTTATAAAATATAATACGGCTTTAGCGGATATTTTTCCAATAGGAGTAATTAGCGCCAATGGCGGCAAAGTTGAAATTAGCAATTCAGAAATTTCTAACAATATTATTGGTTTGGAGTTCGGTGATTACTGGGTGGATGTAAATAATCAAATTTCCAGCCAGGTTTCAATTCATAATTCCAAAATATACGACAACGTGCAAAGCGGAGTTATAAATAGCGGCGCCAGTCAAATTGATGCTACTAATAATTGGTGGGGCAGCAATTCGGGACCCTATAATTTAAGTTCCAATCCTAACGGGCAAGGCAATGAAGTTAGTAATAATGTTTTATTCGATCCGTGGATAGGTAAAATATCCGAACCAAAACGCAATCCAGTAATTATTATTCCGGGCATTTTAGGCAGTTATTTAAGCGACCAAAGCGGAGAAGAAGTTTGGCCGAATTTAACCAGTACAGTTTTAGACCCTTGGGACATCCACCTTAATAAATTAGCGCTTCCAGAAGACGGGGTTCCTGCTGGTAATTCCGTGATGTATCCCAAAGATATTTTTAGGGAGATTTTGAGCAAGGATTTTTTCCAAGGATTAATTGAGGAGCTAGAGAATAACGGTTACAAGGAAAATAAAGATTTATTTGTTTTTCCTTATGATTGGCGCCGGGATTTAAATAGCACGGCTGGTGACGGCACTTACGAAGAAGTAAAATCTTTAGATGAAAAAATAGAAGAAATAAAAGAGTTAACTGGCGCAAATAAAGTCGATATTATTGCTCATAGTATGGGCGGGTTAGTTTCAAAGTTGTATATAAAGAAATATGGGGGAAATTCGATTGATAAATTTATTGATATAGGCACGCCTCATTTGGGCGCTCCAAAAGCTTTCAAGATTTTAGCTTATGGTGATGATATGAGTTTTAACTACCTGGGTATTGGTTTAAATTCACAAAGAATATATTCCATATCTCAAAACCTCCCGTCAGTTTATCAGCTTCTTCCTAGCAGAAAATATTTTGATAGCTCAAATCAGAATTACAAGAGTTATATTGTTGATATTTATGATTATGACAGTAATGGCGTAAAAAACAACTTGGATTACGATCAGTCAATAGAATTTATGAAAAATACTGGTCGCAATAATTATTTATTAGGATTTAATGACGGCTTGCATAACAACATAGATGAATATTTTCCCGAACTAGATGGTATTAAGACTTATAATATTGTCGGGTGTAGCAAGCCAACCATTGGTAAAATTTACATTTTAAATAAAGAAAAATCTGGCGGTTATGAGTATGGCCTGCAGTATATTAACGGGGATGGTACGGTACCATTGCGCAGCGCAGAATATCTAGATGCTGATAAAAAGTATTATACAAACAACGTAGAGCATGCTTATTTACCTAGCGCCGAGGGAGTTAAACAATTAATAGTTTCTATATTAAGTAATAATGAAGAAAATTTTGATTTAGATAATTATACGAACATAAGTTCAGATGATAGTATCTGTTCGTTGGCAGGCATTCAAATTGAATATCACAGCCCTATAGACCTGCACATTTATGACGCCGACGGTAATCACGTCGGACCGGATGCCAATGGTGATATCGACAATAAAATTGAAGGCGCGCAATATGATATAATAGATGGTAATAAGTTCGTTTTTTTACCTTTTGGCAGTTTTTACAAAATTGAAGGCAGGGCTACTGATATTGGCACCTTTGATGCGCACATAAAAATAATTGAAGACGGGGAGTGCATGAGATCAGTATATTTCAATGAGATTCCGTTATTGTCCACTTCTACTAATATTCAGATTTTGACCAATAGCCAAGAACCGGTTATGCAGATTGACCAAGATGGTGACGGGTTTTTTGAAAGTGAGCGTGAGCCGGACGCTTTTCTCGACGAAGAAGAAAGTCAAGACCTAGACAAACCAGAAACTGTTATAAATTTAAGCGGTAATCAAGGTGATGGCGGTTGGTATAAATCAAACGTTGAAGTGTCATTGAGCTCTCAAGACAATGAGGGCGGCGCCGGCATATTAAAAACGGAATATAGCCTGGATAATGGTCAAAATTGGATAATATATCAGCAACCATTTATTATTTTCCAAGAAGGCACCACCACAGTTTTTTATCAAGCCATTGATCGCACCGGGAATATCGAAATCACAAAAGAAGGTATTATAAAAATTGACGCGACACCGCCAACTGTAAATATTGTAGCTCCTTATAACGGTCAAGAATTTTTACAAAGCGATATTTTTTTTATAGATTATGAGGTCTTTGATAACAGCTCTGGGGTTGCTAATTTAAGTTTGAGTCTAGACGGTAACGCTCTTGCCCCATCTTCAATTAAATTGTCTAATTACAATCCAGGCGAGCACATCTTAAAGATTGAAGCAGTGGATTTTGCTGGCAACCGAAGCGAGGCGGAGCTAGAATTCAATATTATTGAAAGTGAAGCCAGCATAGACAAAATAATTGACGACATTGAGGGGCTGTATATCAACGATGAAATTTATAAAAAAGCGGTAAAAGAGACTTTGATCAGAGAATTATTGCTTATTAAAAAATATGAAGAGAAATATGGAGAGAGGCAGGAAAAAAATAGCAAGCACAATGAGCAAGCATTTGATAAGTGTATAGAAAAAAAAGGACTGGAATGGTGCCAAAAATATTTGATTATAAATAAAGTAGTTTCATATCATCTAAATAAAATTCACGAAAAAATTATCAGAAGCTATTATCAGGTTTTATTACATGAGCTAGATTTATTTTTTAAGAAAAAGTGGTTAAGCCAAAATGCTTATGATATAATAAGAAATGATATTACAGATTTAATTAATAATTTAAAATAAAATTTATGTTAACTTTGAACCAAAGAAGTAAATTATTTTTTTATCCAATTTTGTATTGGATCATTTTTATTTTTTTTCCGATTGTCATCGCTTATATTTATCAAGATAACAGCTCTATAATAAATTTTTCCGGTATTTTAATGTTTTTTGTTATTTTTGTTGCACCATTTTTATATTTTATTCCTTATAAAACAATCATATTTGAGAATAAGAAGCAAAAGATACTTTTTGTTTTTTTAGGTTTGATGTTGCCTTATCTTTTTTTGCTTGCATTTTTGAGTTATAAGATAGCAAATAATTTTAGCCGCTCTAATTTTCCGTTTTGATTTTAAAAATAATTTTCTAGATTCCTGCTTTTGTGGGAATGACAACAGCGTTTTTAGTTTGACAAAGTGTAGCCTTAGGGCTATACTTTTTTATTGTCTAAAGACAATAAAAATAAGAACGAGGAGGAGTCTATGTCCATTGAAAAATTAGAACAAATCATCTTAGTGATAGCTTCTTTGCCTGAAATAAAAGGGACCTTTTTGGGCGATTTACTGCGCACCATCGCCCAAAAGGATTTTTCTGAACCGTTATTTGAAACAGACGACCCAGTCGCTTATAATATTCAACCGATGAGCTTGTTGCAAAGGTGTTTGTATACTATCCTTGAAAAATATGATAAGCGACTGACTATGTTTGAGGAAAAAATGGGAGATGACTGTAAAAACAATCTAGAATATCAGAAGATATCAGCGCGCGTAGCCCTAGCTGCTCAATGGTTGCAAGAAGACTTAGCCGAAATTATCTTGAATAACCCAGAAAAAGCTGGGCCAGAAGACGATGTAATTCTCGGCAAGTCGTTTCAAGTCGTTGGTATTCCGCACGACTCGAAGCTTTCCTTGGATTTATTCGGCGCCCATGAAGATGAAGATGATGAAAATGGGTTCGACGAAGAGATTGAGCCAGAGAATACGTTCCAAGGCATGGAGTGCAAAAATAAGTTGCCAGCCTAAGATCGAAAGGAGTCTGATATGGATCCGCTACTTTTCTATTTACTTCAGTTTCTTCAGTATGCAGTGTTTTTCATCATTGCTTTCTTTTTTATTATTGCCAACAACGCGTTCAAAAAACCCGGCTTCAACATAAAGGAGTCGGATGAAAACCAGATCTATATTGCTTGGCATACGAAATTGCCCGGATTCGTACAGGAATATTTGCCAAAGGACGAAGTCAACCTTGGAGACCTGTTGTCCAAAGGATTTCTTAAATCAGCGGATAATAGGTTTGAAGATACAATAAATCCCGAGGTAAGGGTGGCTAGGATTTTGCAGGCGGATGGTCTTTGCCGCGATTACAGATTGACTGAAAGGGATGGTCATCATTTTTTGTACCGTCCCGGAAAAGTCCACTGGCGATTTTCCTGGCGCGCGGAATACAGGATCGGACCTTGGAAAAAGATTAAATCCAAGTAATAACAGGCGCTAAGGGGGGAGACAAAAGAATATAAACATCAAAGGCCTCACAAGGAAGTGGGGCCTTAATTATTTTTAGGATAATTTCAGAGTTAAACGCCGCTACGGCTAAGAACGGTGGCAACAGTTTTAAGAATGATAGAGAGGTCTAGGTAAATAGATCTGTTTTTTATATAGAAGAGGTCGTATTGCAATTTTTTAATCGTATCTTCTTGAGATGGAGAGTGATATTCACCGGAAATTTGATCCCAGCCGGTTAATCCTGGCTTGACGAGCATACGTTCACGATAGAAGGGAATTTCTTTTTCTAACAGAGATACTATTTCCGGACGTTCGGCACGCGGACCAACAAAGCTCATATCGCCTATTAAAACATTTATAACCTGCGGTATTTCGTCAATTCTAGTTTTACGCAAGAAGGAACCGAAGGTTGTAACGCGGCGATCATTAAGCGTTGTGGGATTGCGATTATTGCCATCTTCGCTCATAGTGCGGAATTTTATCATAGTAAAGGGCCGGAAGTTTTTGCCGACACGGGTTTGTTTAAAAAATATCGGCCCTTTGCTTTCTAGTTTGATGATTAAACCGATGATTGGCCAGAGTGGGGCAGTAATTATCAAAATAAAACCAGCTAAAAACAGGTCAATAATTTTTTTACCAAATTGAAAAAATGTCCTATCACTGCGATTAAGATTTTCCAAAAACCACATTTGATTAATGGCGCCAATCGGAACTCTGCCGGTTATCATCTCATAAAAATGAGTAAAGTTAATAAAGTTTAAATTTAGCGGCAAGCAAGAAAAAAGAGCCGAACGCAGTTCGGATGATTGATGCGGGTCGGAAGTCAAAATAACCGTGGCAATTTTTTTGTCGATCATCAACTTTTTGTAGTCATCTATTTTTACTTTTAATGCTTCATCGCCAGTAACATCAAGGCCGTTATTGTCTACGATTAATTTAATTTCATAGCCGATATGAGGATTGTTTTTTATAATACTTAATAGTTCTTGAGCTTGTTCATTGGTGCCAATAAAAGCAAGGTTGTTTTTTGGTGAATAAGCTCCGACCAGCCAGTTGTATAGACGGCGCCAAAAAATAAAAAGGAAGTAGGAAATTATTATATAAATCAGAAGATTTGTTTTAGGGGCAATGCCGATACCGGGATTAATATAAAAAAAAGCAGCCGATAGTAATCCAGCCAGAATTATTGATTTTGAGGCAGTCTGAAGAAATTTTGAGTTATTTATCGCCAGATACAAATTATATAAATCGGCGATGTAAAAAATAATGATCCAAAAGATAAAAATAAAAGAGAATGGCCAAAAATGAATATTCCAGTTATTGATTCCTGGCTGGCCCCAGTAGCGCAGAGTTAAGGTTAGATATAAAGCCAAATAAAGAATTGATATATCTCCGCCCAAGAGCAACAGTTTTTTTAGATTATTGTTCATGGTCTAATTAAAGCAGATTTTGACGGAAAAATCAACTGTTTTTTTGGTTGCATTTGACTTCTGTTAATGTTATAATTTAACCATGTCAAAACAAAATTCTAAATTAAATTGGCCGTTAGTTGGCAATGCCCACATTACCGAATTCATAGAAAAATTAATTTTAAAAGACGAAGTATCAGGAACTTATATTTTTAGCGGTCCGGACAATTTAGGTAAGACAACAACGGCTATTTATTTTGCGCAAATTTTGCTTTGCCAAAATAAGCAGAATGGAAAAGTCCTGCCCTGTGGAGAATGTTCAATCTGCCGACACTTTAGCGAACAACGCAACCAAGAATCAAGTGTAGCCAGCGGCGAGACAGGACAAGACGAAATGCTTTACGCCCACGGCGATTTTCATTTAATTAAAAAGGAAAAAGACAAAAAAAATATTGGCATTGAACAGATTCGTGATTTTATCAGGACTTTAAACTTGAGTTCTTTTTTAGATTCTTATAAAATCGGGATTATAAAGCACGCTGATAGCTTGAGCAATGAAGCGTCTAATGCGCTATTGAAAACATTAGAAGAGCCTAAAGAAAAAGTTATTATTATTTTGATTTCTGCCGATATCGGTCAGATACATTCCACTATAGTATCGCGTAGTAAAGTATTAAATTTTCATCCTGTGCCAACGGAAGAAATCTACGACTACTTGCTTAAGGATTTAAAAAAGTCGCGCAGTGAAGCTAAAAGTTATTCTCGTTTAGCGCTCGGTCGCCCAGCTTTAGCTGTTAAATTTTTGGAAGACAGAGAGTTTAATCAAAAATATCAAGAAAAAATGAATATTTTTATCAATTTTTTTAGCCAAGATATAAACAGTCGTCTGTTGGCTGTTGATCAGCTGTTTGATAAAAAAGTTGCTGGTCAGGAGTTAGTTAAAAAAACTAAACGCACGCTAGAAGTTTGGCAGGGTATTATCCGTGATTTTCTGTTGATTGAGTGCGGTCAAGATAATTTAATGCAACACGTCATTGTTGAAGATAAAATAAAGCAGGCCGGGAGGGGTATAGCCGCTTCTAGATTGTTAAACTGTTCCGCACTTATTCAGCGCAGTAAAATTATGCTGGAAGCCAACGTTAATCCCAAATTGGTTTTAGATAATATCGCTATAAATTTATAATTTAAAAATATGCTTAAAAGAAAAAAAATATTATTATTTTTAGCTGCGCTGGCAGTTTTACTGCTTGCCTCCGGCTGTACTGTTATTACCTCCAGCAGTCAAAGCACAGTCAACAATATCGGCGGTATTTTCGCGTCAAATGACAAGGGCGATACTTGGAAGTCAAAATCATTAATCGCCACAGTCAGCGGCTCGGCTAAATCATTTTCCGGTTTAGATGTTTATTCTTTGACTATGGATCCGAGCGACAGCAAGGCCGTTTATTTCGGCAGCGTTGGCAGCGGTCTTTTTTATACCTATAATGGCGCTGAGTCTTGGCAGCTAGCCGCCGGCTTGGGTAATGTTTCCATCAGGTCTATCGCCATTGATCCTTTAAATAAGTGTAATATTTATTTGGCTGTTGCTAATAAAGTAATGTATTCAAAAGATTGCAATCGTTCCTGGTCTCAAGTTTATGTCGACGAGCCGACAGTTACGGTGGATGCCATCGCAATTGATCATTATAACAGTTCCACAATTTATATAGGCGTTTCTCGCGGTGATTTAATAAAAAGCGAAGACAAAGGCGAGGGGTGGCAGACTATTTACCGCGCCAAAGATAAAATTAGAAAAATCGCCGTTGATCCGAATGACAGCCGCGTCATTTATTTAGCTACTGAAAAGAAGGGAGTTTTTTACACAAAAGATCGCGGACAGAATTGGTCTGACTTAAATAAGGCTTTAAATGAAAAAAAATTAGGTCTTGATGTGAGAGACATAGCCATGGTTAAAAAAGAACCAGGCACAGTATTTTTAGCCACCACTTACGGAATTTTAAAATCAAAAAATGGGGGTGAAACGTGGGATAGTATTGAGTTAATTCCGCCGGAAAGCAAGGCGTCAATAAATGCTATGGCTGTCAATTTGAACAACAGCCAGGAAATTTACTATGTCACTAACACTACTTTTTACCGATCGGTAGACGGTGGTGCCAGTTGGAAACCGTTAAAACTGCCGACCGGTCGCGCCGGCGCCAAATTACTGCTCGATCCGCAGAATGCCAATGTAGTTTATCTGGGCGTAAAAACAATTGCTAAATAATTTAAACCATTCTTAATTTTATTATTTTATAATTAAATATATGAATAAATTTATTATTGTTAAGCAGGACGAATTAGCCAAGACTGTGGAATTTTTTAAAAAAGAAATCGCCGGTTTGCGCACCGGCCGCGCCAATCCAGGAATCTTAGAAGTTATTCAAGTTGATGCTTATGGCGTTAAAACGCCTATTAACGGCCTGTCTTCAATAACTTTGCAGGATGGGCAATGCATCGTTATTGCTCCTTGGGACAAGAATGTCGCTAAGGATATTGAAAAGGCTATTGTTGAGGCTGATTTGGGTTTGGGTGTGGTTAATGAAGGCGATAAAATTAGGTTGACGGTTCCACGCATGACAGAAGAAAACCGCAGAGATCTGGTAAAAAAGTTGAATGAGAGAATGGAAAAATCTAAAATTTCAGTTAGACAATTGCGTGATGAAATCAAGCATGATATTGAAGACGCGCAAGAAAAAAAAGAAATTTCCGAAGATGATAAATTTCGTTTTATCAAAGAACTGGATGAACATATCAACAAAACCAATGAAGAAATAAAAAGTATAAGAGAAAAAAAAGAGGAGGAAATAATGACGATTTAATATTAATAACAGAGCCTCAAGCCATAAAATTAATTTATGTTTTTAACTATTGTAGTATTTATAGCCGTATTGTCTCTCTTGGTGTTTGTTCATGAATTGGGTCATTTTTGGGTGGCCAAAAGATTCGGTTTAATTCCCGAGGAGTTCGGTTTTGGCTATCCGCCACGAGCAGTTGGCTATTATAAAAATAAAGAAGGGAAATGGCAGAAAGTTTTTGGCAATAAACCGGTTAATGATGCGTCCGATACGGTGTACTCGATAAATTGGGTGCCGATTGGCGGCTTTGTAAAATTAGGAGAGGATGACGTTGCTGAAGCTGGCGCAAATCATTTCAACAACAAACCGATTTGGCAGCGAGCAGCTATTTTATTTGCCGGAGTGTTTATGAATTTTTTGTTAGCCGCTTTTTTGTTTGCCGTTGGTTATATGATCGGTTTGCCTCAAGCTATAAGCGACCTAAATCCGTCTGCTGAAATCAGCAATAAGCGGATACAGATAATGGAAGTGATGTCTGGTTCGCCGGCCGAACAAGCCGAATTTAAAGCTGGCGATGCAATTTTGAGCATCAATAACGAGGCAATGATTTCTTTGGATCAGATGGAAAAATATGTTGATGAACGCAAAGGACAAAAGTTAAATTATAAAATCGAGAGAGCTGGCGTCGAGATTGAAAAAGAAGCCACTCCCGAGGTTAGACAAGAGACCGGCAAGGGCGGCATCGGCGTAGCGATTATTGAATCGGGAATCGTCCGTTATCCGTTTTTTGTCGCTATTTGGGAGGGATTTAAAACTGCCGTTGAAATGACTTTAGCCATTCTTTTTGCTTTTTACGTATTATTGAAAGGGATATTTACCGGCACTGGTGTCAGCGCCGATTTAGCCGGTCCGGTTGGTATCGCAGTGTTGACTGGTCAAGTGGCTAAAATGGGCTTTGTTTATATTTTGCAGTTTACCGCCATTCTTTCTATTAATTTAGCAATTATCAACGCTTTACCCTTTCCAGCTTTAGACGGCGGTCGATTGTTATTTTTGTTAATAGAAAGCATAAAGGGCTCGCCTGTTAAGAAAGAATTAGAGGGCACAATTCATTATGTCGGCTTTATTTTGTTAATGATTTTGGTAGTGTTTGTTACTTATCGCGACGTCGCTAAATATGGCGGCAAGTTTTTTAGCAGCCTTTTAAGCCTGTTTAATTAATATATCCGATAAAAATTATATGAAAGTAAAAATAAAAAGCACTAAGATAGAATTAACTCCGCAGATCAAAGATTATGTCCAGCTCAAGATGAGCAGGCTGCAAAAATATTTAGGAAAGGTGCCGGCTCTTAATTGCGACGTGGAATTAAGTCGAGAAAATGGAATGCAAAACAGCGGCAAAATTTATCGCGCTGAAGTTAATTTGGAGTTACCCGGCAGTTTGTTACGCGTAGAGAAAACTGAAAAAGACATGCTTAAGGCGATTGATAAAGTAAAAGATCACTTAGCTAGATCGATTAAGAAGTATAAAGAGAGAAAGCAAACAGTAAAAAAGTAGGCGAATAGATTTGACATTTACCCGTTTTTAATTTATAAATAACTGATGATTAATTGATAAATTTTTACTTCACGCTTCAGCGTGTTTTTGTTTGATATGATGAATTTCGTCTATAAAATTTTTGGTAATCCTAACGAAAAAATCGTCAAAGAACTGCAACCGGTAATCGCTGAAATTAACGGTTGGGAAGAAAAAATGGAAAGGATGTCTAATGACGAATTACGCAATCTGACAATGGAGTGGCAAAAACAGTTTACGACCGAGAAAGAAATTGCCAAAGAAGAAATTGAAAAAAAAATGAGTATTATTTTGCCGCAAGCTTTTGCCGCTGTTAGAGAAGCGGCTAAAAGAACTCTAGGCAAGAGATTGTATGACGTGCAGCTAATCGGCGGCATCGTTCTTCATCGCGGGCAAATTGCGGAAATGAAAACTGGCGAAGGCAAAACTTTTGTAGCTACTGCGCCGCTATATTTAAATGCTTTGACCGGGCGAGGCGTTCAGCTTGTAACTGTCAATGATTATTTGTCACGGGTTGGCGCTGGTTGGATGGCACCTGTTTATCACCTTCTAGGTATGACCACGAGCGTTATTGTTCACGACTCCGCTTTTATTTATGACCCAGAATATTCTGATGATACGCAGTACGATGAACGTTTGAAACATTTCCGCCAGGCGGAACGTAGAGAGGCTTATAGCTGCGACATTCTTTACGGCACTAATAACGAATTTGGTTTTGATTATTTGCGCGATAATATGGTGCCAAATTTATCGCAAATGGTACAGCGAGGATTAAATTACGCCATTGTTGACGAAATTGATTCTATCTTAATTGATGAAGCGCGTACGCCATTGATAATTAGCGCGCCGGCTGAAGAATCAACGGAAAAATATTATAAATTTGCGCAGTTGGTTCGCCAGCTCAAAGAAAATGAAGATTATAATATTGACGAAAAAATGCGCGCCGCAACTTTAACGGAAGGGGGTATTGCCAAAATGGAAAAGTGGCTAGGCGTTGACAATATTTATACTACCGGCGGGATTGCCGAAGTTCATCATATCGAGCAGGCTCTAAAGGCGCATGCTCTGTTCAAGTTAGACAGAGATTATATAGTTAAGGAAGGAGAGGTGATAATCGTTGATGAATTTACCGGACGCTTGATGCATGGCCGCCGTTATAGCGAGGGTCTTCACCAAGCGATTGAAGCCAAAGAAGGCGTAAAAATTCAACGTGAATCGCAGACCCTAGCTACCGTCACCTTTCAAAATTATTTTCGTATGTATAATAAGCTAGCTGGCATGACTGGTACGGCTGCCACTGAGGCAGAAGAATTCGCTAAAATTTATAGTTTAGATACCGTCGTTATTCCCACTAACCGTCCCAATATTAGAAAAGACAATAATGATTTAATTTATAGAACTGAAGAAGCTAAGTATAAAGCCGTGATTAGAGACATAAAAGAAAAGACTAAAAAAGGCCAGCCGGTTTTGGTCGGCACTATTTCAATCGAAAAAAATGAAGTATTAGCTCAGATGATGGAACGAGAAGGTTTGCATCCAAACATCTTGAACGCTAAGAACCACGAAAAAGAAGCGCGTTTTATCAGCGAAGCTGGTAAAAGCGGTAGTATAACTTTAGCCACCAACATGGCCGGACGCGGCGTTGATATTATGTTGGGTGGGCACGAACCCGAGAAGGGCGAACCGGCCTATGAAGAATGGAAGAAAGAACATGAAAAGGTAGTGGCTGCCGGCGGTTTACATGTCGTCGGTACGGAAAGGCACGAGTCAAGGCGCATTGACAATCAGTTGCGCGGACGCGCCGGACGCCAAGGCGATCCCGGTTCGTCCCAGTTTTATGTTTCGATGGAAGATGATTTGATGCGTATTTTTGGTGGCGATCGTATGAAAAATTTGATGATAACTTTAAAAGTACCAGATGATATGCCGATTGAAAATAAAATCATTTCGAAATCAATAGAATCAGCGCAAACTAAAGTCGAAGGCAATAATTTTGATATTAGAAAACATCTGCTTGAATACGACGATGTTTTAAATAAGCATCGCGAAACAATTTACCGTAAACGCCGCGAAATAATGGTAGCTGCGGAAAAAAAAGATGAAAATGAAGCAGCTGATAGGTTGGCTAGCATCGTTTTGGAAATGATTGAAAACGAAATTGAGCAGGTTGTTAGTTTTCATACAGCTGCAGAAAATAGTAAAGATTGGAATCTAGACGAAATTTACCAAGTTACATCAACAATTTTTCCATTAGAAAATAAATTGAAAGAAGAGCTTTTAGGATTAGCTCAAGACGAACATAAGCTAGACAAAATAAAAATACGCACGCAAATCATTGAACATTTAGTAGCGGCAGCGCGCGATAATTACGTCAAGATAACTAAACGTTGCGAAGAACTGAATTTGAATTGGCGCGAAATTGAAAAAGCGGTTTTAATTAGAAGTATTGATACACTTTGGATTGAACATCTTGAAGCTATGACCAGCATGCGGCAAGGTATAGGACTCCGCGGCTACGGCCAGCGCGATCCTTTGATTGAATATAAAAAAGAAGCTTATAAATTATTTAATGAGCTCAATAATTTAATCCAAAAAGAAGTTGTTTATTCTATTTTTAAAGTCGGCATGATGCAGGAGTCAATGGCTCGTGGTTTTAAGGAAACGAATTTGGCCGATCGCGCTAAACAATTTATCGCCCCGTCTAAAACGATGGACAGCTCCAACACTTCTTTTTCTGGCTTATTGCAAGGAGCCAAAAAGAATGACGGTAAACCATCGGGCAGCGTAGATTCGGTTAAACAAAAAGTAAGAAACGCTGCCGGCGATAAAGTAGGTCGTAACGATTTATGCCCATGCGGTAGTGGAAAAAAATATAAAAAGTGTTGTGGCAAGTAAAAAAAGAAAAACCACTAGTCGCGGGCAAGGACTGATGGGTCGTTGTAGTTACGACCGCCGTATGACTAGTGGCAGCTAGATATTATAAAATTATTGCGACAATGTTAATAAGTATAAAAATGTTGCGTGAAATACAAAGAATGAAGAAAATGCTGACAGAGTTGATTCTATGCGGAAGATTTTTTATGACGTTTTTAAGTTTTATCATAAAAAATATTTGTCTAATTTTAGCTAATCTTCAAACTTTTTTTTATTTAATATTGGCTAAAATTACGGAGATTGAATTTTTTTTGGTTTTGTTCTAAAATTGATGGAGATGTAATTCTAATTAAGACTAATGCCTTTTGTAGGTATTTTTTATTTATAAATAAAATTAAATATTATTTTTCAATAATTTTATGAAAACGACTTTCATGGATAAATTTTCTAGAGGCACTCAAGGGAAAATGCGTTTATTTTTAGCGGGAATTATTATTTTGGTAATTGCTTGTGGGCTTATTGTCGCTGGCAAGCAATATAACAAAGGAATCGGCTGGTTGTCTGATAAAACTGGTAATTCAATTAATTTACCAAAGATGTGGGAGTCTCCCTTTCGTTTAGGTTTGGATTTATCCGGGGGGACGCAATTAATGTACAAAGCTGATATGTCAAACATTCCAACAGCAGATAGGTCGGTGGCAGCTGAAGGCGCGCGAGATGTTATTGAAAGACGCGTCAATGTTTTTGGTATCAGCGAACCAGTAGTGCAGACTAGCGTTTCGGGCGGGGAGTATAAAATTATCGTCGAATTAGCAGGTATTAAAAATGTCGATGAGGCTATAAAAATGATTGGTGAAACACCCCTTCTAGAATTTAAAGAACAAGCAGACGCTTCAAGAAGTTTAACTACCGATGAACAAACTAAAATCGATTCTTATAATAAAGAGGCAGAGAAAAAGGCTGAAGATGTTTTGGGAAAATTATTATCAGGCGGTGATTTTGCCGCCTTAGCCAAGCAATATACTGAAGAGGATGGCGCTAAGGAAAAATCAGGCGATTTAGGTTGGATTGTAGAAAGTGACAATCCAGAAGTTGTTAGCTTCGTTAAAAATTTAAAATCAGGAGAGTTTACTAAAGATTTAATAAAAGCCGCTGACAGTTTTCAAATTTTAAAATTAAATGGCCTAAGGCAAAAAACAGATGCTTTTACTAAAGAGGCTGAGAATGAAGTCAGGGCAGCTCATTTATTAATTTGCTACCAGGGATCTGAAGGCTGTAGCAGTGATTTAAGTAAAGAAGATGCTTTTAAAAAAATTAGCGAACTTAAAGCCAAAGCCACGCCTATTAATTTTACTCAATTGGCAAAGGACAATTCTACCGAGCCGGGAGCTAAAGACACTGGCGGCGAATTAGGTTGGTTTAAAAAATCAGATATGGTTTCTAAATTTGCCGAAGCTGCTTTTGTGCAGAAGGTAGGAACTATATCTGACGCCGTGGAAACAGAATTCGGCTACCACTTAATTTGGAAACAGGACCAAAGAGCAATTACCGAATATAATATTAGCCGTATTATTTTTGGTAAAATGACTGCAGCTAACTTAGCTGGCGGCCAAGAAAATTGGAAAAACACCGAATTGACAGGAAAAAATTTAAAAGGAGCCAGTGTTCAATTTAATCCCAATAGCAGCTACCCGGAAGTAAGCCTTAGTTTTGACAATGAGGGCGCCAAGATGTTCGAAGAAATTACTGGCAGGAATATCGGCAAGCCAGTGGCTATATTTCTTGACGGTTACGCCATTAGCACCCCAACTGTTAATGAAAAAATTACTGGTGGCCAAGCCGTTATTTCTGGCAAATTTAATGTTGAAGAAGCAAAATTATTAGCTCAACGTTTAAACGCCGGTGCCTTGCCGGTGCCGATTGAATTGATAAACCAGACAACGGTTGGCGCTACCTTAGGTCACGATTATTTAATGGCTAGTTTGAAGGCAGGTTTGTTTGGATTTTTGTTAGTAGCATTATTTATGATTTTTTATTATCGTTTTCCCGGTGTTTTGGCAGTTGTCGCCTTGTTGATTTATAGCGTTTTAGTCCTGGCTATTTTTAAAGTGTGGCCAGTAACTTTAACTTTATCTGGCATTGCTGGCTTTATACTTTCTATTGGCATGGCGGTTGATGCTAATATTTTGATATTCGAGCGGTTAAAAGAAGAGCTGGGAGAAGGGAAAAACTTAGCTATGGCAGTTAACAATTCTTTTATGCGAGCTTGGCCTTCAATTAGAGATAGCAATTTTACTACCTTAATAACTTGTTTTATATTGGCTGAATTTACCACAGGGGTTGTTAAGGGGTTTGCCATTACATTGGGTTTGGGAGTTCTAGTCTCTATGTTTACCGCTATAGTTATTACTAAAACTTTTATGCAGTTATTCGTCGGTCAATGGTTGGAAAAAAGATTGTGGCTAATTCGCATTAAAAACAAGAAAGTGAGTTAATAATTATTTATATATTAATATGTTGAGAATAATACAAAAAAGAAATTATTGGTTTGCGCTTTCCGGAATTATTTTAATTTTGGCTATCCTATCTTTAATGACCTGGAAGTTAAAACTGGGTATAGATTTTACCGGAGGTAGTTTTATGGAATTAAGTTTTAACGAGGAGAGGCCGGAAATAAGCTTAATAAAATCGACCTTAGATCCTTTGGAGCTAGGCAGTTTAATAGTCCAGCCGATGGGAGACAAGTCGCTAGCTTTAAGATTTCAAGATACCAGTGAAGAAAAGCATCAAGAAATTTTAAAAAAAATTAATGAGCTAGCCTTTTCTCTGGAAGGCCAAAATAAGCCAGAATCAGAAAATGTTATCAAAGAAGACGGTGGCACTACTGCCAGCGCTGTTTCAAGCAACACCGTTGAAGAATTGCGATATAATGCAGTCGGCCCGACCGTTGGCAAGGAGCTGCGCAGTAAATCAATTACAGCCGTCACTTTAGTGGTTGTTGCTATTTTGTGTTATATCGCTTATGCTTTCAGAAAGATTTCCAAGCCAGTAGCTTCCTGGAAATATGCCGTCTCGGCTATTATTGCCGTTTTGCACGATGCTTTTATAACTTTGGGTGTAGTTGCTGTTATCGGCAAGTTTTTGAACATTGAAGTCGATACGTCTTTTATTGTTGCTGTTTTGACTGTTTTGGGATTTTCAGTTCATGACACTATTGTGGTTTTTGATCGAATTAGGGAAAATTTGCCTAGGAGTAATGAAGATTTTGAGAATACGGTCAATACAAGTATAAACAAAACACTGGCTCGCTCTATTAATACAACCTTATCTACCGTATTAGCTTTGTTGGCTATTATTATTTGGGGAGGTGCAAGCATCAAAGGATTTGTTATAGTTTTGTCCGTTGGGTTTTTGTTTGGCGCTTATTCATCAATTTTTCTCGCTTCGCCTCTACTTGTCGTTTGGGATAAATTATCCAGAAGGGCGTAGTAACAAAATGACTGTTATTTGCAACAAAAGACCGCTTATTCAGGCGGTTTTTTGCTTTTGACAAAGGATGGCATTTTAGGGTAAGATAATATTGACAACTTAAATTTTTTTGGCAAGAAATTGCCTTTTATATTTTATGCTATATTCACAATTTTTTACAAAAACAGAAAGGCAGGCGCCGTCTGACGAGGTTAGTATAAACGCTAAACTGTTAATTCAGGCTGGATATGTTGACAAATTGATGGCTGGTGTTTATAGTTTGCTGCCCCTGGGGCTTCGGGTGTACAAAAAGATTGAACAGATTATCCGTGAGGAGATGGATGCAATTGGCGGCCAGGAATTAGTCATGCCCAGTTTACAGCCTAAGGAAAATTGGGAGAAGACTGGACGTTGGACCGCTATGGACGACTTGTACCAATTAAAAGTTGATGATAAAGAATATGCCATTGGTCCAACACACGAAGAGGTGATTGCGCCCATAGCTAAGAGATACATTTCTTCGTATAAAGATTTGCCGAAATACGCCTACCAATTTCAAACTAAGTTTAGAAACGAAAAGCGTGCTAAGTCTGGAGTAATGCGCGGGCGGGAATTTAGCATGAAAGATCTTTACTCCTTTCACGCCGATCAAGCCGATTTAGATAATTTTTACGAGAAGGCCATTGTCGCGTATAAAAATGTTTTTAAACGTTGCGGCATTGGAAATTTGACTTATTTAACTTATGCTTCTGGAGGAACTTTTTCAAAATATTCCCACGAATTTCAAACGCTGACAAGGGCTGGCGAAGATCTTATTTATATCTGCGAACAATGTAAAGTCGCTATTAATAAGGAGATTTTGGATGACCTCAAATCTAAATGTCCGGTTTGTGGTGGCAATATTTTACGCGAAGAAAAGGCTGTGGAGGTTGGCAATATTTTTAAGCTGGGGACAAAATATACTGAGCCTTTTGATTTATTTTATACTGATAAAGACGGAAATAAAAAACTAGTAATTATGGGCTGCTACGGCATCGGATTGACAAGATTAATGGGCGCTGTTGTAGAAGTGAGTAGTGATGATAAGGGCATCATTTGGCCGGAAGCAGTTGCTCCTTTTAAAGTAAATTTAATTTCTTTGAACAAAGATGCAGAAGCTGAAAAAATATATAAAGATTTAAGGAGTGCTGGGATTGAGGTGCTGTATGATGATCGCAGTGAAGTTTCTGCGGGCGAAAAATTCGCTGATTCAGATTTAATTGGCTGCCCTTGGCGAGTGGTAGTTAGCGGAAAAACTTTAGCGGAAAACGCTGTTGAAGTAAAACAAAGAAGTAAGGAAAAATGTGAAATAATAAAAATTAACGATTTAATAAAAACATTAAGATAATAATCAAAAATGTTCAACAAAGTACTCGGAAAATTTAGTAAAGATTTAGGTATAGATCTAGGTACCAAAAACACTTTAGTTTACACCAGTGAAAAAGGTATTGTTATCAATGAGCCATCGGTGGTAGCAGTTAATACTCGTACTGATGAGATTTTGGCCGTTGGCGAAGAAGCAAAACAAATGCTTGGCAAAACCCCAGGACATATCCAAGCAATCAAGCCGTTAGTTGATGGAGTAATTTCTGACTTTGAGGTGACCGAAAAAATGCTTAAATATTTTATTGATAAAGTCCACAGTGAAAGTTTTACTTTGATTCCGCGTCCCCGGGTAATTATCGGCATACCTTTAGATATTACCGAAGTAGAGAAAAAAGCAGTTGAAGACGCTGCTAAATCAGCGGGTGCGCGCCAAGTATTTTTAATAGAAGAATCAATGGCGGCGGCTATTGGTGCTCGTTTACCGGTGACTGAACCGACGGCAACTATGATTGTTGACGTTGGCGGAGGCACGACTGAAATATCAGTAATTTCATTGGGCGGTGTCGTCACTTGGAAATCAATCCGTTTAGCTGGCAACGAACTTGACAACAACATCATTCAGTACATTAGAGAGGAATTTAATATCTTGATTGGCGAACAAGTGGCTGAAAAAATAAAAATTAAGATTGGTTCAGCCACCCAGCTTAAGGAGTCGGTAGATATGGAGGTGCGCGGGCGTGATTTAATTAACGGTTTACCCAAGGCTGTGACGGTTAATGATTCGCAAATTCGCGAAGCAATGACTAAGACTATCAACCAAATTATTGAAAATATTAAGAATACTTTAGAAAGCACTCCGCCGGAATTGGTTTCGGATATTTACGAACACGGTATAATTTTGTCTGGGGGCGGGGCTTTGCTCAGAGGTTTAGATAAAGAAATCGCCCAAGCCACAAAAATTCCTGTACGTCTAGCCGACGATCCTTTAACTTGCGTAGCCAGAGGCACTGGAGTTTTGCTTTCCGATCAAGAACTACTGGTTAAAGTTATTAGTCCAGCTAGCAACGAGTTGTAAAAATATGATTAATAAAAATAAAAATTATATTTGGGTATATGTGGCAGTTGCTGGACTGCTAATTTTTTTATTTTTATTTAAAATTTTAAGCCCCTTTGAAAAAGCCACTCGCCAGTTGATAAATCCGGTGCTCAAGACTTTTTACTCAGCCACAACTAAATTAAGAATGAAATACGAAGAGAGGGCTAGCAAAGAAGATCTTGCCTCTCAAATAGAGAATTTAATTGAAGAAAGAAACGGCTTGATAGAAGAAAAAGCTAGATGGCAAGCTCTAGAAGAAGAAAACGGTGTTTTAAGAGAACAGTTGGGATTCTTAACTAAGAAAAAATACCACTACGTCGTTAGTAATGTTGTTTCCAGAGGAGATTTAACTGACAGTAACCGAATTTCCGAATCGATCATTATAGACAAGGGGTCACACGATGGCATATATAATGGCTTAGGTGTTATCGGCGGTAACGGCATAGTCATCGGTAAGGTGGTAGAAACTAAAGACAATATCGCCAAAGTTTATTTAACCAACAATTCTCATTGTAAATTAGCAGCTACAATTTTAGGAGATAACAAAACAAGCGGCGTTGTAGAGGGGGAATTAGGTCTAACTATGAAAATGGGGTTTGTTCCGCAAACAGCAGACATAAAAGCAGGCGATCTTATTGTTACTTCAGGATTAGAAGAAGGTATTCCCAGAGGTTTGGTTATTGGTAAGGTGGCCGAGATAAAAGGCGAAAGCAACGATCCTTGGCGACTAGCCATTGTCGAGACGCTAATTGATCCTGACGATTTAACTATTGTTTCTGTAATTTTACCATGAATAAATTAAATAATTTTTTCTTGCAAATTTTTTTTTATTTTTTGTTTTTTGCGACATTAGTTGCTGTACATCTAGCTGTTATTAAGGCGCTGCCTTATCCCTTCAATAAGATTAATTTTTTAATTATTTTTATTATTTTTATTCTTTTTGTTTTCGGCAAGCGCTTGGCCATGTTCGCCTCCTTAATCATCGGCTTGATTTTAGATTTCTATTATTTTCCATCCTTGGGCATAAACACAGTTAGTCTGCTTCTAACTTTATTGTTAACCAACTTTTTATTGGTTAATTTTTTAACAGATAAATCATTATATTCATTTTTAGCTCTGACTTCAACGGCTTACTTTTCTTTTATTGCCAGCCTGCATATTTTTTATTACGTAGTATCTTTAGGCGGTGGTCTTGAAGCTAACTTTGTTTTTAATCGTTATTTTTTTAACAGTAAAATCTACGGCTGGCTTTTTAGCTTAATAATTGCCACGATCATTTTTTATATATTTAATTATATTAATAAGAGATATAAACCATTTTTTTTAATCAAGGGCGGTCGTTAACTATTTTATGACCTCAGTTAATTATTTTTTATTTAAAAAAAAGAAAAAAAACAGCGATCCTTTTTTGATAAAAACAGGTAAATTTGGCGAAGCCAGAAATAAATCTTTTTACCGTCCAGCCTGGGCCGAGGATGCCTATATCGGCGATTCCAACAAACAGCAGGAGCTGGTTGGACAAAATTTTAACGTTAATTATTTATTTATTATTGCCGCCTTTATTTCAATACTTTTGCTGTTGTTGTTAGCTAAAATAGCTTGGCTGCAGATTGCTAAGGGTGATTATTACCGCTCTATGGCCGAGGGAAATCGTATTAGGACGGTTAGAATAGAGCCGCAAAGAGGCGTAATTTTTGACAGTACAGGCAATGCCTTGGTACACAATAAACCAAATTTTTTATTATACTTCATCCCTGTTGATTTGCCGGTCGGCGATGATTTAGATACATTGATTTTGGAAATAGAGAAAATAATAGACAGCATTTCGGCCGAAGAAATAAAAGCTAAGCTAGCTAAGATAAATAGGCTATCATTAGAAGCTTATCAGCCTTTATTTGTTGATGACAATATTGAATACGAAAAAGCAATGAAGATTTATCTGAAGTCTTCTGATTGGCCAGGTGTTGTGCTGACCAATAAGAGCGTCAGAGAATACTATTATGTAGCCGATTATATTAATGCTAATTCAGCTGCTAGTAAAAACAATCTGGGATATAGCCTGTCTTTAGCCCATGTTCTGGGTTATACAGGAAAAATAAACGAAGAGGAGTTGAAAAAATATGGCAGTGAATATCTGCCGATAGATTATATTGGTAAAATGGGGGTTGAATATTTTTGGGAAAATGAATTAAAGGGTTTGAATGGTAAAAAACAAATTGAGGTTGACGCCTTGGGTAAAGAAAAGAAGATTATTGGCGAGGTTTCGGCTATACCCGGCAACAGTTTAGTTTTAGCTTTGGATATAAATCAGCAAATAAAGATGGAAAGTTTACTAAAGAAAGAATTGGAAAAATTGCATTTGCAAAAAGGCATAGCGATAGTTATGGATCCTAACAACGGGGGAATTCTGGCGTTAGTTAGTCTGCCTGCTTTTGATAATAATGCTTTTGCCCGCGGAATTAGCCGGACAGAGTATGAAACTTTAATAAAGGATCCCAATCAGCCTTTATTCAACAGAGCTGTTAGCGGCGAATATCCTTCTGGTTCGACTATAAAACCAGTGATGGCAGCAGCTTTAGAAGAGGGGGTTATTGATGAAAACACAAGTATAATTAGCACGGGTGGCATTAGAATTGGGCAGTGGTTTTTCCCTGATTGGCGAGCAGGCGGTCATGGGGTTACTGATGTGCGTAAAGCCATAGCCCAATCAGTTAACACTTTTTTTTATTATATTGGCGGCGGTTTTCAAAATTTTTCAGGTTTAGGTTTGGATAAAATTGTATATTATGAAAAAATGTTTGGTCTAGGCTCTCAGACTGGCGTTGATTTGGCTGGTGAAAGCGATGGTTTTTTGCCAACCTCCGAATGGAAAGAAAAAACCAAAAATGAAAAATGGTATATTGGCGATACTTATCATATTTCTATTGGCCAAGGTGATTTATTAGTTACGCCCTTGCAAGTAGCTATGTACGTCAGTTTTTTTGCCAACGGAGGGACTTTATATCGCCCTCATTTAGTTAAGAGCGTAATTAACGGCGCGACCAAAATAAGCGAAGAAGTGAAAAACGATCCGATTAGGGGGGGGTTCATAAAGCCGTATAATGTTAGAATCGTTAGGGAGGGAATGAGACAAACAGTAACGTCTGGTAGTGCCAGTCGTTTGCAGTCCGTGCCAGTGCCAGTAGCCGGCAAAACTGGGACTGCTCAATGGGCAACCGACAAGAATCCGCACGGTTGGTTTGTTGCTTTCGCACCATATGAAGAACCGGAAATTGCTATTGTTGTTATGATTGAAGCCGGCGGAGAAGGTAGCAGTGTAGCCACGCCGATCGCTCAAGACTATTTAACCTGGTATTTTAGAGATTATAAAAATAGCGAATAGAGTATTATTATTTAAAATTAGCATAAAATTATATTTATTTAGCACTCTCTTGACAAGAGTGCTAAATGTTTTATAATGGTATTGTAAAGTTTGTTGTCATTCCCGCGAAAGTGGGAGAAAAATTCCCCATACGTGGCCCCAAACCTTTAAGGGATTCCTTGCCATGCTCGGAATGACAATAAAAAGTGTATGGATAAAAGAAAAGAGCTTATTCTTAATACAATCATAAAGGAGCATATCAAAAGCGGCGCACCAGTGGGCTCCAGTATTTTGGTGGAAAAATATAAACTAGATATTTCACCGGCGACTGTTCGTAATGAAATGATGGCTTTAGAGGACGATGGTTATATTATGCAACCGCATACTTCTGCCGGCCGCATTCCGACCGAGAAGGCTTACTCCATGTTTTTAGAAAATTTAAAAATTAAAAAATTAGCTGCCCAAGAAAGCGAGGATATAAGTAATATATTAAAGAGCAGAGACGAGTCCGATTTAAAAGATGCGGCTAAAGCGGTTGCTAACATTTCAGGCACGGCAGTTTTTTGGGCATTTCATCGCCATAATCTTTTTTATACCGGCATTTCTAATCTATTGAAGCAACCTGAATTTAGAGAATTTAATTTAATTTATGATATTTCTGCCATTATTGACCACATTGATGAAGTGGTTGATAAGTTATTTGATCAATGCGAATTTGGCCGTCACGTTTTAGTCGGATCAGTTAATCCCTTCGGCAATTTTTGCAGTACGGTCTTAGTAAAATATAAACTCGGCGATAATATTGGTTTAGTCGGCATCTTAGGACCAATAAGGATGGATTACGAGAAGAATATTGCGATTGCTGATTTTATAAAAGAAAAGTTAGGATAAAAGTTTAGATTTAAGAATAAAGATTTAAGATTTATGAATGAAGAAAAAAAAGAGACAAACCTTAAACTAGGAACATATAAACATTATAAAGATAAGTTATATAAAGTTTTGTTTACAGCTATTAATACAGAAACAAAGGAAGATGAAGTTGTTTATCAAGCTATGTGTGGTGACGAAAAAATATGGGTTAGACCTAAAAAAATGTTTTTAGAAGAAGTTGAAGTTGAAGGAAAAAAAATGCCTCGTTTTCAATTTATTGAAGAAGATAAAAGCGATTGGCAAGATAAGTATAAGCGAGCGCTAGCTGATTACCAAAATTTACTGAAGCAAACAGCTAGAGAAAAAGCAGAGTTTGGAAGATTTGCACGCGAACAATTTTTAATCGAAATTTTACCAGTTTATGATAATTTAAAAATGTCTTTAATCCATTTTCAAGAAGATGCTGATCAAAACAACTGGGTAAAGGGAATTGAATATGTAACTAAACAGTTCAAAGATACTTTAGCAGGAATGGGAGTTGAAGAGATAAAAACAATTGGCATGAATTTTGATCACAATACAATGGAGGCGATGGATAACGAAGAAACGGAAGATAAGAAACATAACGGGAAGGTGGCTAAAGAAATAAAAGCAGGGTATAAGTTAAATGGGAAAGTCGTTATGCCCGCTAAAGTAATTGTTTATAAATTAAAAAATTAAATTATTTTTTCTGCTCAAGTTGGTTTATTTTGAAATCAAGTTGGCAGAAAAAGGAAGAAAATATATGACAGCTATAATAAGATGGGCGCCATTACTCGAACCATTCGAGGAAATGGACAAAGTGTTAAGTGAGTTCGTCCCTACTGGACGACCAAGCCAAATGGGTTTTATGCCGGCAGTTGATATGTATGAAGATAAAGACAATGTCATTGTCGAGACGCAATTAGCTGGTGTCGACCCAGAGAAGGTTGACATCGCTATCGAGAACGATGTTTTAACAATTAAGGGTGAGAGCGAAAAAAAAAGTGAAGTGGACGAAAAAAATTATTATCGCAAAGAAATACGCCGTGGCAGTTTTTACCGCAGTGTGCCATTGCCGGCGCATGTCATTGGTGAAAAAGCGGTAGCTGAAGCTGACGGCGGGGTGTTAAAAATTATGATTCCGAAAGCGCCGGAAGTAAAGCCGAAGACCATTAAAATTAAAACTAAAAAATAAAATCGATAACTCCCCCAACCCCCTCTTTCGAAAAGAGGGGGAGAACGACCACCTTCCTTTATGGGAGGGGGCAGGGAGGGTTCAGGAGCTTTTTTGCTCCTGCCGACTGCGTAAACTTTGCCTTGGAAAAATAAATGTTTATTTCTTTGCTAAATATTTATTAAGAAGACATTTACGCGGTCAGCAGGGGAGGAAAAAAATCAAAATACAAAAGTAAAAAGTCAAAATTAATGTATCGTTTCGCGATAATAATTTCTGTCTTAAATTATTAATAAATTGCACATTGCCCGTCTCGCCATATTTTTATGTGTTACGTGCTATGTGATATGTGATAAAAACTATGAGTAAAATTTTAGGAATTGATTTAGGCACAACGAACAGTGCCATGGCCATTATTGAAGGTGGTCAACCAAAAATTTTAGAAAACTCCGAAGGCAATCGCACCACGCCTTCTATCGTGGCTGTTTCCAAAAACGGCGAAAGATTAGTCGGATTAACAGCCAAAAGACAAGCTGTTACCAATCCGGAAAATACCGTTTATGCCATTAAGCTTTTAATCGGCAGACGCTTCGAAGATGAAGAGGTGCAACGCGATATCAAAACAGTGCCATATAAAATTGTAAAATCTGGCGAAGGCGTAAAAGTAAAAATGAATGGTCAAGAATACACTCCGCAAGAAGTTTCGGCTATGATTTTAGCCAAATTAAAAGCTGATGCTGAGGCTAAAATTGGAGAAAAAATTACCGAAGCGATTATTACCGTTCCAGCTTACTTTGATGATTCACAGCGCCAAGCTACTAAAGACGCTGGTAAAATTGCCGGTTTAGATGTTAAGCGTATTATTAACGAACCAACTGCAGCTGCTTTAGCCTATGGTTTTGAAAAAAAGAAAGGACAACAAATCGCAGTTTATGATTTAGGCGGCGGCACTTTTGATATTTCCATTTTGGATGTTAGCGAAGATACGGTTGAAGTAAAATCAACTAATGGTGATACGCATTTAGGCGGCGAAGACTTTGATCAGCGCTTAATCAAATGGATTATCGATGAATTTAAAAAAGATCAAGGCGTTGATTTGTCAAAAGACACTTTGTCATTGCAAAGGATTAAAGAAGCGGCCGAAAAAGCTAAGATTGAATTATCGACGACGATGGAAACCGAAATAAATCAACCGTTTATAACCAGCGATGCAAACGGTCCTAAGCATTTGGTGATGAAGATGACTAGGGCTAAACTGGAAGAAATTGTTGGCGATTTAGTGGAAAAGACTTTGGAGCCTTGTAGGGCCGCTTTGCGTGATGCGGGATTAGAAACAAAAGATTTAGAGGAAGTTATTTTAGTTGGTGGTATGACCCGCATGCCTTTAGTCCAGAAAAAAGTAAAAGAATTTTTTGGCAAAGAGCCGCACCTAGGGGTTAATCCAGACGAAGTCGTGGCGTTAGGCGCTGCTGTTCAAGCCGGTGTTTTGCAGGGAGATGTTAAAGATGTGTTGCTTTTAGATGTGACACCATTAACTTTGGGCATTGAAACTTTGGGTGGAGTAGCTACGCCGTTAATTGAGCGCAACACAACCATCCCAACTTCTAAATCGCAGGTTTTCTCAACCGCAGCTGATAACCAAACTAGTGTGGAAATTCATATCGTGCAAGGCGAGCGTCCGATGGCACACGACAATAAGACTTTAGGCAGGTTTATTTTAGACGGCATTCCGCCAGCACCGCGCGGTATCCCGCAAGTTGAAGTAGCTTTTGACATTGATGCTAATGGTATATTGAATGTCAGTGCTAAAGACAAAGCTACTAGTAAGATGCAAAAAATTACTATTACCGCTTCGTCTGGTCTGTCAAAAGACGAAGTTGAAAAAATGCGCAAGGAAGCGGAAATGCACGCTGACGAAGATAAAAAGAAGAAAGAACAAGTAGAAATCAAAAATCAAGCTGACGCAGTTATCTTTCAAATGGAGAAGCTGATAAAAGACGCCGGTGATAAAATGAAACCAGAAGATAAAAAAGAGTTGGAAGAAAAAATCGAAGCGATAAAGAAAGTAAAAGACGGAAATGACATTGATGATATAAAGAAAAAACTTGATGACTTAAACCAGTCAGCGCAAAGAATCGGTGCGGCTATGTACCAACAACAAGGACAAACCGCCTCCGCCGAAGCTTCGGCGAGCCAAGGTGGTGAAGAACCAAAAAAGAATGAAGATGGAACTGTAGAGGGACAATACGAAGAAAAAAAATAAGTTTTTATTGTCATTCCGAACCCCGACGCTCGGGGCGAGGAATCCCTTATACGTGGATTACAATAAGAGATATTCTAAGTCTTTGAGGGATTTCTCTTCACCGCCAGTTGGCGGTTCGTCGAAATGACATGCTCATAGGTTGCTTGAAGCCATTCGAGCAACTAATTGAGTATATTTTGATAAAAAATCAAGGAGGGTTAACCACGAAAAGAAGTAAAAAATTGGGGTATTCTGATAGTAAGAATTAGCATTATAGTGTTTTGGCGGTATATCGTATCTCTGATTCCGAGAAAAATTCTGTTATTTTATATTTGATCAGTATTTTAGGCTATTTTAGGTACTTTTGTTTTTTTTGGTAGCAGACAGCTTTGTCTATGTGGTTAAAATGCGCAAGCTCAGAAAAGTAGGTTAGTTATTTTAGTTTATTACGGAGGCAGCTTCTAGAACAACTCTTCAATGTAGATTAACATTTCATATATTTATTTTCTAATAATTTTTATGTCTAATCAAAATCAACCTCAAGAAATAAAAATTGCGGATAATATTCCCGGAGCGGAATATGCTAACGCCGCGCAAATTAGCCACAATAAAGATGAATTTCAAATGTTTTTCTTTAGTATCGTGGGGCAGACTGGCCGTGTGGTTGGAAAAATAATAACTAACCCTGGTCATTACAAGAGAATGGTGGCGGCGATGACGGACAATTTGAAAAAATACGAAGAGAAGTTTGGTGAAGTAAAAGAGTCGGCAGAGTTAGATAAGGAAATTGGGTTTAAAGCATAGTCACATAGCACATATCACATAACATGTAACAGGTTTGTAAAATTGTTGTGTGTTATGTGTCTCATGTTGTGTGAATAAAATATGGGGAAAGACTATTACAATATACTCGGCATTAATCGCGCAGCTACACAAGAAGAAATTAAGAAAGCATTTCGGCAAAAGGCTCATCAGTATCATCCGGACAAAGCTGGCGGCGACGAAGCCAAGTTTAAGGAAATAAACGAAGCTTATCAAGTGCTGGGCGATCAAAAGAAAAGAACGCAATACGATCAGTTTGGGTCTGCTTTTGAACATGGGCAAGCTGGCGGCGGTTTTCAGGGTTTTGACGGTTTTCGTGATTTTTCCGGCTATACTAACGGCTTTAATATTAATATGGATGATTTGGGCGATATGTTTAGCGGATTTGGCGATGTTTTTGGATTCGGCGGCGGCGGACACACCAAAAGAGCGCGCCGTGGTCGAGATATTCAGATGCTTTTAGAAATCGATTTTATAGAAGCGGTTTTCGGTGTAGAAAAAGAAATTTCTTTGAAGAAGACCGTTAAATGTGATCATTGCCATGGCAATTGCGCGGAACCAGGCAGTAAAATAGAAACTTGCCAAGTTTGCGGAGGCAGCGGGCGGGTTACCAAAATCCAAAGAACGATTTTAGGTAATATGCAGGTACAAACTACTTGCGAAGCTTGCGGCGGAGAAGGTAAAGCTTATAATCAAAAATGCACAAAGTGTCATGGCTCCGGAGTCTGTCAGGAAATCGCTAATTTAAAAGTTAAAATACCGGCAGGTATTGATAACGGCGAGACGATCCGTTTGTCGGGTCAGGGTGAGGCTGGAGAGAAGGGCTCTCCAGCCGGAGATTTGTATTTGCAAATTAGAATTAGGTCAGACAGGCGTTTTGAACGTGAAGGCTATGATATAAAATCGAAAGCAGAAATTAATTTTACCCAAGCGGCGTTAGGTGATAAAATTGAAGTTGAAACTGTTGACGGTTATGTTAAACTATATATACCGGACGGCACCCAGTCAGGCACAATCTTTAAATTAAAAGGTAAGGGGGTTGAGCGGTTGCAAGGTCGTGGTCGCGGCGATCATTTAGTTGAAGTTATAGTAAAAACTCCGAAAAATTTAAGTAGAAAACAAAAAGAGTTATTACGAGAATTAGAAAATTAAAATAATTTTAATAATTTTAGCGTATATAATAATATGAAGGAGAAAATGCCAGATCCAGTTGGAGCATTAAAGAGATTGATAGGTGACGTAAAGGGTGAAGAATATCGCAAAAAAGTAGAGAAACATTTTGCAGAAAGCAAAAAAGACGGAAGAGGAACTGTTTTGCCAATTGAAAAAAGGCCAAGAACAGAAAAAGGAAGGGAAAAACAGTTAGAATTAAAATTAGAAGAAGTAATAAACGATTTATTTCAGGAGGGCCATAAGGTAACGGATAAAGAATTTGTACAGGATGCGATTCATAGATTGTGCATTGAAACCGGCCAAAGCTTTCAAAAAATTTTTGGTGATAATGATATGTTTGAAGAATACAAAAGAAGAGTTCTGACTGCGGTCGATAGGGTAAATGCAAAAAGACAAGAGAAGACTTTACGAGGATTAAGGAGTCATAAATTTCAAATGGAAATATTATCAAAACGGGACGGTCTAAAGAACGATGATTAATTTTAAATAAATATGTAACATATATGAAAAATTCAAAATACTATTTAATCTCGACTTCTATTTTGTTATTAATTTTCGGCGCTTGTTTATTTTATCCGACAGTTGATTATTCTAATATCAAAAATGTCATTGCTGAACAGTTGCAGTTTGACGAGCAGTCAGCGACGATTACGGCTATAAAAAAAGTTACGCCAGCCGTTGTTAGCATTAGTGTCATTGACGACACTACTTATACCCAAATTGATTTAGGAACAGGCCAAACATCAAAAGTAACCAGTAAACAAGTAAAAGGCAATGGTACGGGTTTTATTATTTCAGCTGATGGCTATATTTTGACCAATAAACATGTTATTGAGGTGGGCAGCAGTAATGCTTCGTACAAAATTATTCTAAACTCCGGAAAACAATATTACGCCCAATTGATCGGCAAGGATCCATTAAATGATTTGGCGGTTTTAAAAATTTTCGATAAAAATTTGCCCTACGTTGAATTGGGTGATAGCGATAAATTAGAGATGGGATATACGGTTATCGCCATTGGTAATATTTTGGGTCAGTTTAGCAATAGCGCCACAAAGGGGATAGTTAGCGGCTTGGAAAGAAGTTTAACGGCTAATAATAGTTCTGGTAATGCAGAAATATTGAACAATGTTATCCAAACTGACGCGCAAATTAATCCAGGTAATTCCGGCGGACCATTGGTTGATTTAAACGGCAAAGTAGTTGGTATTAATGTTGCCACCGAAAGCTCTGGAGCATCAATCGGTTTTGCTATACCGATTAACGATGCTAAACCAGTGATTAATAGCATAAAAAATATTGGCAGAATTGTGCGTGTTAGATTGGGAGTGCGTTATGTCATGATAACGCCAGCGATTGCGATTGAAAATAAACTGAATAGCCAAAGTGGCGCCTGGATAACCAGCGTGGGCGCAGAAGAACCAGCCGTCGTTGCTGGTTCGCCTGCCGCCACCGCAGGACTGCAAGAAAATGATATTATTATAGAAGTAAATGGTATAAAAATTGATGGCAAAAATACTTTGCTTGCAGTTGTGCAAAAGTATAAACCGGGCGATAAAATAACTATAAAATTTTTGCGAGGAGATAAAACTTTGACAAAAGAAACAATTTTGACTGAGTTTAAATAATTTTTTAGACTTGCACAAAATTTTTTATTTTGTATAATATATAATACGAACAAGCACTCTATAATAGCCTTTATTTTTATAATTGCTATTTTTTATTGATAAAACTATTATAAAAATATGATCGAAATAAAGAATCTTACTAAAAAATTCGGCAACAATGTAATTTTGGACAACATTACATTGACTGTCAAAAAGGGTGAAATTTTAGGGTTTTTAGGCCCGAATGGCGCTGGTAAAACGACTACTATGAAAATTATAACTTCATTTTGGTCGCCTACTTCCGGGTCGATTTTAATTGACAATATTGATGTCGCCAATGACAAAATCGCTACTCGCCAGAAAATTGGCTATTTGCCAGAAACCGTTCCTTTATATGAGGATATGCGAGTATATGAATACCTAAAGTTTGTGGCTGAAATGAGAGGTATTGCCAAGACTGAGATCAAAAAAAGAATAAAAGAGGTTGTGGATATTTGTGGTTTGCGAAGCGTTATTAAGCAACCAATTGAGGAATTGTCTAAGGGTTTTAGACAAAGAGTAGGGTTAGCGCAAGCAATTATGCATAATCCGGAAATTTTAATTTTAGACGAACCGACTACCGGGTTGGATCCAAATCAGATTGTGGAAATTAGAAAATTAATTAAAGATTTGGGTAGAGAAAAAACCGTTATATTTTCCACGCACATTTTAGGTGAGGTGAGTGCGGTTTGCGATCGTGCGGTTATCATAAATAAAGGTAAAATTGTCGGTGAGGGCAGTCCGGAAGAATTAACAAAAAAAGCAGGCGGAAAGGAAATAATTTATGTAAAAATAAAAGGACCGAAGGACGCTGTTTTAGAGAAAATTAGCCGCATGGAAAATGTGGCCAAAGTAGATTTTAAAGACACGGAGTCGGATAATATTCATGGTTACGAAGTTGAATCAAAAAATGAAACAGATATTCGCGAGTCGTTAGCTAAGTTAGTAATGGATAATGATTGGGGAATTTTGGAGTTTAATAAAAAGGCCGTTAGTTTAGAAGATGTCTTTAGAGAGTTAACCAAATAATTTTTTATAATTATAATAATATGAATAAAAAATATTTTGAGACAATTTATATTTTGTTCAAGAAAGAATTAATGTCTTACTTTAATTCGCCGATTGCTTATATTTTTATCGGTGTTTTTTTGGTAACGGGCAACTGGCTATTTTTCAAGAATTTTTTTCTTATCGGAGAAGCCAGTATGCGCGGCTACTTTGAGTTATTGCCTTGGATTTTTTTATTCCTATGTCCAGCTATTACTATGCGTTTATGGTCAGAAGAAAAGAAAGCTGGCACGATCGAATTTTTGCTGACATTACCAGTGACGGATTGGCAGGTAGTCTGGGGAAAATTTTTAGGAGCTTTGGCCTTTCTATCTATCGCGCTGGCAACGACTTTTACTTTGCCGATTACAATCGCTTCTCTTGGCAATCTTGATTGGGGCCCAGTTATCGGCTCCTATATAGGCTCTTTGTTGCTAGGCGGATCTTATTTATCCTTAGGTTTATTTATATCTAGTTTGACTAAAAATCAAATTATTGCCTTTGTTTTAGGACTAGCCGCTTGTTTCGGTTTTTTTATAGTCGGCGCTAATTTTGTTTTGATGGGAGCACCTCAATTCCTCGTGCCGATTATGAATTTTTTAGGTTTGGGAAACCATTTTTATAATATAGCTAAGGGCGTGATTGACACTAAAGATTTGATTTATTATTTTTCATTTATATTTATATTCTTGTGGCTTAATGCGCGCATGATTGAAAGCCGCGGCTGGAAATAAATATTTACTTAAAATATATGAAATTTGATTTCAAATTTAAGACATTAAATAAAATATATAAGACGGATTTATCAGTTACCATTATTTTACTTATTGGCATTATAGCTGTTGTTAATTTTTTTTCCTACCAAATATTTTATCGTTTTGATTTAACGCAAGGAAAAAATTATTCAATTTCTGCCGCTAGTAAAAAAACAGCCAGTAGTTTAGATGACATTGTCACCATTAAAGCTTATTTTAGCAGTAATTTACCCAGTCAGTTTTTATCGGTGCGCCAAGAAGTTTCTGATTTACTGGGTGAATATCAAGTTTATTCAAACGGTAAAATTAGAACAGAGTTTATTGATCCTGGCAGTAATGATGAAATTAAAAGAGAACTTTATTTAAAAGGTATCCCGCAGCTGACTTTTCAGGTTTATGCTAAAGATCAAATGCAGACTGTTAACGGTTATATGGGGCTAATAATCGGTTATGGCGATAACTATGAAGTAATTCCAGCTATTGGACAGAGCACTGGGGATTTAGAATATAAAATAACGACTGCTATCAAGAAAGCAACTGCTAAAGAAATAGCGACAATTGGATATGTCGTCACCAACCAAACAGCCGACCCAGCCAGTGAAACAAAAGTAATTTTAGAGGCCTTGCAGAAATTGTATAAAATTGAACAAGTTAAATTAAGCCAAGAAGATCTTGCCAGTGAAATTAAAACTTTAATTATATTTGGCCCCAGGGAGTCGTTTACCGAAGATCAACTAAAAACTATTAATAGATTTTTAGCTAGAGGTGGCTCCTTGCTTGTCTTATTAGATGGAGTTAATGTTGACCAAAATTTATCCGCTCAAGTGAGCAGTACTAATTTAGATAAATTTTTGGCTAAATACGGAATTATTGTCAACAAGAATTTAATCGCTGATATTCGCAGCAGTCTAGCTTCTTTTTCCCAGGGTTATATGACATTCGCAGTTAATTATCCTTACTGGTTAAGAATTACTAACGACGGTTTTAATGCAAATAATAGCATAGTTGCTAGCTTAGAAAACGTTATTATGCCCTGGTCTAGTAGTATTACTATTGATACAGGTAAAATAAACAAAGAGATTGCCACTAATTTAATTTTTACGACTGATAAGGCTTGGGAAATAAAGGATGACTTTAATTTAGCCCCAGCGGCAGTTAGCCCTGGTTCTAAAACAGGAATATATAATATCGCCGTAGCAGTCAACGGCTTGGTTGATAATGCTTACCCGGACGATAAAGGTGAAAAACAGTTTAATGCCCGTCTGACTGTCGTTGGCGACAGTGATTTTGCCAGAGATAGTTTTATCGGTAGCAACAGCGATAATGCTAATTTATTTTTAAATCTTGTTGACGGGCTAAGTTTAGATGAAGATCTGATAAATATTCGTTCTAAAGACGTTTCTTTTCGACCAATAAAAGAGGGAATGAGCGAAGGCGCGAAAAATGCTATCCGTTATTTTAATATATTCGGCATCACAATTTTAGCGATTAGTTTTGGTCTGGCTAGATATTATTTAAGAAGAAGGTCAAAATTTATTGATGAAATTTAAATATTAAAAATTATGAGTAAAAAAAATTTCTTTTTAATAATCGCTTTAGTTTTGCTAATCGGCCTAGCTTATATTTACCAGGGCCCATATAAAAATTGGCAAGAGAGAAGGGCGCAACCTAAAAATTTTTTGGCCGGTATTAACGTAGAAAAAATAAATAAAATTGAAGTTATCAAAGATGGTGAGGCCACAATCTTGCTTGCTAGCGGCAGTAAATGGAAGATAGATGGTACTAAAGATTTTTATGTTAGTGATTCTAATGCGAACAGTTTGATCTCTGATTTAAAAGAATTGGTTGTAGCACAGTTAGAGGTTGTTAGTCAGAACAAAGACAAAAAGTCTGATTTTGGCACTGATGAAGATAGCGGCGTTGTCGTTAAGCTAGAACAAGATAATAATGAGATGGCAAGTTTTGTTGTCGGTAAACTCTCTAGTGATTACATGAATACTTATATTTCGCCAATTAATTCAGATAAAACATATCAAGTAAAATTAGATATTTATAGTTTATTTTCCCAAGACGATTGGTATGATAAAACAATTTTTGCCAGTGATAAGACTAAAATCAATAATGTCAGATTTCAAATCGGAGGCAAGGAATTTACAATAGTCAAACAGGGCGAAGATTGGTATGCTACCGGGACTAAGTCCGTAAAATTGAGCAATGATAAAGTAGCTAGTGTCATTGATCTGATGGCTAGCTTGCTGGCTTCTAAAATTCCGGAGCAAAAATTTGACGGCACTGGTTTAGAAAAAAATCAACTGATAATTCAGGTAACTGGCGACAGTATAGATAATACTTTAATTATTGGTAGCGATAATGGTAATGATTTGTATTATGCCAAAAAAGGCGATAGCGATAATATCTATTTGATAACCAAAACAGAAAGAGACGGTTTAAACAAACAATTGAAAGATTTACAATAATTTTGCATATTATGTTTTAAAGAGTGCGCCCGCAGCTGAAAGGCGCACTTTTTGAATAGTGGCAGGCGGAAAATATTTGTGCTATAATAAAAGTGTTAAAATTAGCAATAAATTTTATGAAATTTGACTTTATTACTATCGGTGGGGCGACCGAAGATATGACTTTTTATACTAAGGACGGAGTTATAATTGATAATAGAAAAGACATTCTGCGCCAGAAATTATTTGCCTTTGAATACGGCGCCAAACTGCAAGTTGATAATGGTTATTCAACTTTCGGCGGCGGCGCGGCTAATGCCGCCGTATGCTTGTCTTTGTTGGGTTTTAAATCCGCAGCTTTAGCGGCTATTGGCGATGATAATCGCGGCCTTTCAATTATTGATAATTTTCAAAAAAAAGGAGTGGATACGTCGTTAATAAAGAAAATATCAGGCGTGAGTTCTGGGTTTTCTTTTTTAATTGCTGGTCCGGCTAATGAGCACGTAGTTTTTTCCTATCGAGCGGCGAATGAAAAATTAGAGTTAGACAAGACGGATTTAAATAAACTTAAGCAAGCTAAATGGGTGTATTTAACTTCTTTGTCCGGTAACTGGCAAAAAGTTTTAGACAAAATATTTAGCGCTGACAATGCAAAAATATCTTGGAATCCGGGCCACATCCAATTGCATAAAGGTGCAAAATTGCTGGGTAAATATTTTAAAAAAACAGAGGTGCTGATTGTCAACAAAGACGAGGCTCTAGAATTAGCCGTGTCTAGCGGCAAGTACAACCGCCGCAATGCTAAATTTTTGGATAATGTCAAAAATTTATTACAGATAATTAAAGATTGGGGACCGAGGATGGTAGTAATAACGAGCGGTCAAGACGGCGCTGATGTTTACGACGGAAATAATTTCTATCATCAGGCAATTGTTAAAGAAAAAAAGAGAATTAATACCACTGGAGTAGGCGATGCCTTTGGCTCAACCTTTACTGCCGGCTTGAAAATGTTTTCCGGAGATATTAGAAGAGCAATGTATATGGGCGTTTGCAATACCGCTTCAGTTGTCGGCTCAATGGGGGCTCAAGCAGGTCTTTTGACTAAAAGCGAAATGATGAAAAAGATAAGATAAATTATCTTGCGATATAAAACTGGATCCCCGCTTTCGCGGGGATGACAATGCGGAGTATGATTAAAAAATTATTTACCGGTCAAATAAATAGTATAACAGTTGCAGCGCTACTCGTGGCGCTGTCTTCTTTGGCTAGTAGGCTTTTAGGAATTTTTCGTGATCGTATTTTAGCCGGTCAGTTTGGCGCTGGTGATACACTTGATATTTATTATGCGGCTTTTCGCATTCCGGATTTGATTTACAACTTGATTGTTTTAGGCGCTTTATCAGCGGGATTTATTCCAATTTTAACTAAATTGATAAAGGATTATAAATGCGAGGGGGTGCACACAAACTCGACGACCAATCAGGAGGCTTGGAATGCGACTAATAACGTTTTGAATATTCTCTCTTTATCTTTGATAATTATATCTATTTTGGGTTTTTTGTTTTCACCGTACCTGACCAAACTTATTGCTCCCGGTTTTTCTTTAGAAAAGCAGGCGCTAACAGCTAGCTTAACTAGAATAATGTTTTTGTCGCCCTTATTTTTAGGTATCTCCAGTATTTTAGGAGGAATTTTACAGGCTTTTAAAAGGTTCTTCATTTATTCTTTATCCCCAATTTTTTATAATATCGGCATTATTGTTGGCGCTCTTTACTTTGTGCCCTTGTGGGGCGTGCGTGGTCTGGCTTGGGGTGTGGCCGTTGGGGCTTTTTTTCATATGGCCGTGCAAATACCGGCGGTTTTAAAACTTGGCTATCGCTACTCTTTTAAGTTTAATTTTAAAGATATTCATACAATTCAAATAGGAGCGATGATGATACCGCGAACTATGAGCTTAGCTGTTAGTCAAATTAATTTTATTGTTATTACCATCATTGCTTCGACATTAGCCGGTGGGTCTTTGGCTATTTTTAATTTGGCTAACAACTTGCAGTCTTTTCCTGTTGGTATTTTTGGCTTATCTTTTGCTGTAGCCGCCTTCCCGGCTTTATCGGCTATAGCTTTTAATAAAAAGAAATTAATTGATAGTTTTTCCAATATTTTCCGGCAGATATTATTTTTTATTGTTCCATCTACAGTTTTGCTTTTGACTTTGCGCGCGCAAATCATCCGCGTTATTTTAGGTACGGGCCAGTTTGATTGGAACGACACAATTCTAACTCTAAATACACTGGGATTTTTTTCTATTTCTTTATTTGCTCAAGCCAGCATACCTTTGTTAATAAGAGTTTTTTATGCTAGACATGATTCCAAAACGCCTTTCTATATCGGCTTAATTTGCGTAGCGGTCAATGTTTTTTTATCGATATTCTTAAATAAAAAATTGGGCGTAGCTGGACTGGCGCTAGCTTTTTCCATTTCTAGCATTTTAAATTTTATTTTACTTTGGCTGATACTAAAACTGGAAATTGGGGAAATGGACGAGGTGCGAATTTTATTCTCAACGATAAAATTTTCGCTGTCTGCTTTAGCTGGCGGCACAACCGTTCAAATTATGAAAATACTAGTTTGGCCTTTTATTGACATGACAAAAGTCTGGGGGGTGGCTACTCAGGGTTTTTTAGCTGCTATTTTCGGCATCGCAGCTTATCTTTTGTTTTGCTACTTATTGAGAAGTGAAGAACTATTTAATTTTTTAGATTCACTAAAAAGACGTTTGTCTTGGAAAAAAGTAGAAACTGTTGATCAGGGAGAAGCAAGGGGGATATGATTTTTTGTTTTTAGATGGCTTTTGTGTTATAATATATAATGACTTGATACTTATTAACAAGTAGTTATTTTTATTATTATGGCCATAAAAACTATAAAAAACGCTAAAAATTTATATGGCAAAAAGGTCCTGCTTAGAACTGATTTGAATGTGCCGATAAAAAAGGGGAAGATCCAAGATAATTATAAAATAGAACAGCAACTGGCAACTATTAAATTTTTACTGGACAAGCATTGCCGGGTTGTTTTAATAACTCATCTCGGCAGACCAGTCCCGGGCAAATACGACGAGAAATATTCGGTTAAACCAATTGCTAAGGCATTAGGAAAGTTAATCGGTAAAAATATTATTGTAGTGGAAGAAATAAACGAATTTGAGGCAGGAAAAAAAATAAGTAAAGCCAAGTATGGCGATATAATAATGTTGGAAAATGTCAGATTTGAGGTTGGTGAAGAAAAAAATAACCGTAGCTTGGCAAAGAACCTTGCTAAGTTAGGCGAAGTTTATGTTAATGATGCTTTTGCCGTCAGTCATCGCGCGCACGCATCAGTCAGCGCCATTAAAGATTACCTGCCGTCTTATGCTGGTTTATTGCTTGAGAAAGAAATTGTTAATTTAGATAAAGCATTGCATCCGCAGAAACCCCTGATTACCGTTATCGGCGGTTCAAAGATATCTACTAAGATTACTTTAGCAAGAAATTTAGAAAAAAAATCAGCCCATTTGTTAGTCGGCGGTGCTCTGGCTAACAATTTTTTATTAGCTTGCGGCTATGAAGTCGGCAAATCAATGGTTGATAAAGAAAGTATCGCTTTTGCTAAAAAATTTAAAAGTAAAAAAATTGTTTTGCCGGTAGATGTGGTGGTTAGTAATCGTGCCAGCGGCGGCGAGGTAAAAGTGAAAAGAGTAAATAGCGTCAGCAAGGGCGATTACATTTTTGACATCGGCCCGGAAACTATCAGATTATACTCCCATTTTATAAAAAAAGCAGCCACAATTATTTGGAACGGTCCAATGGGCAAATTCGAAGAAGCGCATTTTAAATATGGCACAATGTCTATAGCTCGTGTTGTAGCCTCTCGCTCTAAGGGGAGGGCTTTTGGCGTAGTCGGTGGCGGCGAAACTGTAGAGGCGTTGCAAAAAACTAACATGTTCGAATATGTAGACTGGGTATCAACCGGAGGCGGAGCAATGCTAGCTTATTTAGGCAAGGAGGAAATGCCAGGACTGGACGGAATTATTTAGTTGGTTTTATTTAGGACAATTTAAACGTTGTTTAAAAAATTTGAAAATTTAAAAATATGTTTGAAGATTTAGAAAACAAGCCAACTGGCGATAATAAGCAGGTCAATAATCCTAATACGCCTTTGCTTGGCAGCCTGCCAAGTGAAGCGCCAGTAAATGAAAATAAAACTAAGAATTTTGCCTTGACAAAAGATGAAGGTGAACAGGCTATGAGCGATTTTGAAGAGAGATTGAAAGGACTTTATGACAAAGGGCAAAAAAGGGGGAAAAGATACTCTTTGATCGGCATTGCTGGCAGTATTTTGATATTGATTGTCGTGTCAGCTGTTGGCTACTATCTTTGGTCGCAAGTTAAGGATATTTCAAAAAAAGTTGAAAATAGAGAGCAGGAGACATTAAACCTAATGACAGACACCAGCATTAGAAAAGAAACAGTTAATAATACGGAAAAAGCCATGGCAATTTTGGATGAATGGAAAATTTGCGCCGTTGATGACGATTGCGCAGAAACTCAAGTTGATTGTTGCTCTTGTAACAACGGCGGACAACAGGCGGCTATTAACAAAGATTACCTAGCTAACTGGCTGGGCGAGACGGGGTCTTCTTGCGAAGATATTGTTTGCGCAGCCGTTTTTAATTGCCAGGCGGGTCAGGTTGTTTGCGAAAATAACCGATGTGATTTTAAGCTGATTAATAAAATAAGCCAGGATTCTTTAGACGAGCAGCCATCTATCGCCGAGGAGCAAGAAGTTGGACAACTTAGTTCCGATTCTATTAATCCCGAAGCAGCTAACGCCGAG
>JAKJDO010000040.1 GCA_022705905.1 Patescibacteria group bacterium
TTTCCTTTATATCGGTTTCGTCGGGAACAAAAAGAGTAGCGTCAAACTTTTCGGACAAATGTCTCCCAAGCTCCAGGTATCTAATGCCCGGTCCGGCCATTTTTTTCCCGACTTTGTCGAGTGAGATTAGGCAGACTTTAGTTTCGTTTTTCATCCAAAGTCCTTTGAGTGATATAATTAATTTTAGTAACTATCGTTTATTATAGCTTTTTATTAGTGTTTTTTCAATTTCTATGCGTAAATTTTTTTCAAATTTGAAAACTCAACATTTGGCCATAATGATCTTCTTTTTGGTCTTATTTTTCTCTTTTATTTGGGCGGCAGTTGTGCCATTAGATGGCGAAGGGCCTGACGAACCTCAGCATTTGGCGGTAATCAGACAAATTGCTAAAGAAAAACAGTTGCCGGTTTTTCATCATAGCGATATCACATTTAGTCCTGGTTTGCTTTCTGGGGCTTATTACCCGATGACCTATAATTCCGCTTTTAATTATCTATTTTATTTGCCTGTTAGTGGCCTTAACCAAGATAAGGGCGGATCTGCAATATTGTATTATCGCTTAATCAGCTCATTACTACTGGCTTTATTCTCGGCGACTTTATTTCTGGGATTGGCAAAAATAAAGCCGACAAATCTCCGGATATCTCTGACTGTAACTTTATTTATCTCTCTAATTCCCCAAGTCCTATTCTCTGGCGGTTATGTTAACATCGAGCCGGTGGCCCTACTATTTTCAGCACTTGTTTTTTATTTTTTGCAAAATTACCTCGAAAGAAAAACTTTCAAATCAGCCTTATTGCTCGGAGTTTTTGCCGGTCTGCTAGCTCTTTGTAAAGTTAACTATTTTATTTGGTTGGCGACTGCACTCTTAATCGCGTTAGTAGCAATTTACAAAAACCATCATGGCCGTGAACGTTTGTATTCAGTGTTAGCCCTTCTTTTGCCGATAATCATAATAAATGCCTACTGGTGGCTGAGGAATTATCAGCTATACGGCGACCCCTTGATTGTCAATTATATCAGTAATCAAATTAAAATTAATGCTCCGGACTGGTTTGCTCCTCCGGCTGTTCGTGGCTATAATATCTTTTCGATACTTTTTGAGGCCAATTTTATAAAATTTACCTACCTTGGTTTTTTTGCTAGTTTAGGTGGTGCAATCATATTTTTACCAATTATCGTCTATTACATATTTTATCTGTTGCTTTTTTCGCCCGTTGTTTTGGCATTATATAATAGTTTCCAATTACGATCCAATCGTTTACAGGTCGCCTTTCTTTTTCTGCTGATTTGGTTATCACTCCTATACTTTGCCAACAAGAATCTTACTGACTTTTCTCCCCAAGGCCGGCATCTATTCCCATTATTATTTGTTTTTGCTTGGTTGATGTATCTCGGACTTTGTCGATTGAAGAATCGTTTTCTTATCAGCATTTTCCCTCTTTTTAGTCTGGCCGCGGCAATATATTCTTTGTGGTTTATGGTTGATCGTTTCTACGTCAAGGGTAGTGGATATGTTTCCAGCAGTAATTTTGGTAATTATCTAGGCGATTTTTCTTGGCGAAATTTAAGCCTAATCAAACTGGAAGGGTTGCTTAATTATATCGTTAATAACAACCCGAAAATCTTTTCCTTTTTCCCAATTATAATATATCTACTTATCTTTTTTATCCTATATTTTGTAATATATATTTATATAATATGGTCCAAAAATGACAAAAATAACTAAGTATCTGCTAGCCCACTTTTTGCTTATAGGATTTTTTATTTTCCTTCCTTTTGAGCGCTTACTAACCATGGAAATTTTTGGTTTTACGCTCAAGATTTCCTTTGCTATTTTGATGGTTCTCGTTC
>JAKJDO010000001.1 GCA_022705905.1 Patescibacteria group bacterium
AGATTTCGTTGATAGTCTGCGCGCCAGAAGCGTAGAGCAGCGAATTAACTGCAAAAGTGGTGGTGCCAGTGCCGCCGTAGGCGACGCTCAAAGGAGCTGAATTTAAACTAAAGTAATTCTGCGACGTATGACTGCCCCAATTATAAGCTTCGTTCCATTGAGTAGTTGAAGCTATTAACGGTATAACGCGGTCAGAAGCGATGGAAAAAATTCCGGTGTCGCTATTATAAGTTAAACTGGAAGTAGCGGCTACGCTCAAACTACCAAGCGTTATAAATCCATAAGTATTATCCCAGCCGGTATTGCCATCAGTGATGTACCCAACGTCATTATTTAATAACGAAATATTCTCACCCTCTATCATTACTATGGCTTGCAATTTATCGGCTGAAATAGTGCTAGACGCGCCCCATATTCCATTGTTAACGTAGGCAAAGCCAGTCCAACCGGATGAATTTTGACCGATACCGCCAACGTTAGTTGCTAAAGTAGAAGTGCCGGCGGTAGTACTGGCACCCGTCCAATAAGCTATCTGTCCGACTGCGCCCGAGCCGCTAATTCCGCCAGCCTGACTCCAGCCAGTAATACAAACGCCATCTAAACAGAATTGTGTTGCAACTATATCACCGCCAACCGATAATTGCGCTGATGGATTAGTGGAAGCTATGCCAACATAACCATTTTGAGCAATAAATATAGTGGAAGTGCCAGTAAGTGTGTTTCCGCTGCCAGCGGCTGAATAATACGGAATCCAACCCTGGCTAGCATTATTAATTAAACCTGCGCCAGAAGGACTGCCCCAGTACAAATTACCATTACCATCAGTCATTAAAGCTAGTCCTGCCATACTATCACCTGGCCAATAATAAGTAGTGTTAACGGCTATGCTGGTTGTAGCTCGATGAGAAATATAATTTATACCATTAACAGCCAATTCATATAAATTCAGGCCGCCTTGGTTATGAATGCCAACGTCGCCTACTACTGCTAATTTACTTTGCGGCGTCGTCGTCCCAATACCCAGATTGCCGGCTGAAGTAAGATATAAGGAAGAGGTGGCGGCAATAGTATTAGCATCAGACCAGAAGGCTAGATTGTTAGCCGTACCATTGACTGCGCCCCAGACACCGCCAACTACCCTAACCATACCGTTCCAACCGGAAGAATCCTGATTGGTGCCGCCCTGGTCAGTGGCCAAAGTGCCGCCAATATTATTAAAGTCAATGCCCAAAGAAGTGGTTGACACCCAGGTTGGCGTGCCGTTAACGTCTTGGAGGATATAACCGGTATGAACAGGCAAAATCTGTCCGATAGTATCAGAAGTAGTAGCTAATAATATTGAACCTTGGGTGTAAGTGGTCAGACCGGTGCCGCCGCGGTTAACAGCTAAAATACCGACGGTATCGTCTAAATTAATAGCTAAAGTGTTGGTTGCTCGCCAGATTGGTATGCCACTGGCGTCAGCCATGAGTAATTGGCCATATTGAGTAGGACCGTCTGATGACTGGATGGCACCAGTGCCGTTGCCGTAAAGTATGCCGTTGGCAGTAAAACTGGCAACGCCCGTGCCGCCCAAACTGACAGCTATTGTTGAGGTTGAGCTTAAAGTATTCTGATCTGACCAATAGGCAATAGAGTTGGCTGTACCTTGAATTGCGCTCCAGATGCCGTTAACGACGTGGACTAAACCGTTCCAGCCGGAAGAATCCTGTCCGGTGCCGCCGGCATCAGTCATTAATGTACCAATAGCGTTAATGTCAATACCTAAGGATGAGGTAGCGGCCCAAACTGGACGACCATTAATAACTTGCAGAATGCGGCCTTCTTGGCCAATGCCTAATTCAACTAATTGGGTAGTAGAAGTGGCTACTAGCAATGAACCGATGCTGTAGGCGGAAATACCGGTGCCGCCGTAAGCAGCTGACAAAGTAGAAGTAGCGCCTAAAGTATTGTTTGTTAACCAGACAGTTGGCTGGCCGGCTATGCCTGTTCCCATTGGCAAGCCCAGGGTTGAAGTCGCCCGATAGGCTAGATTGCCGTCAGCATCAATGCCTAATAATGTATTAGTGCCGCCAGCAGCCAATCGTGTCCAGCCACTATTATAGTAGAGCAAGTCGTTATTAGCCTGACTGGCTACTGACAGAGAAATCTGACCGCTACCGCTATCATAGGAAATCGGACTAATGCCAGAGAGATAAGCGCTGTTAATATAGTCTGTGCCCAGAGTAGCTGAGACTACAGCGTTGGTACCATCCCCTTTGAGGATGCCGCCTAAAGTGGATGAACCGGTACCGCCATTTAGCACTGGCAATACTCCTTCTAAATCTCCAGCGCTAATAGCTAGAGAAGAAGTGGACACCCAAATGGGAACACCGCCCTGCATTTTTAGAATATAGTTATCATTGCCAGCTAATATTTCGCCGAGGGTATTGCGCGCTCTAGCGTAAACTAACGAACCGACTTCAAAAGTAGAAGTGCCGGTGCCGCCGTAGGCGACAGAGATGGTGCTGGAGGCGCCCCAATTGCCATTATCAATGAAGGCAAAACCAGTAGCTAAATGAGAATCCCAACCAGTGCCGCCTTGGATTGTGCTCAGAGTGCCGCCGATATTATTAAAATCAATGCCGAGCGAGGAAGTGGCTGCCCAAAATGGCTTGCCGGCAGTATCTAGCTGCAATATCAATCCTGGCGTGGAGCTAGAATAGATTTCGTTGATAGTCTGCGCGCCAGAAGCGTAGAGCAGCGAATTAACTGCAAAAGTGGTGGTGCCAGTGCCGCCGTAGGCGACGCCAATTGGCGTGCCGTTCCAAACACCCTGTATTACGCGACCGCTACCATCAACTATGAACTGACTGCCAGTCGTACTACCGACTGCCAACCAATTGCTTGGTGTTGACGTTCCCAAACCTAAATAACCGCTGGCGCTAATAGCGCCTAGCACACTACCGCTATTATTAAGCCATTGCAATAAAGGAATGCCACCTTGATTCGCTCCAGCCCTAATCGTCAAAGTTGAAATTTGCGAGCCAGCGGCATCATTATAAATGTAAAGCGGGAAATTCATTTGGAATCTATCGCTGGACGAATTCCAGGTCAAAACCGCATTAGGATCAACCGTTCCTCTTTCAAAAGCCAAGCTGCTATCTTCAGCATCTGCGCTGACATTGCTGGCGTTTATTGTAAATATATTACCGGCTGTGCCGGAAATTGAAGTGGAGGCAATATCAATTCCAGCCGTCACGTCAATCCTGTCAAAATAACCATAGCTCCAACGATTGGCAGCTGAACCAATTGAAGTGCTGGCATACGACAAAGGCAAAACATTTCCGCTCAACCACATATCGCCGCCAACAGTTAAAGCTGAATTAGCGGCTAACGTACTGGTTCCTACCCCCAACATCTTATTAATATTGTCCCAATATAAATTATTATTGTCTTGAGTTAAAATTGTGCCGTTTGAAAATACAATCGAACCTTGCGCGAAGCTTGTATTGCCGGTACCGCCATAAGACATACCTAATGTACTACCCTGCCAAATGCCGCTAGTTACTACGCCGCTACCGTTGATACTAAATGTACTACCAACTTCTAAAGTCCCAGCAACATCTAAATTGCCGCCAATGATCGAGGTGCCATTACCATTAATATAGAGCAAATCTCCAATCTCCAAACTACCGGACAAGAAGGTGTCGCGATAACCGCTGACATGACTCGGCGTAGAAGACCCGACTTGCAATAAAACGCTCGGCGAAATAGCGCCAATTCCAACTCTATTAGTCGTTGTCGCTAAGAAAACCAATGAAGATCCGGATAAGACATTGCCGCTAGCATCAAAATAGGCGATCTGACCAGCGGTGCCAGCATTAATTGTACCAGCGCCAGTTGGCGTGCCCCAGTATAAATTGCCGCTGCCGTCCGTCATCAAAGCCTGCTGATTTGTTCCCCGCGATAACGGGAAATAATAATCTCCAATTTGCACTCGCCCATTACTGTCAATCGCGAAGGCAGTGGTATCAACAGTAGTTGTGGCGCGTTTAAATTCTACAATATTGCCGCTGCCGTTTTGCGTAATTGTTAACGCAGCGCTAGCCGAGGTTGAGGAGGCGCTCAAGGTATTATCAAAATGCCAGATGCCAGTAACAGTCTCGTTTTCATCAAGACCCGGAATGTCAGTCGCCGTCTTGCCACCAACGCTCGCCGCTTCAAAAGCATAAGGAACAGAATACAAAACTTTTCTTGGTCGCATTGTCTCACCGTTAAATATTACCTCGAGATACAAGGGTTGGTTAAAATTAATGCTTGATAAATCAGTTACAGCGCCTAAGTTAATATCTATAACTCCGCCGGTCACGTAAGGACGGTTATTAATGGTGCCGCCGCTCCAAGCGGAAGCATCACCGGCGACAGTAATTGTGCTGGCGCCATTATCATAACTGGTAATCAGCAAAGAGTCGCTGCCATGAGTCAAATATTGGCCAACGCGCAAAGTCCCGGCGTTCGTTCCGCCAGTATAGCTAACTTCACTAGTTTCGCTGCCGGCGTTATAAACTGCCGAACTAAAGGCGGCCGAAAAAGTATAACCGCCAGCGGACGTTAAATCTTCCGTCCAAATAGCTGAAGTACTAGTCGGCGAAGTATAAAGGCTGAAAATAAAATCATAAACTCCGTCCGCCAATTCGCTGCCGTCCGTATTAGTCACCTTGCCGGCAAAATTAAGCAAAGGATTTATATCGGCCTTAACGCTGCCGATTCCAACCAAGCCAAAAAGCATCGCCATCAATATGCCTGACGTTACCATTCCCTTTAAAATTGTTCTGACCTTTAATTTCATTCTATTTTAGCTTTTAGTTTTTAGATTTTAGTTGGTTGAGCGGTGTTGAACTCTTGACGCTAGATAAAGCTAGAACCTGCCACCTACAACCTAGACTCCGATTTGCTTTACCCAACCGAAAGTATTTTCTAAGACTCTCATAATAATCTGGATAATTGACTCTTTCTGCTTAGCTGTCATAAAAGTATGTGGTTGCGATAAAGTTAGGTTGCCAGCCGAATCAGCGCTCTCTACTCTAAAGGTATAAACCGTTCCTGGCTTAAACTTAGTAATTACAATCACATGTTCTTTATTATAATTTTCATTTAAACTAGTCGACTCATTTAAAGTTGTCCCGCCGCCATGAACGCCTTCTTGGTAATAAATTTTAGAAGTCGCCGGCTCATTCGTATTCCAGGAAATTACCGTTTGCGTTTTATCTTTTTTGTCTAAAAACACTGTGGACTCGGCTTTAATTTTAGTAATCTCCGGCGGTGTTTCGTCTTTGCCAGTTGAAAAATTCGGCAGTTGCTTGGTGGCAGTATTATTTTCATTATCAGTGCTTACCAACTCAACTTCATAGACAACTCCACCCAACAATTCCGCCACTTTAATTTCATGAATAACTGACATCGCGTTATCTTTGATTGTTTTTGATTGGTCAACTGCCAAAACGTTGTTGAAATACGGAGTGAATTTGACGGCTGAATCAGCGTCTTTATTTGTCACCCACTTAAAAATAACTGTTTGCGGATCAATTACCTGCGAAAAATAACTCGTAATTTCTAATTCTTCTGTAATCGTGCGGAAGGTAAAATCTCTTGATTTAGCCGTCGGCCCCAATTTAGCTTTACTGCGCAATTGGATGTGATATAAAGTATTAGGCGTCAATCCCATTAGTTTGACTTCATGGTTTTTTTCATAAACATCTGAACTGCCAATAATCTGCACATAAGGTTCAGCCGCTCCTGGTTTATAATCTCCTTCTGCCGCTAAAGCGACAACGGCATTGGCGTCAATATCAGTTGTCCATCTGATGGTCGCTTGCTTGGCGCCGATAGTCATGCCCGGTTCGCCGGACAAAACCGGCGCCGGAATAAAATTCAATATTTGATCAATTGAGCTGATGGTAGTATAGGGGTTAGTTCCGAGTTGATTTAAAGATACTTCCGGAAATAATTTTTTTAAAAATTCTAAAGTACGCTTGGAAACTTCTTCTATAATCTTTTGGTCTATCGCGCCCGTTTCGCCCTCTCCCTCTTCGCCTTCTGCCGGACTAGTAGTAAAAGTTCTGTCTTCCGAATAACCGACGTTGCCCCAACTGTCGCTACTTAAAGCTCGGAAGTGGTAAGTGGTGAATGGCAATAAATTATCTAAAATGACGGTATGTTCTTCCACTGAATTCCAACTGCCAAAAGTCGATCCGTAACCAGCGGTCTCGCCGTATTCTATAAAACTAGTAGATTTTTCATTTGTTTTCCATTTAATTTCAACCGCAGTGCTGTTCAGCAACTTAAAAGTCAAATCAGTAATAACCGGCGCCACTTTATCGGTCTTGTCAATAATTAGCATGCCTCCGCCCGCGCTAGTTTCAGTTGGCGTCGGTGTTGGCGTCGGCGTTGTTGAAGCGGTACTACCGGTTAAAAAAGTACCGACACCGCTAGTGCTGATCCCGCCATTAATTCTTTTTGATTTAGCGCGGTAGTAATAAGTTGTATTTTCTGACAAACCAGTCAATAAAACACTGTGCGCAGTTACGCTGATTGCGCTCGTGCCCTGTTCTTTGCTGGCAGCAAACCCGACATCAGTATCATAAACCACGAAGCTGTCGGCATTCACATCAGTATCCCAAGTGATTGTCACGTTAGCATCTGACACCGAAGAATTAACGTTGGAAATAACTGGTCCGGTAAAAGTGTGCAAAACATTTTCGTAAATAACATAGTTGGTGCTTTGCATAGCGGCGGCAACAAAATTCAAAGGCAAGACCAAAAGCATTATCAGCCAAATCATCCGTAGCAATTTTTTATTTATCAACTTCATAATTTATTCAACATAAAACTTGCTGACGAATTTCTTTACGTCAGACTCAAAAACCCGGTAAGTCTTTCGACCTATCCGGGCCACTTTTAATTCTCCCGAATCAATCCAACGATAAACGGTACGTTTGCTAACTTTTAATAATTTCGCTACCTCCTCGGGAGTGAGGAGGTCATTTTTCCAAAGCACTGGGATTTAATTTTATATTAATTTTTGTTTAGTAATTTTGTTTAATTCAGTTTTAAGAAATGCTTTACAAATAGAAATCCACAGATACTATAATTATAAAGAATTTTGTCTTCTATTGTCAACTAATGTTATCCACAAAACATAAAAAAATACTATAATATATTATCTTATATTATAGTATTCTATTATATTTTATAATTATCTATTATATTTTATAATTATCTATTATATTTTATAATTATCTATTGTCTATGATTGTCACAAAAAATATAAATTATTATTTTATTTTAGCTATTTTTATATTAATTTTTTCCACCTTTTAAGCACGCCCCCAAAACAACAAATAACATAATAATACCGTAATGTAAGCTAAATAGCCAGTGATCAAATATAAACAGAACTAATATACTTATAATTATAGTAGTTTTATATATATTTCCTGCCCTTTTTATATAAGTTAATATATAAAAAATAAATAATATTAGCGCCGTTATACCCATAATACCTAATTCACTAGCGACCAAAAGATAAACATTATGAACCGGTTGATATAATTGATAGTTTAAATTACTAAATTTATTTTGGACCGCCACGCCGTAATTGCCAACACCAGCGCCCAGCCACCAATTATCTTTTATAATTCCATAACTTATCTTATTCCCCTCCAACCTTTCATCAACCGACTTCACTTCCGTATAAACATCAGCTGACATTCTACTAAAAACTAAATCTTTATATTGGAAAGTTAAAGCAGAAAACACAAGCAAAAAAATCGCTAAGTTCAAAAATAAAAATTTTAAAAAAGCTTTATCTTTTTTAAAAAATGCGACAATCAATAAAGATGAGCTACCGGCAAAAAAACTAATCCACGCCGCCCGCGAAAAAGAAAAAAACAATCCAACTAATAGAGCAATTAAACAAAAACCATAAATGATGTTGACCGCCACGCTTCTTCCTCTTCCCTCCCTTTTATAAAGGGAGGGCAAGGGTGGGTTATTCAAAAATAACAGTAGCAAAGCGAGCATCATCAACCCGCCGAAAATATTAGGATGATCTAATGTGCCATAAGCACGCAATACTCTCTCGCCTATTCCATCAATTATGATTGAAGTTCCTGCTTCTTGAATCGGATGGACTGCCAGCCCTAACCATTTATTAGCAAAAGTATGTTGAGACAAAAATTGCCAGACGCCAAAAAGCGCTTGTAGAATTGTGCTACTGATAAAAACTAAAATCAGTTTTTCTTTTTTGTATTCGGCACTTAGCACCAACCAAAAAACACCAATAGCTAAAAGTAAATACAAATATTTATAGACAGCAATAATTTTATCAGGAGCAACAAAAATAGAAACAAAAGTTATAAATTCGAAAATAGCTAGTAGCCACCAATGAATCGGCAACTTATTTTCTGCGTCATCTGACTGCTTCAATGCATAAAAATATTTAAACGCTTGCAGACCCAGTAATACTACTAATAAAATATCAACCGCATAAACGCTTAATGTTCCAAATTCATACGGCCACCCATTTAAATACCCTTGTTTGATAATCCAGCGAGTTTGTAGCGGCAACAAAAACACTAGCGCATATAAACCATATTCGATTATTTTATTAACTATTTTCATGTTTTTGTGTCATTCCCGCGGAAGCGGGAATCCCCGCCCGAACGACTGACGTGTTCAGTCGGGCAGGCTGAAAAAAATAATTCAGGATTGCAAGTCGCGATAGCAGTTTGACGATTGTCAGAAATTAAAAATTCTATCAAGATATATCTTGTTATACTCTTCTCGCCTATCATTGATATGGAGCTTCAAGACGTCATCATTTATAACCACATTAGTATCTTTATTCATTACTGCTTTTATATTCTGCGGCAATAAACGTAATTGAAAATTCTTTGCTGATTTTTCCAAACTACCAAATAGAACATCAACTAAATCGGAATAAACTACATTATCCAATGCTTTAACTTGTCGGCTTGCAGTTTTTATCTCAAACCAATTCGGCAAACTTTCTTTTACCCATTGATTAGCAGCAATGAATTTATCATAAGTATTACCTCTATCGTAAACTGGTGTTAAGTCAGCTAGCCAATGAAGCAAATACTTATCATCGCTTAATTTCAGCGAGCTTAGGTCGAGCGCACCTTCGCTGACAAAAAAACTAAGACAGATTTTATCACGAAAATTTTCTGCCGTCGGGCGCAATTTTAATAAAGCTGCTAATCCCGCGCAAATAAATCGTGTCAGCCAAATTCTTTGTGAGGCAGTGATAATAAACAAATCAATATCGCTCTCTTGTTTTAAATTGTTCGCACCAATCATATTGCCAATAGCGACCATTTTGATCCAAGGAATATATTTAAATAACCTGACAATGCGTAAGGTTTTTTTAAATTTAGCGTTTGCGTAATTATAGCGCTTCATTCTAGTCACGTAGATACCACCTCTGCCTGATAAAAAATAGGTCCCGTTTTTGCAGCTGACAACCTTATTCAATTCTCCGCTACTCAATATCTCCTGCACGTCAGCCAGATCGCACTGCACTGATAAATATTTCCAGATCTCAAAAGCTGTCAACGGAAAATCAAATATATCAAAAAAAGCGACAACTTTAATTATCGCCTCCTTAATCTCATTTATTTTTTTTTGTTCGATTGACATTTGAATTTATTAATCTTCTTTATCTTCATCTTCGGGAAACTTTTTTGCAAACTCAGCAACACTGGCCTCAATATCGTCAACAAATTTTCCTGTCTTTCTATCTAAAACAAATTCATCAATCTTTCTGTCAGCCGTTTCATCTTGCATTACATAAGTTGGCGCCATATCGCCGAAATCTTCTCTAATAATTAAATCTACTAACCGCTCTTTTGCTGATTGCGAGAGATCGTGCTCTTGGACAATGCTCTTTTCTATCCCAATGTGTATCATCTCGTGAATGCAAGTTATACCATAATTAAAATCTGGATTATCATTCTTTCTTAAAATGACCTTACCCCTATCAGCCCCAACACCATAAGTACCGCCCATTCCATAAGTTTTAAATATAATTTCATAAGTAGAAAAAATCTCTAAATTATACTTTTCTTTTAAAGACCTTAGTCTGGCTACCGCCTCCATTAAAAACGATTCCTGCTGTTTTATCCCTTCTAATTCATGAGTATAATTATCGTTATAAATTTCATTCGCAAAAATTTCTTTTAGTTTTTCCCAATCAATATCTTCTTTATCAGAAATTTTTTCGATTTCTTTAAATTTTGAATGCTCAGGCAGGTGTGGCTCGTAATTATGTTTTTTGTACCAATCCATTTCTTCATACACCTCCCTTAAAGATTCAAATTCATCATCAATACTATATTTGCCGTAAATAAATTCAACGGGCTGTTCTGGTCTTTTTATTTGGTTAATATTACTTTCCATTTTCATATTATTCATTTTTCGGTTTCTCAATCACCATCGCCTCTATCTTACTTTCTCCGCCAGCGATTTTAATTACATCTTTATCTAACTTTTTAAATTCATGATAAGCATTATTAAAATGACTAACGGTTGTCGACATGCTCAATCCTAATTTTTTCATAAAACTATCATAGCTTAACATATGCTGTCCCAGTTTTTCGACATTAGCGCGGATGGCTTTGGCACTTTCTTCAATTTGCAAAGCGCGCAAACCCTGTAACACGGTTTGCAAATAGGCTAAAAAGGAAGTCGGTGAAACAATAATGACGTGTTTTTCTTTAAAAGCGTATTCGATCAGATCACGTGTATTAACCTGCACGGCGCCGACTTTATTAATTAGCAAATCATAGTAAATCGCCTCGGATGGAATAAACATAAACGCAAAGTCCATAGTTCTTTCGGTTGGTTTCACATATTTACTGGTTTCATCAATACGCATTTTCAAATCCTGCTTAAACTGTTTTTCCAATTTCTCGCGCATATCAGGATCGTTGCAGTTCAGAATTTTTTCATATGTTTCGAGACTAAACTTCGAATCAACTGGAATAACTTTGTCTTTGACAAATACGACTGCATCAACAATACTCCCGTCCTTGAATGGATATTGCATCTGAAATGAGTTTGGCGGCAAAACATTCTTCAACGTTTCTTCTAAAAAATATTCGCCGAGCACGCCGCGCTGTTTTGGGTTTTTTAAAATATCCTGTAAATTTTGTAGTTGCGCTGAAAAATTTACCACTTGTTTATTGGTTTCGTCTAATTTCGTTAATTTTTCTGTCACTTCAGAAATAATTTTAGCAGTCTGCCCAAATTGTACCTGCGCAGCTTGGTGAGTTTCTGTTAATTTTGCGTCTAACGCTTGGCGCAAATCTTTATTATGCTCTGCCAATTGTCCTAAACGATCCATCATCACTGCCATTTTTTCGCCGTCTCCTCCGTCTTTCCTTTTTAACAGCAAAAAAACTATTGCTAGAACAATCACAATTAATAACGACAACAATACTATAATTAACATTTCCATATATTGTCATTTCGAAGGAGTTTTGACTATGTCAAAACGACTGAGAAATCCCTTAAATTTTAATAACTTGTAACTATGCTATTGCGAAGAAATCATAACATTTCATCACACAAATCATTCCAATGCGGATTTAAAGCTTTTATTAATTTCTGCTTCTTATCCCTTCTCCATTTTTTTATTTCTTTTTCTCTTTCTAGTGCAGAATGAATGCTGGTAAAATGCTCGTAATAAACTAACTTAGTGCACGAGTATCTCTGCGTAAAACTAGGTATGTTTTTATTTTTATGTTCAAAAATTCTCCTTGATAAACTATTTGTTACTCCTATATACAAAGTTCCGCTAGTACTCGCCATTATATAAACATAAAAACTATATTCTTTTTTATTCATCTTTTTTATTGTCACTCCGAACCTCGATGTTCGGGGCGAAAAATTCCTTACACACAGACTACAAACAAACTCTGCAATTTTAATCTTTAAGCGATTTCTCGCCCCGCAACCTGCGGGACTCGAAATGACAGTAACGATATTTTTCTTATAATTACTCTACCATTTTATACCCCATTTTTCAATAAAAAATTAGTTTTCATCCACTCTTGCCAAGAATGTATTTTTACCTTATAATGAATACCATTGTTTAACCCAATAAGCTAGCACATTTCCATTCGCTTATCTAAATTTCTGGCAAACCGAGAGAGTCATTTTAAAAAATTAATAAATTAAAAATTGTTTTGGAAATTGAAAATTCGGAAATTCGAAAATTATTTAAATTTATGCATAATTCTATTAAAATCAAAGGCGCGCGCGTTCACAATTTAAAAAATGTTAATGTGGAAATACCACGCGATAAATATGTAGTTATTACTGGTCTTTCTGGCTCTGGCAAGTCATCATTAGCTTTCGACACGATCTATGCCGAAGGACAAAGGCGTTACGTTGAGTCTCTATCTTCTTATGCTCGACAGTTTATCGGCACAATGGATAAGCCGGATGTTGACTCGATTGAAGGTTTGTCACCCGCCATTTCCATTGACCAAAAAACCGCGCCGCACAACCCTCGCTCTACCGTAGGTACGGTTACGGAAATTTATGATTATTTACGTTTACTATACGCTCGCATCGGTATCCCACACTGCCCACAGTGCGGCAAAAAAATAAAGCAATATACTTTAGACGAAATCGTTGAACAAGCCAACAAAGAATTCTCCGGCAAAGACGTAATGGTTCTTTCGCCGATTGTTAAAGATAAAAAAGGCGAACACAAAAATATCCTAGGCGGCGTCGCTAAAGCCGGCTATTCTCGTCTGCGCTTTGATGGCAAAATTTGCACCCTCGAAGAAGTGGAAGATATGACGGTTGATAAAAAGAAAAAACATAACGTTGATATCGTTATCGATCGGCTAAAAATCACAGCTGACAAAGAAGATAAAGCGCGTCTCTCAGAAGACATCGAAAAGGGTTTGGATTTAGCCGATGGTTTGGTGACAATCGTTTTGGCTGAAAAAAACCAAGAAAAAAGAATGCTTGCCCCCCGAAGCCTTGGCGAAGGTGGGCTTGCCCCCCGAAGCCTTGGCGAAGGTGGGCTTGCCCCCCGAAGCCTTGGCGAAGGTGGGCTTGCCCCCCGAAGCCTTGGCGAAGGTGGGCTTGCCCCCCGAAGCCTTGGCGAAGGTGGGCTTGCCCCCCGAAGCCTTGGCGAAGGTGGGGAAAAAACATATTCGCAAAGATTTGCCTGCCCTGATTGTGGCATCAGCTTGCCGGAGCTAGAACCACGCAATTTTTCTTTTAACTCTCCGCATGGCGCCTGTCCGGAATGTACTGGTCTTGGCACTAAGTTAGAAATCGACCCGGACTTAATACTTAATCGCAATTTAACTATCGCCCAAGGTGCAATTAGACCCTGGGCACACAATACTGCTTCCGGACAAACTTGGATGATGCGCATTTTAGGCACGGTGGCGGTTAAAAACGATTTTGATTTGAACACTCCCATCAATAAATTAACCAAAAAACAATTAGACATTGTACTGTACGGCACTGGTGAGCGTCCCTATCGCGTGGAATACGAAAGCGACCGCTTCTCCGGTGAATTAACAACCGAGTTTGAAGGCGTCGTTCCTAACTTGGAAAGACGTTATCAGCAAACCGACTCTGATTATATCCGCAAAGAAATTGAACAATATATGCGCATTCTTGTTTGCCCAACTTGTCATGGTAAAAGATTAAAACCGGAAATGCTGGCTGTTAAAATCGCTGATTTATCGATTATTGATATTGCTAATAAAACCATTGATGATTGCAAAGAATTCTTTTTGAATTTAGAAAAAGCCAAGGAATTAACCGCCCGCGATAAAAAAATCGCCACGCCGATTATTAAAGAAATAAAAAACCGACTGGAATTTTTATTGAATGTCGGACTAAATTATTTAACGCTTGATCGCTCGGCTAATACTTTATCCGGCGGCGAAGCCCAACGTATTCGTTTGGCCAACCAAATCGGCACGGCTCTAGTCGGTGTGCTTTACATTTTAGATGAACCGTCAATTGGCTTGCACCAACGCGACAACGATAAATTGATTAACACCTTAAAAAATCTGCGCGATTTGGGCAATACTGTTATCGTCGTTGAACACGACGAAGCGACCATGGAAGCAGCTGATTGGATTGTTGACGTTGGTCCAGGCGCCGGCGAACATGGCGGCCAAATTATTGCCGAAGGCACGCCTGACCAAATTAAAAAAGCGCCAAAATCTTTAACTGGTCAATATTTATCCGGTAAAAAAATAATTCCAGCCAAAAAAAATTATCGACCTGGCAACGGCAAAGCTATAAAAATTATTGATGCTAATGAACATAACTTAAAACATATTGACGTCGCTTTTCCGCTTGGGAAATTTATTGCCATCACTGGTGTTTCCGGTTCTGGTAAGTCCACTCTAATGACTGATATTTTAGCCAATGCTTTAAATAAAAAATTCTATCGCGCTAAAACCGAACCGGGTGCTCATCACTCGATTGAAGGTCTAGAACATATTGATAAAGTCATTAACATCGACCAGTCGCCAATCGGCAGAACCCCTCGTTCCAATCCCGCCACCTACACTGGTGCTTTCACTCCTATTCGCGAACTTTTTGCCAGTTTACCGGAAGCTAAAATCAAAGGTTATAAACCAGGGCGATTTTCATTTAATGTCGTCGGCGGCCGCTGCGAAGCTTGTGGTGGCGACGGTATGATTAAAATTGAAATGCAATTTTTGCCTGATGTTTATGTTGAATGCGACGTTTGCCACGGCCATCGTTATAACAAAGAAGCGCTAGAGATTTATTATAAGTATAAGAATATTTCCGATGTCTTGAATATGACGGTTGAAGAGGCTTTGCATTTCTTTGAAAAAATTCCAGCTATTCAGCAAAAATTAGAAACTCTGCATGAAGTTGGCCTTAGTTATATTAAGCTCGGCCAATCAGCCACCACTCTTTCTGGCGGTGAAGCGCAGCGTGTCAAACTCGCCACCGAACTTTCCCGTCGCGCTACCGGCCGCACACTTTATATTTTAGACGAACCAACCACTGGTTTGCATTTTGATGATATAAAACGTTTGCTCGGTGTTCTCGATCAACTCGTCGATAAAGGCAATACAGTTCTAATTATCGAACACAATCTCGATGTCATAAAATCAGTTGATTGGATTATTGATCTAGGCCCAGAAGGCGGTGACAAAGGCGGCTACTTAGTCGCTGAAGGTACGCCACGCGATATAACCAAATCAACAAAAAGTTATACTGGCAAATATCTAAAACAAGTCCTCAAATAATCTAACTCCTCCCATCCTCCTCTTTGCAAAAGAGGAGGAGACATAACTCCCTCTCTTTGATAAAGAGAGGGGTGGGGTGAGTTTAACCCAATAAAAAGAAGGGAGTCCGCAAAGGTTAAAATAGGCATAAATTTACCTATTTCTTTTAATTTTGGCTAATATTAAATAAAAATAAATATTTAATTTTCCCTAAAATTAGCCCAATTTTTCCTTGACATTTAACTATTATTATGGTATTATTATATGTTACGATTGAACCTCGCGCGCCTTAGGTGCGCGTATCCTCCCTGCTCTCCTTGAGGTCTTATGATCTCGGATTGAGCTGGAGTCAATATATATTGGCTTTTTGGAAACAAGGTTCAACCGCGAACCTTGAAAATTGAATATTCGGAAAAAGGTAAATAACCAAAACCAATAAAAAAGCTCACTCAGAGCAGCTCGATAGAGCAGGAGGATACAATCATGGCGGGAAAACCATACGGCGGAAAAGGCGGTGGAGGTGGAGGCCCAAAAACCTACACCAAGAAAATTGAAGTAACACCCCTAACCGAAATCACCCGGGGTGATAAAAGGGTATTTCCGGTTAAGATTACAGTCTTAAGCGGGACGTGGGCAAAATCCGGAGTCGAGGTTCGTATTATAAACCTCGAAAACGGAAAGGAAATAGGTAGAGCCAAAACCTTGGCTGACGGCGATGTAGTTTTTGATAAAATCGCTTTCAAAATGCTCTCTGAAGAGCAAAAAAGAGATGTTCAGTTCGCACTTACTGGAACTGAAGGTGCAATTACGCATACATGGCCAATCACCGTCCCATCTATCACCGGCGATACCAAGGAAGAAGAGAGTGCTCCAAACTTCTCCGTTAAACACTACGGTGACAACGGAAGGTATACTTTTCACATCATGGTTGAGCCGAAGGGAGTATATGAAGTCTGCATTGAGGAGGGCAGCCAACTCAGGCAGACCATCGACACGGCCACCGACGGGACGTTGGAGTACGACGCTCTTCCCTTCAAGGAAAAGGAGAGGCGTTTCACATTCACTCTTTTGGCAGGTGGGAAGCCAACACACAAACAGACTACTGTTTGCTTGAATGGTCCACCCAAACCGGAATCTGTCACCTTCGCTGAAATGAATGCCAAGGTAAAACGCGGCAAGAAGGAAAGCGAAGGTAGCTATCTGAAAAGGTTTTTCAAGCAGACCAAAAAAACGGTCAAAGAGAGAGAGGAAGTCGTATGAGAAACATACTTGGATATATCGGCGCGGCGTTAGTGATAGTCGGAACTGCAATTGCAACGGCTATCGTATGGGCATTCAGCACTGGCAGGAGAGCGTTGATTTCTGTCATCGGAATTCTCAGCTCTGCTCTCGTGATATGGGAGTCCTGGAAAGTTTTTCACTCGCCGAAACCGGCATTCTGCACCTACTGGCTTGTTGTCACACTGGTGATAATAAGTCTGATCTGTGCCTGCATTCGGTGGAGTTGGGCAAGACAAAGAGCAGTCTACGTAGCAGCTCAAATCACCAGCAATAACAACTGGTGCGCGGGAGCTTACACGCTGCTCGCCGCGATCTTCATTGTCAGCGCTATGCTGGCAGGGTTCGGTGAACCACTACTCGTCATGCACGGCAAAAAAGCGGTAGCGCAGATAGAAGAGAAAGCTACCGACCCCAAAGTCGTGGAGATGTTTAGCAGGTTCTGGAATGGGACGGACAGTCCCGAGTACCAGAAGGTCTACGGCACCACCCTCGTGGACAGAGCCAATGCTATTGCTCAATTCAACAAGGGCAAGGAGCAAAAGCATGAAGCGGAATCAGAGTATCCGAGTTGGTTTCATACCATTTTCGGATCGATCCTCTTCATCGGGCTTCCCTTTGTGTGGGTCTGGTCTCGGACCGACGAGTTTGGGATCATCATACGCAATCTAAGGGAAAACATCGTTGAATGGTTCGCGAACAAACACGGAGTCAAATTGGAGTCTCCTCTAGGAGTGGCTGCGCACGTAGCCACAGAAGGTGCCAAAGGCACCTCCAAGCTCACTCTCGCATTTCTAATTGCAGAGCTTAGCGTACTTCTCAGGGAGGCATGGCGGGCGCTCAGGGCCCAAGGACTGAAATTCACAAAAATGGCTGAGAAAGCCTAAGGGGTGACATATGGACGAGACAACAAATACCACGGCAACGTCAGCAACGGTTTCAAGTGGAAAAATCAGGGGCTATGCCAGGCTCATATTCATCGGCATCTTCGCTGCCATCGGCTTAGCAATCCTGGCCAGAATCATCTCCGTCGCGACCTTTTACGCAGTCATCTTCGTAGAAATCGTGGCGACCTGTGTCATGCTGGAGGCTCTCCTCAGGGCGATCGATGGTCCTAGCAAGATTAAAGACCTTCTCAAAAAAATCATGGCTATTACCTGGATGATTCCCATCTTTATTTTCTTCATCTCACTGGTCATACATATGACTGGTGGGTCGATGCTCGACTTTATGGTAACGATGGAGAAAGTAGGATGGAAAAGATGGCTCTTTGATGGAAGCACCACACAAATGGAAATCAACCTCATAGTGGGGTTGATTGGTATCTGGCTCTCCTGGCGACTGTCATGGGGCATGTTCATTAACAAAAAGATGGGCAAAGTGCTCCCCTCGAGTGTCTTTGCGCTCCTGGTCGTCTTAATCTTCGCTCGGGAGTACATCCCGATCGTACCCGCTTTAGAGAGGTATAGTCAGGCAACGATGACGGCCAGCGCTGATACTATCGACGTTGCAGCTATGAGCGTCGAAGCCAACATGAACCCCAGAGTCTACATCGCCATCACTGAAATTAAAGAAGGCGATGCAGTTCTCTTCAACAAAGGAGACAGGATGGCACTGGTCAATACGAAGGTAAAGAAAAAAGGCCAGGAATCGACGGTGGAGGTTGTGAGGGAGATAGACGGCAGGTTTGAAGAACCCGCTCAGTCTCACTTTGTACAGTGGAGACTGATAAAACCCTACGCCCCCGAGCCCGAGGTCGCCAAGAAGGAGACCTCAACCCCGGCACAGACGACAACACCAGCAACCGCTCGAATACCATCAATGGTTTCAACAGAACAAGCTACGATCTTATTTCCTGGTCTCCACTCACTATGGAACCAACCGGTAGGTATCTTGAGCGAAAAATACCACATACCTCAAGGGAAGACATGCAAATTCAACTATGATGCAAAAAATCCCTGGGTCGAAGTCCATTATGAAAATGGACAAGTGGTAAAATTCTATGAAGGAGGAGGGATCCCTAAGTTCTCAACGATGGACTTCAGGATACTCAAAATCAAACAAGCTCCGATTGTGCTAGAAATTATATAGCACACGGATCTTTGAGGGATAGATCAAGGACGGTCTACTCCCTCTTTTTTTTTATTAAAATTTATGCTTTAATGTAATTAGATAAATTAAATAATAAAATTCTTTTATGCAAAAATTATTTTATATTGCCTATTCTATTCTGCTTTTTATATTAATGTCTTTTGTTCTAGGGAGTTCTGTTTTTGCTATATGCGATGGTGGTGGCACTTGTCTAGGTCAACCAAGATCATCTTGCTTAAGCCCCTGTGTTTGGACTGATAGTAGTGAGTCTCAAACAGCGGCTGGCGGCGGCACTGTTTCTCTAGAAAACCCCCTGCCTGCTGGTACAAATATTAACCTGATCATCGGCCAAGCCATCAATGGCGTTTTGGGGGTTGTTGGCTCTATTGCTTTAGTGATGGTGATTTACGGCGGCTTAACTTGGATGCTCGCTGCCGGCAACCAGACAAGAGTGCAAAAAGGCAAAGATATTTTAATTTGGGCGGTTGTTGGTTTAGTTGTAATTTTCTCGGCCTACGCTTTAGTTAGATTCTTATTCGTTAACGTTTTTGGCGCCGCTCCTGCAACTACAGGCTTATTGCAACTTTTTCGATTAGTATAATTTTCTTTTTAAACATACAAAAAAAGACGGGCGTTCCGTCTTTTTTCTATTTTTCCCTCTCCTTACCAAGGAGAGGGCTGGGGTGAGGTCTTTCTGTCTATCTATCTAGTTCTAAACAAATTTCACAAATACTATTAACCACCTCTTCGAAATTATTTATAACATCAACATTATAATATCTTTTAACTTTTAGCCCTAAACTTTCTAGATATTTTTGTCTTATTTTGTCTCCCCTTTCTTCTTCATCCGCGCCATGCGTTGCCCCGTCAATCTCAATTACTAATTTTAATTGAGGGCAATAAAAGTCAACAATATATTTATCAATCCCGTATTGTCTTCGGAACTTGTATCCTGATTGTTTATTTCTTAATTTATTCCAAAGTTTTTTTTCGCATCCTATCGGCTCTTTCCGCAACCTTTTCCTCAAGTCCTTCTGGCTATATTTATTAAAAATTCTAGTCATAAATTATTTTACCTCCTCCCGACCTCCTCCTTTTCAAGGAGGAGGAGTCAAAAATTCCCTCTCCTTACCAAGGAGAGGGCTAGGGTGAGGTCTTCGATGCTACGCTACCAACAAAGCTGCGCCAATTGCGCCGGCATGAACGCCAAGCTTGCTTTGCAAAACTTTAATTTTTTTCGCTTCGGTTGATTGAATGTGCTCCGGCATGTATTTCTTTATGGCTGGCATAAATAAGTCGCTCGCCTGCACTACGCCACCACCAATTACAATTACCTCCGGATCAACGATATTTATAATATTGCCAAACGCTAAGCCTAAATACTTTCCCACTTCCTCAAAGGCTTTTTGCGACAAAACGTCGCCGCGATATGATTCTTCGGCTCTTTGTTCGGGATTGCCCTGCATTAATTTATGATAAGTCTTTTCCAGCTCGTAACCTTCGTCAAAATCAATTACCATCACGCTGGGTTCGCCAGCATTGCCATGCGCGCCGCGATAAACATCGCCATTATACCACCAAGCGCCGCCAATGCCTGTACCGATAATTATACCGTAAACATTTTTATAGCTTTTAGCCGCGCCAGCTAACGCTTCGGCGCGCACAAAACAATTGCAATCATTGTCCATTACCACCGGCATGCCTATCCGTTGTTCTAATAATTCCGCAATTTTTGCGCCATTGATGACCGGAATATTGGGTGATTCGATCATTTTTTTCTCGGCATAATTTATTACCCCTGCTAAACCCAAGCCAACGCCTTTGACTTTTACTTTTAGATCTTTGGCTTTTTCCAAAAGCGGCTCAACCAAAGCTTGGAGCATAATCATAAAATGCTCTAAATCATCTTTGGGGGTAGCCAAAACGTAATCGGCTATAACGTTTTTACCGTCAAATAAAACCGCCGCCATTTTCGTGCCACCGACATCAATACCGATTGTATATTCTTTTTTAACTGTCATAATATTTTATTTGTCATTTCGAACCCCGAAACTTCGGGGCGAGAAATCCCTTATAATTTTCTATTGTTTCTAATCTAATACATATTTGTAAACAACTTCTTCGCTTCTTCCCACATTCCTGGATTATTATTATGCATCATATCCCAATACCAATACTCAACTCCCCACAAATAAAATTCTTTAAATCCAGCCAACCGCGCGAATTCTAACATCTCTTTAAATTTCCGCAAAGTCATTGTGCGGTCGCGATCAGCTTGGCTTAAATCTTGAAATGGCTTAGGCCCCCAGGGCTCGGCCTGCAACTCTATCACTATCCATTCTTGAGGGTGCGCAAACCAGCTAACAACATTTTTCTTAAAATGGAAAAAGCCGGGCGCAATCGGATAATGGATATACCGTTTTAACGCTTTAGAATAGGTATCGCGATACATCGTTGTGCCAAAAATATCCGCTCGCTTAGCGGCAAAAACCCAAAGTGACAATTCACCGGAATCAGTCACGACAATTGGCCGCGTATCAAGACTTCTGGCTAGAACAATTTCTTTATCCAAAAGCTTACTATTTAACTCCGGACACTCCCCAAAATGGGATAAAAATGGTTCATTTTCAATCTGCCAGGCGACAATATTTTTATTACTTTTATAGCGTTCAATCGTCGCTTTTATATATTCAAGCGTTTCGGTTTCTTTTTGATTTTGCGCCAGATCATTAGTCCAGTCGGGATAATGACATTCCGGCCAGCGCGGCAATCGGCCGCCAATAGCTAAAATAATTTCAGCGCCTCTTTGACTGGCTTCGTTAATTTGCCAATCTAGACCCTCCCAATAAAAATTATTATTATCAGGTTCAACCTCGTTCCAATAAGCAACTAACCGCAATTTTTTTGCCCCCAATTCATCAAGAATTTTTGTAAAAAGCTCCTGCCAATCTAGCCCTAAACTCTTAGCCTGCTGGGAAGAAAAAGTCACGCCATAAGCCAGCTCTTGCCGGTCGTAAATTTTACCGAAACTTAAAACCCAAACAGCCGTTAAAACAATGGCCGCTATTGCAAAAAACCCTAATATCAATTTGACGCCTTTGACGTATGTCATTTTACCAAATGGAATTCGTAATTGCTTTGCGGGTCGTATCAATAACAATGAATGATATAACCCAGGCGGCCAAAATAATGACTGCGCCAATGACAGCCGCCAACAAATGGCTTTTGGCTTTCTCGACTTTTTTTTCGTCGCCGCCCGCGGTCATCCAACGAACACCGGCCCAAATAATCATGATCGTCATTAAAATTCCCATGAAAGACAGAAATACTTTGACAACTTCTATTATCGTGTCTTTAGCGTCGGCTGGCTGGCCGTCAGTAGCTCCGAACTTTTCACCTATGGCAGTCTTACCCATTTGCATGTCCCATAAAGTGCCGGCCTGCGCGGCTGAAGAAATGAAAACAAAAGTAAAAAACAAGGCAAACAGCAAAAAAAATGAACAAATTTGCTTCTTGCTTTTTTTAATGATAAGATTGACCTTCCTTAAACTGCCATCAACTGGCTGGTTATTTTTCTGCATAGTTTTATGTTATAATTTAATTACATTTTCTAGCTGTTAATAATCAACTGCCAGACAAATAAAAATTAATTTTATTTTCTAGCGCCTAAAAACTAACACCTAAAACCTACTAATATTATACCTTAAAACAGCCCCGAACTTCAATTGTTATGAAATTATCTACCAAAGTCGCTTATAACGCTATCGTCCAAACAGCCAGCAAATTCGTCTCCACTCTTCTCGGGTTGGCGGCGATCGCTATGATTACGCGCTATCTTGGACAGACTGGCTTCGGACAATATACGACCATTATTACTTTTATATCATTTTTTGCGGTTATCGCCGACTTAGGTTTGACGTTAGTTACTGTCCAAATGATCAGCAAGCCGGGGGCTGATGAAAATAAGATTCTAGGAAACCTGCTGGCATTGCGCTTAATATCAGCTGTCATTCTTTTAGGCGTCGCTCCGCTTGCCTCCTTGTTTTTCCCCTACTCCTGGGAAATAAAAATTGGCATCTTTATTACTGCTTTTGCCTTCCTTTTTACTGCTTTAGGACAAATACTGATCGGGCTTTTTCAAAAAAATCTGAGAATGGACAAGGCCGCCATGGCCGAAGTGGCTGGACGCATCTTGCTAGTTATCGGCTTTTTTATTGTTATACGATACAATTACGGCTTATCAGGCATTTTAATAGCTACCGTATTGGCCAATGGCGCCGGTTTTTTTCTGCAATATCTTTTCGCCCTGCCATTTTTAAGAATAAAATTGCAGTTTGATTTTGCTTACTGGGGGAAAATAGTTAAAAAATCCTGGCCGTTAGCGACCACTATTATTCTTAATTTAATTTACTTGCGCACTGACACTCTGCTTTTATCTGTTATTCCCAGAAAATCAGATATCGGCATTCTGGCCGAAGTCGGCCTTTACGGCGCAGCTTATAAAGTAATTGATGTTTTAATTACTTTGCCTTTTATGTTTGCTGGCATCATTTTACCGATTTTAACCGCTCGCTGGGCAGCCAAAAACGAAGAAGGCTTCGCGCTAGTTTTACAAAAATCATTTGACGCCATGATGATTATTGCTATTCCTATGGTCATCGGTACGCAATTTGTGGCGGACAGAGTAATGACGGTTGTCGCCGGATCTGATTTCGTTGTTTCGGGTGAAATTTTAAAATTATTAATTGTCGCTTGCGGCGCTATCTTTTTCGGCAATATTTTTGCTCACGCGGTTATTGCTATTGATCGACAAAAAAATATTATTGGCGCCTACTTTTTTACAGCCATTACTTCAGTAATCGGATATTTGATTTTTATTCCCCGATTTACTTATTACGGCGCGGCTTGGGTGACGATTTATTCCGAAATTTTAATAGCCGGGGCGTCTTTCTATCTGGTCTGGAAATATGCTAACTTTTTGCCAAAATTGGAAGTTTTACTAAAAGCAACCTTTGCCTCGCTAGCAATGGGCGGCGCAACCTATCTAACAATTAATTACTGGCAGCTTAATTTATTAGCAATTTTAGCTATAGCCACTATTGTCTATTTTCTTGTCCTGCTTTTAATCGGCGGCTTGAAAAAAGAGGATTTGCTGATGTTAATTAATAAATAGTATGATAAAAAAAGTCGCAATTATTAGCGCGCACGAAGATGCGGAAGAACTGTTTGATGTTTTTCAAGAATTAGATCGGGAACGATTTGCCTTTTCCGTTATTTCCGGCCGGAAGACGGTTTTGTCATCGGCTCAAAAAAGAAACTGGCCCGCTAAAAAACTACTGGATTTAATAATCTTGCCGAAAAAAAATTGGCTATTTTTATTTTTTTTACCTATATACTTATTGCTATTTTTGCCTTATGTTGTTCTATTGAAATGGCGCGATCATTACCAGACAATCCTTTGCTGCGATCTTTGCTCTAAAATAATCTTTACACCCTGGGCGCGCTTAATGAAAATAAAAATTATCTGGTTTGTTTATCCAGAAGCCGATATAGTTCATCTCAACAAACTATTGGCTAGTTTTTTGCGCTTATGGTCTAAAAGGGTGAAAATCATCACCTCAACCTTAGGCGCTAAAAAAAAATTAATTGCCAGCGGCTTTGAAAATGAGGCTATAAAAAATATAACTCTAGGCGCTAATTTGAATTTATATCGCCACCAAGATAATATTTTTAGCAAACTAGCGTCAGCCAAAAATCACTGGCCGCAACGCAAGTTCTTTACCATCGGCACAGTCACCTGCTTAGATCAAAAACAAAACATTGAGACTTTGTTCAATGCAACCAAAAAGCTATTGGATGTCATTCCTTTTCCGCAAATAGTAATCGTCGGCGAAGGCCAGGAAAGAAAAAATCTGACCTGGCTCGCCAAAAAAATGGAAATAGACAATTTTGTTTGGTTTGTCGGTGAACAAAATAATCTAAAAAAATGGTTAGATACTTTTGATGTTTTTGTTGCCACAAATGAAGTAATAAAATTATCCGATCTAAATATAGTTATGCGCGCCATGGCCGCCGGGTTGCCAATTATCGGACCAACTGGCAACAACTTGGAAGAAATTGTTAACAATAATGAAAATGGCTTGTTGATTGAAATGAACAACAGCGAAGATTTAGCTCAAGTTATTATAAAATTACAGCAGAGGCAGGATTGGCGCCGGCTTATTGGCGAAAAAAATAAAAATAGAGCTGCCACTGAATTTAACATTGAAAAAACTGTGGCAGAATTCACTAAATTACTATCATAGTTCTATTGGAGCGGTTGTGCCCAAAATGCAAATCAAAATATAATTTATGAAATATCAAAAAATATTTGTTAACGACGAATTTATTGTTATAAACAAACCAGCAGGACTTATTGTCCACGGAGCCAAACATATTACTGAAGACAATCTAACCGACGAACTATTAAGAGAATTTCCAGAAATTGCTAAAGTTGGTGACGATCCAGAAAGACCTGGACTGATGCATCGCTTAGACAAACTAGCTTCTGGCTTAATGGTCATTGCTCGCACGCAAGATAGCTTTGATAATCTAAAAAAACAATTCCAAAAACGCGAGGTGGAAAAAATCTACACGGCCTTAGTCTATGGCAAAATCATTAAAGACGAAGACGAAATAAATTTTCCGATTGACCGCAGCGCCAAAGGCTTTAAAATGGCAGCTCTGCCATTATCAAAAAACGGTAAAAATAATGACGAAGGACGAAGAGCGTTTTCTGAATTCTCGGTTATAAAAAGATTTATTAATTACACCCTACTGCGCGTTAAAATTAAAACTGGACGCACCCACCAAATTCGCGTCCATTTGGCGGCTTACGGCTATCCGATCGTCGGCGACGATTTATATGGTACCAGCAAAACTAAAATAAAAAACAAAAAATTAGGCGTAACGAGAATCTATCTAGTTGCATCTGAATTGACGTTTAAAGACTTGACTAGCGCCAAACATCATTTTCAAGTTGACCTACCAGAAGAATTTCAAAAATTATTAAAAACTATTAAATAATGCTATGTCATTCCGAGCCGTAGGCGAGGAATCCCTTAAATGCAATGTCTCACCCTCAAGGGATTTCTCGGTCGTTTTGGTTAACATCAAAACTTCTTCAAAATGACAAATTGTCTTTATATGATTATATCAATTGCCGGAGCAATTGGTTCCGGAAAATCAACCATTGGCAAAATACTGTCTGACAAAATGGGCTGGCCACGCTATAACATGGGCGATGTTTGGCGCGAAACGGCCAGGCAAAAAGGCATGACCCTGGCAGAATTGCAAAAACTAAGCGAAACTGATTTTAAAGTAGACAAAGAAGTGGATGGCTATGTAAAAAAACTAGGCGCCACAAAAGATAATTTTATAATTGAAGGCCGCCTGGCCTGGCATTTTATCCCTCATTCCTTAAAAATTTATCTTGACGTATCCGAAGACGAAGCGGCTCGCCGTATTTTCTCCGAGCTAGAAGCCCGAAACGAGAGCCAAGAAGATAAAAAATTAGAAACCTATGAAGATGTCCTGCGCAGCATAAAAAGCAGAAAAGAACGCGACGTATATCGCTATCAAAAATATTACAATCTCAACCCTTTTAATCCAAAAAATTACGACCTAACAGTTGACACCACCAACTTAAATATTGATGAAGTTTTAACTGAAGTTTATGAGTTCGTTAAAAATAGACTCTCCTAAAGACTATTGTCAAATATTGACAAAAATTGAATTTTATTATAGTCTATCTAAAGAATAATTAAGAACCAATAGAACTTCGCGTTCTATTTTTATATTCAGGGGCAATTGCTCCTTTATTAAGAATATGTCAGAAAAAATAACTAAAACCGCTCTGCCAGAACTGAAACCAGGAATGACCGTGCGCGTTTACCAAAAAATTAAAGAAACCAATGCCAAAGGCGAAGAAAAAGAAAGAGTTCAATATTTTGACGGCATGATTATTGCTAAAAAACACGGCCAAGAAGCTGGCGCGACTATTACTGTCCGAAAAATTTCTGATGGCATAGGCGTTGAAAAAATCTTCCCCCTTAATTTACCAACCATTGAAAAAATTGTTGTTAAAAAGCAGGCCAAAGTCAGACGGGCTAAACTGAGCTTTTTAAAAACTGGCTACAAAAAAAGACTAAAAGAAACTACTGTTGCTTAATTTAAAGACTTAAGCCGAGGTGGTGAAGCCTGCCCGCCAGTGCCTTGAAGCCGCAGTGCTGAAATTGGTAGACAGGCCAGCTTGAGGGGCTGGTACTCGCTTGAGTGTAAGGGTTCGAGTCCCTTCTGCGGCACTAAGGCTTTGGCAGGCGGACACGTCGTCCCGCCTCGGCGGGATGGGGCAACCCGTGCAGGTTCAAGCCTGCCTGCCGGCAGGCAGGTCCTGTCCTCGGCACCACGGCTTAGGGACGCATAGCTCAGTTGGCTACCCGCCCGACTGAACGCGTCAGTCGTTCGGGCGGGGAGCATCCTATATGTTCACCGTCTATATATTAAAAGACACTGACAACAAACTATACAAGGGAATAACCAATAACATTGGTCGTCGATTGAGCGAACATAAAAGAGGCAAAACACAAACAACTGCCAGAATGAAAAACTTCGAGTTACTTTACAAAGAAGAATATAATAATTTTGAAGAAGCCAGAAACAGAGAATTATACTTCAAATCAGCGACCGGAAGAAAATTTATCAAAAATAATATTTTAGGGACGCATAGCTCAGTTGGCTAGAGCATCTGCTTTACACGCAGAGGGTCCTAGGTTCGAGTCCTAGTGCGTCCACCAAAAAAAAGAAGGCTCTGGCCTTCTTTTTTTATAAAAAGTCAGCTAAAATATATTCATGAAAATTATTACTAAAAACGAAAAGGCAACTTTCAATTTTGCCAAAAAATTTGCTGAAAGTTTGCAAGGCGGCGAAATTATTGGACTAATCGGCGACCTTGGTGCTGGTAAAACCGTTTTTACCAAAGGCTTGGCGGCCGGTTTAGGTGTTAAAAACATAGTTAACAGCCCGACCTTTGTAATAATGAAGGTTTATGATATAAAAAAAACAACCAGCAGAATAAAAAAATTAGTCCATATTGACGCATACCGCCTGCAAAGTACGGCTGATTTAGAAGTTATCGGCGCTCAGGACTATTTTAACCGTCTGGACACTATAACTGTTATTGAATGGATAGATAAAATCAAATCTGACATTCCTAAAAAAAATCTGATTGCGCTTAATTTCATTCATCAAGATAATGATAAAAGAACAATAAATTACAACCGAAACAAGATTAATTAGATTTCATTTTATTTGAGTAAAAAGAAAAAACAATAAATATCATCACGCCTAATGTGATCATTATATCCGCTAGATTTAAAACTGAAAAAAATCTGACATCAAAATAATCGATCACAAACCCATATATCATTCTATCTATTAGATTGCTAATTGCTCCCAAAGCAATTAACATCATACAGAAGGCACTGACTAGGTCTTCTTTTTTTATAGACAGCAAGAAATAACAAACAACCAACATTATCAATATAATTATAATAAATATCAGAATGCCCCCTCGTAAAGGCAAAGACAAGGCAATATTATAATTGCCAACAAAATTAAATTTTAGCCAACCAGAAATAATGTCAACTTCTCTGCCGTCGAAATTTAGAGCCAAGGATTTTAAAAACCTGTCCAAGACAATAAAAAAAACGGCTATCCCGGAAAAGAAGGCCGTCTTTTTTTTATTCTGAAAAGACATAAAAACTAAATAGAATTCTGCAATTTGGTTTTGCACTCCACACAAGTACTAGCCACCGGTCGAGCCATCATTCTTTTTTTGCCGATTGGCTGCTTGCAATATTTGCAAATGCCGTAAGCGCCTTTTTCTATTCTTTCTAAAGCAGAATTAACATCCCGCAAAGTAGTCTCTAGCAATTTATCGGTAGCTAAATTAGTAGTATACTCATCAATTTCTTGAGCATTTTCATCGGCCTTATCTCCGTATTCTGGAAATTTTACTCGACTTTTTTTAACGCCGCCGGTCGCATTAGTAATTTTCTGCAATTCAGATAATATCTCATTCCTTTTTTGCGTCAATTCTTTTTTGATTTGCTCAATAGTATTTTTGTCTAATACATTGTCATCTTTTTTAACTGCGTCTGTCATATTTTTAGCTTCAATTTAAAATAAAAAATTCCCCAAAAATTTAGGAAAATCCCAAAATGAATATAATAATGATACAACATATTTCCGAATTTGGCAATATTATAAATTTTGTATTATAAAAGGGGCCCAACGGGCCCCTTCTTTTTATATAAAAAATGAATTTGTGAGCCTAATGTTGAGCCCCATCCCTAAGAATTTGTTTAGTGTTCATTAAACTATAATGGACAAGAAAATCCCGTTCTCAGGGGTAGTTTAAGGAGCTTTCCCTAATGGCTTTTTACCGGTCAATGGCAAGTTCTAATTTTTGTTTTTTATTTTTTTTAAAACCTGCCTTTATTTTGTTTTTGTTTTTTTGCTTTTTTGACTAGTAAAAAGCAGAAAAATATATCCTGAAAAAATATTTAGATACATTTTTCTATAATTGATGTAAAACAGCGTACCTAATTATGTCTATTTATAGTATACCATATATTTTTAATCGGGTCAATAAAAAATAATAGACAAATATTAGCTTATATTAAATAATTTAATTTTATTTTACAACTTTAAGTACACTTTAATTTAGACAAAAGTTGTCTATTTATCCACACAACCCACCTTTTATCCACACAAAAACTTTAGTCTATTATTATTTAGACTAAAAAACCAGCAAAAAACTGACTAGCTAGTCTTGAAGCATTTTCCCCTAGACGCTAGGTCAGGAAAAATTCAATGATTATAGAAGAGTTTTCTGTAAAATTTGAGGTCTGGACCGGATTTGAACCGGTGAATAACAGTTTTGCAAACTGTTGCCTTACCGCTTGGCCACCAGACCATAACATATTTTTAATATTAGCAAAAACTATGTTAAAAAACAAGTAATAAAAAATACCCGTTTCCGGGGTATATAAAAGGAATAACCTTTTTTAGGCCCTTCAAGGCGCAGCCAAAATCTCAACTTTTAATACTTTTATGCCAAATATTTTAGCCTCTTCCCTGTCTTTAAACCAAATATCAATATAATCATTATAACGCGGGTTCATTCTATCTCTAACCACAAACACTTTATCGCCAAAGACGTCCGGCATCTTTATTTTTGTCCCAAAAGGCAAAAAATTAGCTGCTACCGAATCTTCGATGCCGTGTTCACACAAATTAAAACCATTGGCCGTCCGACAAGGATCGCCATCAGTTTGCCAAACATCAGAGGAATAAGCTGTAACCTTAAAAAAACCGCTCCTAGCAATTAATAAATCACCGTTCTCTGGCAAAAAATTCAATATTAGCAGGTCGTCGTCAGCAACAATTTGTTCTTCGGCTAACAACGACGCTTGACCATCTTCATTAATTTGGCTGGCTAAAACTGGGACGGGATAAAGAATGAACTCGAAAACAACTAAAAAAACCAAGGACAAAACTATTTTCTTCCACGTTTTTTTTGATAAAAATATATTATTTTTTTGTCTGTCTGGGGACGACATACTTTATATAAAACAGTAAAAATAACTAATATTGCAAACAAAAAACCCTATCTCCAATAATTTTCCTTGGATGAATAGGGATTCTCTTGCTTCTATTTATATCATATCATACCAGGCGATAAAAGTCAACGAAATAATAGACTTAATAGATAAAAAAGAAGTCTAAAAAATGAAAGATAGACTTCTTCTTGTATTTTAAATTTTATAATTAAAAACAATTTGGATCATTCATGCACTGCTGCAGCCCACTAGGGACTTCTTCAAAAGTAGTTTCTGTCCAAATATCTGAAAAACTCCAACTGCTCCACCATTCAGAAAAGGACCATCCGCCGCCCGATCCAGAGCTAGAACTAGTGTCAACTGCGCCAGAACCGAATGGTATGGCATTAAATACAAAATATGTTATGGAATAAGCGGCTACGATAATAACTAAGCCAATCACGGCTTTAGTTATTGTGTCTTTAGCCTTAGTTACTTTTTGTTCATCGCCGCTGGCCGTCATCCAATTGAAGCCGGCATAAATTATAAGAATAACAAAAATTATGCCCAATATGCTTAAAAACCCCTGGATAACAGCCGCCATAATTGACCCTACATTTTCTGTCGTGCTAAAACCGCTGCGGCTGACAAAGCGATCATATTGAGTGTCAGCTAAAACCGCATTAAATAAAAACAAGCTCAAAACAAAAAGAAAAATAAAAATTTTTAACTTAATTTTATTGTTTTTGATAGTAAGCATAAAAAATTGTTAATTTTGTCTAGACATCATAATAACGCCAACCACCAATTGGCCAATGGCGTAAGCGCCGGCTGTAATTATCAGGCCGATTATGGCGCGCTGGATGGTGCTTTTAGCCTTGTCTACTTTAGAGTTATCTCCGGCCGCCACCATCCAATTATAACCGCCATACAAGATTAAAACTGTAAAAATTATGCCTAATAATGAAAATAAAACTTTAACAATGTCGCCGGCCATTTCAGCGGCCGTATATTCCGTCGCGGTCTTATAACCGCTGCTTGACTGCACCTTTTCCAGCTTATTTAACGCGGCGCTTTGCGCAAACACAAAATAAGGCAATATTAAAATTGCCACCAGAAACAAAAGATAAAAACTATTTTTTATTTTTTTACGCATGATTTTAACTAAATAATTAATAGACGCTCACTTTTTTAAGAAGTTAAAGAGCGTTCATAGGGCGCCACTATATTCATAACTATAAAATAAGTAATGGCATAGGCGGCAACCACGATAACCAGGCCGATAACCGCCTCAGTTATTAAATCCTTACCCTTGGCCACCTGCTGCTCCTTGCCCATGGCTGTCATCCATAAATAACCGCCGTAAACTATTAAACAAATAAATATTATCCCCAAAAATGATAAAAATATATTTATTATTCTGGCAACAACAAATTCCGGTGTCGTCCCTGTCTGATAGCCGCTGGCTGCCCTGGTGTAGCCAAAAGGCGTTTCCAGACTGACGCTAAAAGCGTCTTTCAAATTAATGGCCTGCGCCGCCGAACCGAACAAAAAACATATAAAAACTATAAAGATGATGTAGCTAAAACTTCTCTTCATAATTGCTAAAATCAATATGATCAAAAAAAGTCACCGAAATTTTTAAAATTTTATGATTGATGGCCTGCTCTACTGGGAGGTCTGGGTGGTGACAGTAGAAGAATCAAAGGAAATAATGCCGGTATCAATAGCGCTAATTATAAAATAACTAATAGCGTAAGCGGCCATAACTATTATCAGGCCGATTAAAGAATTAGTTAATATATCTTTTGCTTTTTGAACTTTTTGCTGATCGCCCTTGGCTGTCATCCAAATAAAGCCGGCATAAACCATCAAAATAAGAAAAATCACTCCTAAAAAAGAAAGTAAGGTTTGAATAACACTGCCGGAAATTTGAATTAATTTGTTCTCTGCCTGGTCAAGCTGCAAAGAGTTGTCATACCCCGCTCCGCCGCCAACTTTTTTCAAGCCGTTATTAAACAGGGTGGCGGAATTATCGGCTGCAAAAGACACTGAGGCAATTTGACTCGTGACAAAAATGCAAAAGAATATAACGGCTATAAATTTTAATTTTATAAATAACCTTTTATTTTTATTCATGGTGATTAGCTGGTTATAACACTGCCGACATAAGCGGTAATAGCATAAGCGGCTATAACTATTATTAAGCCGACAGCTGCGGCTTCCATTATATCTTTAGCCGTTTGCACGTTTTGTTGATTGCCGCGAGCTAACATCCAGGTAAAGCCGCCATAAATCATTAAAATTAAAAACAAAACGCCGATAAAAGACAGGCCGACGCCTATCGCGTTACCTATGGTCGTTGAGATATCTTTTTCCGGCAAGGTGCCATAAGCTTTTTCTGAAGATTGAGTTAAGCCGCTAAGAGCGCTGTCAACTGCTTTGCCCAGCGCGCTGTCAGCAATGCCATAGCAAACAAAAAAAGCCAAAAAAATGGCTAAAAATGCTATCGTCTTTTTATATAAACCATTGCCCATAAATTTTATTGCCTTTTGACGAAATTACTTCCGCCGCTATTAACACGAATTTTTCTTGCTAATGGCGGCGGACCCCTGAAAACAGGGGCCGCTTTTTATCTGCAATAAATATTCTGCGCTTAAGGGGTCGGGTTGCCAACGATGTTGTAAGCGAAGCCAACAACGATCTGAACGATGGCGTAAGCAGCGATAATGATGACTAAACCGATAATACCGGCGATAATAGTCTTTTTAGCCGAACCAACTCTGTCTTCATTGCCGCCAGCAGTAAGCCAAAGGAAGCCTCCGTAGAGGATTACGATAACGGCGATAATGCCCAAGAAAGTCATCAAATAAGTGACGATATTAACTGCGGCCTCTTTTGGATCGTTGACGCTACTTGGTAAACCGAAATCGGCATCATTTATACCCAAAGGGTCAGTCGCTAGGGCGGGCAAGGCAACTAAAAGAGCTGGCATAATCATCGCTAATAAAGCCACGGCTGCCAATGCATTTTTAAATGTTTTTTTCATAATTTTTGACCTTTTAAATTAGTTAATAAATTTGACCTTTTTTTATATATTTATTAAATTTTTGCTATTGATTATTAATATCTAGATATAAACAATGTGTTTGTTTTTTTATTTTAGGCGCCGCTAAGCACGTTCATAGTCGTACTCACGATTATTTGAACTATAGCATAGGCTGAAATAATTATCACGAGTCCGATTAATCCGGCAATAATTGTTTTTTTGGCATCAGCAATTTTATCTTCATTGCCGCCAGCCACCATCCATTTAAAACCGCCCAGTAAAACTACAACTACGGCGATAATGCCCAAGAAAGTCATCAAATACTTAACGGTGTTAACTGCTGCCGCTCGGGGATCACTGACTGAATTAGGCAGGCCTAAACTGCCTGCTTCATTCAATCCTAGATCGGCTTGGGCTTGAACAGCTACCGCTAAAGCAGGAAAAATTATTAAAGCTAATGCGAGAGCTAAAAATAAATTAATTTTTTTGATCATGACTCACCCCCTTCCCGAATTTCTTCTGCTTGAAAAGAGACTTTTGGCATTTTAAAACAGAAAAAATTATTACTTATTTAGTTATCAACATTAATAATATTTTAACACTTTTTTTGTCAAAAAACAAATAATAGTGGTAAAATATAGCTGAATGGAAAAAATCTGCGGCTTCCGGCTAGGTTTTGCCTCGCGCCAAGCGAAGGAGTCGGTAGAATAAAGAAACTATAGGCGGATAATCCAGCTGCTTCCTGTTTTTTTCTTTAATTTTTTACTATCTTATTATTTTGTGAAAAAAAATACCGGCAACATAATAATCTGGTCTTTGTTTTATAGCTTTGTTTTTGTTTTCCTTATTTATAATTCTTTTAGCTATCTTGACCCGGATTTAGGCTGGCATCTGAAAGTAGGCCAGCAAATAGCGGCCGAACGAGCCGTCCCGGGTCTGGAAAATTACAATTATACATTGTCAGGTAAAAGTTGGGTTGATCATGAATGGCTAGCGAACCTGATTATTTTTCTAATCTATGACCAGTTCGGCTACCTTGTTTTATCCGCGTTGTTTGCCCTGTTAATAATTCTGATTTTAATAATTCTAAACAGACAAATAAAAAAAATATGCCGGCAATCTACCGAAAATTCTGCTTGGCTAACAATAATTATAATAATTTTAGAAATCCTGGGTGTGATAGCCGTCGCGCCGCATATTGGCGTCAGGATACAAGAAGTAGGGCTATTGTTTCTATTGCTGCTTCTGTTGGTTATCCAAAAATTTGAATCTGCTAAAAACTGGAAAACACTGTTATGGCTGCTGCCAATTTTATATTTTTGGTCTTGTTTGCACGGCAGTTTTTTAATCAGTCTTTTTATTTTAGGTTTTTGGATTTTTATAAAAATTATTGAGCGGCTGATTGCCGCCCGCTTTGGCTGTCGCCGTTTTTATTTTTTGAACTTTGAAAATAAAACAACTTGGCTGGACATAAAAAATTTCGCCTGGCTGGCATCAGCAGCTATAGCTAGCACCTTTTTTACTCCCTATGGTTTTAAGCTATATTCCTTTTTAGCCGACTATACTGATAATTTCTATGCTGAACATATTGTTGAGTGGCTGCCGGTTTTTACTTTTCCCTTTTCTTACGCGCAAATGTTTTACCTGTCTACGGCTATAGCCGTTGTCTTGATTTATTGCCTTAACTTTCACTATTCTCGAAAAAAAAACATCGCCTTCACTCCTTCAATAAACCTCTGGCAGCTAGGCCTCTTTTTTGTTTTTTTGTTTTTAGCTTTTAAGTCACGACGTCACTTCCCGCTTTTTTTTATTGTCTCTCTACCCATTATAGTGCAAATAATTTTTAATGAATTTCAATCGGCCAAAATTAACTTCAATCTTTTTAGAGGCTTTTTAATTAAATTTTATTTGCTGTCAGCCATACTGCTGGCGGCAGCTGGATTAATTTTAAAAACTAATTTTACCAACGAACCATTTTTAAATAAAAATTTTTGCCAAACCTACCCCTGCGCCGCCATTAATTTTCTAAAAAATAATGGCCAATATTCCAACCTGCGCTTATTTAACGATTATAATTGGGGCGGTTTTATGATTTGGACCTGGCCGGGGAAAAAAATATTTACAGACGGTCGTCTGCCACAATACCCCTACAATAATCATACCCTCCTAGAGGAATACTATGCATTTTTTGACGAGAAAAAAACAGAGGAGCGACTAGACCAACATAACATTGAGCTCGTCTTGCTAAAAATAGAAAAACCACGAAAAATAAAAAGGTGGGAGCAAATAGTCTTCGGAATCAAAGATAGAGAGACTAAAAATAATTTATCTAATTATTTAAGTGGCGCTAAAACATGGCGCTTGGTTTACACGGATGATATTAGCCAAATTTATGTTAAAAATAACAACGCCAATCAATAGCAACAACAAAATTTTGTCTTCCTTGAATATTTACCGGCTATTCTTCTGGATTTTCCTGTCTCTTTTAACCGTCTTACTCCACTCCAAACATTATATTGATATTGACGAAGGACATGTTTTAGACGGAGCTTGGAATTTACTTAACGGTAAAAAACTATATTTTGATTTTTTTGAGTTTACCCCTCCTGGCGCTTATTATTTAGTGCTTTGGTTATGGCAAATATTCGGCGTTAATTATTTAGTAGCTAAAATCGCGTCTTTAGCCGCGCTACTTCTAGCCGCGCTTGGTATTTATAAAATTTGGTCGGCTGTAAGCCGCTATTTTAACATCAGCCGAGATTCTGTCTCTATATATCTAAGCATTTTTATTTTTATAATTTCCACCACCCACCTACCGACTATCAGTTACCATACCTTCAATCTCGCTTTTACTGTCTGGGCGGTTTATTTTTTTATAAAAGCGCTCTCGATCCAGCCAAATAAAAATATTATTTTTTTTTCCGGATTGCTAACTGGCGCAGCTGCTCTATTTATGCAAAACAAGGGCGGTGCTCTGTTTTTAACCTTATTCTTATTTACCCTTTTTTTATTAATTAAAGAAAGAAAAAAAATATGGCTGCAATCATTGCTAATTTTATCAGTTGCGACGACACTGCCGATTATAACCCTGGCGGCTTTCTGGCCAGTTGGTTTGCTTTTTAAAAATTTAATCGCATTCCCGATATTTAACTACACCAAAGTGGCAATGGTTCCTTTTTATCTACTCTTTTTCTTTATTATTGTCTGGACGGGTGTTATTTGGCTGCTTAGAAAAAAAACCGCCACCGCCATACAATTTCTTTTTTTCTGGCAATTTATTTTGTTGTTTTCTATTTATTCTTTGGCCGACCATGCGCATCTATTGCTAGCTATATTCCCACTACTGGCGCTACTACCCGCTGTCCTTAATGAAATCAAAACGTCAATTTACAAAAATTATTTTTTTATCCTGACGGTGGTAACTATTTTTATCATTGTCTATCCCGCTCTTGTTTTTCTTAACAATTTTAAAAATTTGCCAACTGCAAAAGATTATAAATTTTTAGATTATATTGCCGCTAACTGCGACAAAACAGAATATTTATACGCCGGGCCGTTTATGTGCGGAATTTATTTTGAAACTCGAAAAATAAACCCAACGCCTTACGGCTGGCTTATTACCAACCACCACACCGACGACCAATTTACCGACGCTAAAGAAAAATTAGAAATAAACACTCCAGCTTGCGCAATTTTAAATTACCAATTAGTCAAAAAATATGGCTATAACATTGACAATCCGGTAGACAATTTTATTAAAGAGAACTATTATTTAGCTTATACCAGCAATGATGTAATGGTTTATAAAAAAAACCAACCACAATAAATATGCTAAACGGAAAAAAAATCATAGTCGTTATGCCTGCTTACAATGCGGCCAAAACTCTTAAAAAAACTTACGAACAAATACCGCGAGATATTGTTGACGATATCATTTTAGTTGACGATCGAAGCTCTGATGAAACTGTCAAGCAAGCCGAAAAATTGAACATCAAAACCTTTATACACGAAAAAAATAAAGGCTATGGCGGCAATCAAAAAACTTGCTATCAAGAGGCCCTTAAACTGGGCGCTGATATTGTAGTTATGCTACACCCCGATTATCAATACGACCCGCGCTTAATTACAGCTTTAAGTTCAATGATAGCTTCGGGTGTTTATGACGTGGCTCTCGGCTCAAGAATATTGGGAGGCGAGTCGGTTAAAGGCGGGATGCCCAGATATAAATATTATCTAAATAGAATCCTGACTTTCATCCAAAATTTAGCCACCGGTAAAAAATTATCAGAATATCATACTGGCTACCGCGCCTTTTCCAGAAAAGTCCTGACTTCAATCCCTCTAAACAATAATTCTGATGATTTTGTGTTTGACAATCAGATGCTGATGCAAATTATATTTTTTAATTTTAAAATCGGTGAAATAAGCTGCCCGACAAAATACGAACCGGAATCGTCATCTATAAATTTTAAACGCAGTTGTGAATACGGCATCGGGGTTATTTTTACTATAATACAATTTTTTATAGCTAAATCAAAAATAACGACTATAAACATTTTCAGCGAAGAGAAGGCTAAAATTAATTTAAACTAAATGAAAGTCGATTTCTGCCTGCCGATTTATAATGAAGAAAAAATTTTAGAAAAAAATGTTTTAAAATTACTTAACTATTGCTCGGCGCAACAATTTAATTTTGATTGGAAAATTACTATCGTATCTAACGGCTCTTCAGACAGCTCTTCAACTATTGGCGAAAAATTAAAAGCGGAAAATTCTGATAAAATTAATTTTATCAATATAAAAACCCCCGGCAGGGGTCAGGCCCTTAAAACGTATTGGCTAAAAAGTCCGGCTGATATAGTTGTTTACATGGATATTGATTTGGCCGTATCCTTGGACGAAATTCCGAGGCTAATCCAGCCTATTATTAATAAAACTTTTGATTTGCTTGTCGGCTCGCGCTTAATGCCGGAGTCAAAAATTAAAAGATCTTTTATTAGGGAGCTTAGCTCGCAAAGTTACAATTTTTTATCCCGCGTTATTTTAAAACACAATTTTTCCGATATGCAATGCGGTTTTAAAGCTGTCAAAGCTGAAGTTTTTAAAAAAATCGCGCCGTATATAAAAGACACTAAGTGGTTTTTTGATACCGAACTAATAATTTTTACAAAAATATTCGGTTATAAAATCAAAGAAATTCCGGTAAACTGGTCGGAAAACAGATATGATGAGAGGGAAAGCAAGGTAAATATGTTCAAAGACAGTTTTAAATTCTTATATAATTTAATCGCGCTAAAAATAAGGCTGGCGAATATCAAAAAGAAAAATCTTGCCAATTAGTGGCGCTTAAATTTTTAACATCCACTGCCGCGGCAATGTTATATGGGCCGACACTTATTCTTTTTAATTTTTCTAAATACGAGCCACAATTCAACCGCTCCCCAATATCATTAGCCAAGGCTCTAATATAGGTCCCGGTAGAACATGCTATTTTTATTTCTAAAATCGGCCAATCATATTTTAGGAGTTCAATATCATAGATGTTAATTCGCGACAACTTTCTTTCTACCACCTTGCCCTTCCTGGCTAATTCATAAAGTTTTTTACCATTCACTTTTTTAGCGCTAAACATCGGCGGCAGCTGATCTTGCTCGCCAACAAATTGCTGTAGAACATTTTTTACTTCATCAACACCAATTTTTTTAATGGTTTGCGGCCAGCTTGACATTCTTCCGGTACAATCAAATGTATCAGATGTAAAACCTAGACGTAATGTTGCTATATATTCTTTATCAAGCTTAGCAAATTTACCCATCTCTTTCGTAGCCTCACGTCCTATTGCCACAATCAAAACTCCTTCAGCAAAGGGATCCAACGTGCCAGCATGCCCAATTTTTTTAATGCCAGTTATTCGTCTTAACTGATTAACTATATCGTGAGAAGTGGGCCCAACTGTTTTATTTATCACAATAAATCCTTGACTCGCCATATATAATTTGATTTTAAATTTTAAAACAATGACTTAATTTATTAAAAATTATTTAAAAATTAGAAAATTAGAAATTATAAAATTTTCTACTCTAGCAAAATTCGTCACAAAAACGACCCAATACAGCCTCCAAGATTTCTCTAAATATTGACTTATTATAGATATTATTGTAAAGTTAAATAAAAATCAAGACAGTTAAGCTGTCTTTTTGTTAATAAAAGCCATGAACATCACGGAATTAGCCAGAATTTTAAAAATCACTCCGCAAGAGTTGCACGATTATCTGCCGCAACTAGGGTTTGATATTGGACAAAAGGCTATAAAAATTAACGGTAGCGTAGCTAATAAAATAATTAGAGACTGGCCGCGATTAAAGCAGGAGATTCAACAAAAAAAATCGGCTGAAGCTGAAAAAGACAAGGCACAAACGAAAGACAACGTAGAGACAACAAAAAAAATTATTACAATTGCTAATTACATAAACGTCAGGGATTTGGCCGCTTCATCCGGCCTATCAGTCAACTCCATTTTATCCGTACTGATGAAAAATGGAATCTTTATTTCTTTAAATGAAAAGATAGATTATGACACGGCTTGGCTAGTCGGTTCGGAACTAGGCGTAGAGGTTAAACAGCAGCAAGCAGACGAGATGGAAGAAAAGAAGGAGACCAATAAATTAAAAGATATACTCTCCGCTGAAGACAAAGATAAGATGCAATCACGACCACCTGTTATTGTCGTTATGGGACACGTTGATCACGGCAAAACAAAGCTGTTAGATACTATTCGTGCCGCTCATGTTATTGATGGTGAAGCTGGCGGCATCACTCAACACATCGGCGCCTACCAAGCTAAAAAGAAAGACCAAGTTATTACTTTTATTGACACTCCGGGACACGAAGCTTTTACTGCCATGCGCAGTCGCGGTGCCAAGATTGCTGACATTGCTATCTTGGTAGTGGCCGCGGACGACGGAGTAAAACCGCAAACCGTTGAAGCTTTTCGCATTATTGAAGCCGCGCAAATTCCATTTATCGTCGCTATTAACAAAATCGATAAACCGGAAGCTAATATAGAAAAAACTAAGCAAGAACTTTCAAATCAGCTAAAAATTATGCCAGAAGATTGGGGCGGAAAGACTATCTGCGCTCCGATTTCGGCTAAAGATGGTACTGGCATCGACGATCTCCTTGATATGGTTCTTTTAATTGCCGAGGCGGAAATAGAAAATATTAAAGCTAACCCAAGCGCTTCAGCTGTGGGCACAATAATTGAGTCGCATATTGATAAAGGTTCCGGTCCAGTGGCTACTATTTTAGTCCAAAACGGCACTTTAAAGATTGGCGATCAGTTAATGTTTAATAATATCAATATCGGTCGTGTCCGTAATCTAAAAGATTATCGCGGCAGCAATATCAATGACGCCAAACCAGCAACACCGGTACAAATTATCGGACTTAAAGCCATGCCGGAAGTTGGCGATGTCATTGAGGTCGGTGAGGGAGAAAAAATTAAATTTAAGAATGTTAAAAATTCTGCTGCGGCAGGCATAACAAATCAATCCGCCAGCGTTTCCGACGGCGACGAGAATGTCAAAAAAATTAACGTTATTATCAAGAGCGATGTTTTGGGCTCAGCTGAAGCGATTGAAGAGTCTTTAATGAAATTAAATTCTAAAGAAGTAAAAGTTAAAATAATCCATAAAGGCTTAGGTAACATCTCTGACGGCGATATAAAACGAGCTGAAGCTGCTAAAAGCTCAATTTTAGGCTTTAATGTAAAAGTGGCGCCGAATATCCAGGAGCTAATTCGCGAAAAAAATATTGAGGTTAAAATTTACAATATTATTTACGATTTAATTAACGACATTAAAGAGCAAATTAAAAAAATGACTAGCCCTGTTTACAAAAGGGTTGACTTGGGAGAATTAAAAGTTTTGGCGGTTTTCCGTACTGAAAAAAATAATCAAATCATTGGCGGCAAGGTCATAAATGGAAAAGTAGAGAATAATGCTTCCGCTGAAATATTACAAAACAAGGCAGTCGTAGCTGCAGGCAAAATCGTGCGCCTCCAGTCAGGCAAACAAGACGTAAGCGTAGCTGACGAAAACCAAGAATGCGGTCTACAATACGAAGGTGACCCGATCATTAAAGCTGGGGATATTCTTAAGGTTTATAAAGAGGTGGAAATAAAATAATTAATTTTGATTTTTGATTTTTAAATTTTGAACTTTTAATATATGTCTCATCGCTTAGAACAAATAAATGAACTATTGCGCTCCGAATTATCTAACTTGCTAGCTAGAGAAGTGCCGCTAGAGAATGGGATGGTTACTATTACCTATGTTAAGTGCGGTGCTGATTTAAAAAATGCCACTATCGGTATCTCCGTCCTGCCGGAAGGACTGGCCGGCACGGCCCTAGAACAATTAAAAAAAATAAGCGGGCAATTGGCTCGAGAACTAAACAAGAAGATCAAAATAAAATTCATCCCCAGATTTTATTGGGAAATAGACAGCTTGGAAAGAAACGCCATAGAAATTGATAGAGCCGTCAGAGAGGCTAGGCGCAACGATGAACAATATGATAGGTGAGGCTAAATTTAAACAAACTTACCAAAAAATTTTAGATGCTAAAAATACTCTATTAACAATCCATGGACGTCCTGACGGCGATGCCATTTCTTCGCTTTGCATTCTAATTGAACTCTTAGAAAATAAACAAAAAATTTTTTTAGCTTATTCGCAAGACGTTATTCCTCGTTCTTATTTTTATTTACCTCATACCGAAAAAATCACTAACGATAAAGGGCAAATAAATTTTGATGACTTTGATTTAATTGTCGCCCTTGACTGCGGTTCTTTGGCTAGAACCGGATTAGTAAAAGAAATAAGCAGTCACCGCACCGATCAATTTATTATTGAATTCGACCACCATCCGCTAATTGACGACTACGCCGACATCTCTAACCGCTATCCGGAACTAGCTTCAACCACGGAAGTGCTTTATCATTTTTTAAAAACTAATGAAATTGCTATTAATAAAAACTATGCAAATTGTATTTTAACCGGTCTACTTACCGATACCGGTAATTTTCTCTTTCCGGTCACTTCTGACCGCGCTATTAGCATCGCTTCGGAAATGCTACTTTACGGCGCTAAATTCCCACAAATAATAGAAAGCACCCAGCGCAATAAAAGTCTTGGCGCCATGCGTCTCTGGGGCCATACTTTAAGCAACTTAATTGTCAATAAAAAATACAATATCGCGATAACCGTTGTCACCAAAGACGATATAGAAAAGAATAATGTTAGTGATGAAGAATTGGAGAGTCTTTCTAACTTCATTAGCAACTTGCATGACGTCAAAGCTATTTTGGTTTTACAGGAATTGTCAGACAACGAAATTAAAGGCAGTCTGCGCGCCACTCAATCGAATCTAGATGTGTCAAAACTAGCCAGAATTTTAGGTGGCGGTGGTCATGTTAAGGCAGCCGGATTTAAAATAAACGGACAATTAACAAGAAGAGACGACAAGTGGAAAATAATATAACTAAAAAACAATTTTTAATGATTGATCTCAAATTTTGAATGAATTTTTAATTTTTGAATGTTTAAAAATTAAATCATTAAATTATTCATTAAAAATTTAAAATTAGAAATTAAAAATTATTTTGAATTGACAACGTCTCAAAAAATATCTAAAATTATCAAATAACAAACTAATTATAAAACCCAAATATATGCCTTTAATACCTACGGTCATTGAAAAATCGGGCCAAGTAGAACGGGCCTATGACATATACTCTCGCCTTCTGAAAGATCGCATTATCTTTTTAGGTGAGCCGATTGATGACCATGTTGCCAATATTGTCATCGCTCAATTTTTATTTTTAGATGCGGAGAACAAGAACAAAGATATAAAATTCTATATCAATACGCCGGGCGGATCGGTTTCTGCTGGCATGGCTATCTACGATACGATGCAATATGTCAAAAGCGATGTTTGTACAATTTGCGTCGGCATGGCCGCCTCAATGGGTGCAGTGCTTTTAGCCGCTGGTGCGCCAGGTAAACGTTTTGCCCTACCCAATAGCGAAATCTTAATTCATCAAGTTATGGGTGGAGCTGAGGGCCAGGCCACTGACGTTAAAATACGAGCTGAACATATCTTAAAAATCAAAGATAAATTAAATAAAATACTAGCCAAACATACAGGACAAAAAATTACAGATATTGAAAAAGACACTGATCGCGACCGTTTTATGTCCCCGGAAGAAGCTAAAAAATATGGAATTATTGATAAAATAATTGTTAAATAAAAAAATAATTAAATTACAAAACGGCCGTTCTTGGCCGTTTTATAATACTTGCCAAAACCATCAAACCGTGTTAGGATTATTTTTGTAATCCGCAAGGATGAAAAAAATAATTAATAATTATTCTGTCGTTAGGAAAAAACTGTTGGCATAGCATAAATTTACTTTAATCTTAGGGAAAACTGTGAAACTTAATTATAACTTTTTGCAGACAACCAAATACCTCAATCGATTTATTAAAATTGATTCTAGCCCAGCCAAAATTTAATTTGGCGATTTAAGATTATTGAAAATTTACTGGTAAGCAAAGCTTAAACCTCCTAACGATAGAGCCAGAATATTTATGGAATTCATTATTTATGGAATTCTTCTGGTCATAGGTGGTTTTTTTGTTGGCTACTGGCTGCGCAAATTAAGAATGTCGCGTAAAATCATTTCAGCCGAACAAAAGGCGGAAAAGATTTTAGCAGATGTCAAAAATAAGCAGAACGAAATCATTTTGAGCGCCCAGGAAAAAGCGTTAAAAATTATTGAAGAAGCTAAAGACGAGGAAAAGAAAAGACGCCAAGAACTTAATAGCCTCCAATCCAGATTAGAAAAAAGAGAAACAACTTTCTCGCAAAAAATTCTAGAATTGCAGGACAAGCAACAATCTCTTTATGACAAAATCAACAAAGTAGAAGAGGTAAAAGAAAAAGTCCAAAAAATAAAAGAAGAGCAACTGGCTAAACTGGAAAAAATTTCAGGGCTGAGCAAAGACGAGGCCAAAGAAGTGATGTTCAAAAATTTGGAATCACAGATGAAGGACGATCTTCTGTCTCGCATTAAAAAATTAGAAGACGAAGCGACTGACAGTTTAGAAGAAAAATCACGAGATATCCTGGCTAGCACTATGCAGCGGCTAGTATCTAATTACACGACTGAAATTACGACTACCGTAGTTGACCTGCCTGGCGATGAAATGAAAGGCAGGATTATCGGCCGTGAAGGCAGAAATATAAAAGTTATTGAACAACTAACTGGCACGGAAATTATCGTTGATGATACGCCAAATGTCATAACCATTTCCGGCTTCTCGCCTATCCGTCGCCATATCGCTAAAAAAACTTTAGAAAGGTTAATTCTTGATGGCCGCATTCATCCAACTAAGATTGAAGAAGCTATCGAGGAATCTAAAAAAGAATTAGCTTTGGACATTAAAAAAGCTGGTGAGGAAGCGATGTATGAAGTTGGCGTTGCCGGCTTCGATCCTAAATTAGTACAAATTATCGGCCGCTTAAAGTACAGAACTAGTTACGGTCAAAATGCTTTAAGACACTCGTTAGAGGTTGCTCATCTTTCAGCGCTTCTAGCTGAAGAATTAGGTATGGATGTTACTGTTGCTAAAAAAGCGGGCTTACTACACGATATCGGTAAAGCCGTTGACCACGAAGTCCAGGGCACACATCCAGAAATCGGTCGTGACATTGCTAAAAAGTTCAATTTACCACAAGAAATAATTGATCCGATTGAGACTCATCACGATGACAGACCTCGAGGCTTAATTTCAATTATTGTTAAAGTAGCTGATGCTATTTCGGCTGCCCGACCAGGAGCTCGTCATGACACATACGAACGATACTTGCAACGCTTAGAAGAATTGGAAAATATAGCTACTGGTTTTGAAGGTGTTGATAAAACTTATGCCATTCAAGCCGGTCGCGAAGTTCGAGTCTTTGTTATGCCCGATCAAGTAGATGACTTAGCTGCCCATAACTTAGCTCGCGATATCGCCAAAAAGATTGAACGGGAATTAAAATATCCAGGTGAAATTAAAGTTAATGTAATTCGTGAAATGCGCGTGACTGAATACGCTAGATAATACTACATAAATTTCTTATACAAAAAACCATTCTACTTATTCAAAGTTTAGTGGTTTTTTTGTATAAACAAATTTATAATTTCCAATTTTTAAATTTTAAATAATTTCTAATGCTTAATTTTAAAACATTAAAAATTTTAATCTTGTTTAAAAATTAAAAATTACAAAATTAAAAATTTTTACCGCTTTGACTTAAATATTTATAATTGCTAAAATGGAGCTAACATTAAATAAACTCAAAGTATGCTTAAAATACTATTTATCGGCGATGTTTTTGGTAAAATGGGCCGGATCACCCTCAAAAGAACTGTCGGCAAGTTGAAAAGTAAATATAAAATTGATTTGGTAGTTGCAAATGCTGATAATTTGGCGCATGGCAAAGGCGTAACCGAGAGCACTTTAAAAGAAGCTCGAGAAGCGGGTGTTGACTTTTTTACTAACGGCGACCATGCTTTTGACGCCAATCAAATGGAACTTTATAAAAACCAACCAATTATCAGAGCGGCTAATTTCCCACCAGACACTCCGGGAAAAGGCTGGGCTATGGTCAATACGAATGAATATAATATATTAATAATCAATTTGCTGGGCAGAGTTTTTATGAAAATGAATTATGATTGCCCTTTTAGAAAAATAGATGAAATATTAGCTAATAATTTCTTGCCAGAAAATAAGCCATCTGCTATAATTATTGATATACACGCTGAAGCTACTTCGGAAAAAGTTGCTTTTAAACATTACGTTGACGGACGTGTTAGCGCCGTTCTCGGAACTCATACCCACATACCGACTGCCGACGCACAGATTTCTAGAAAAGGAACCGCTTTTGTTTCTGACGTCGGCATGGTGGGCAGCAACGAAAATTGTATCGGCGTTGATAAGGAATTTATTATCAAGGAATTTTTAACCCAGATTTCTTACCAGAAAAAAATTCCAGAAAAAGGAGAGTCAATTTTTTGCAGCGTACTACTAACAATAAATCCTAAGACTGCTAAAACCGAAGCTATAAAACAAATTATTGAAAAAATTAATATAAATTAATAATTACAAACATATGAACAAAGCAACTCTTATCGAAAAATTGGCAGCCGCAGCAGCTGTTTCTAAAAGAGACGCAGAAAATATGCTTGACGGCTTAGTAAAAATCATCATCGACGAACTCAAAGCTGAACGCGAAGTCACCATTACCGGTTTCGGTACATTTTTAGCCAGAAAAAGACATTCGCGCGGTGGCGTCAATCCGCAGAAACCATCGGAAAGAATTCAGATTCCAGAAGTTACTGTTGCGAAGTTTAAAACCGGCAAGACCTTAAAAGACGCTTTGAAAGGCAAACTATAAATTTAACAACAATTTATCTTATACACAAAAAACTGGATTTTCTAATCCAGTTTTTTGTTTTGTGCTCCCGGCAGGATTCGAACCCACAATCCTTGGTCCGAAGCCAAGTGTGATATCCATTTCACCACAGGAGCTCTACTTCGCTAAAGCTTCGTAGAGCAAGCCGAAATTAGATAACTTATTCTTTTTGCCTGCCGTCCGGAGCTTTAGTGTAGAATAGTAGCTGGGGAGAGGTTTGAACTCTCGACCTTAGCGTTATGAGTGCTACGCTCTAACCAACTGAGCTACCCAGCCATTTTTTATTTATGATTTTTGAGATAATCAAGATTATTGGGATTTTTAGGATTACTATCATTCAACATTATCCTAAGAATCTCAAAGCTCTCAATAATCCCCACAATCCTAATATTAAATAGTGCGCCCAGGGGGATTCGAACCCTCGACCGTCTCCTTAAGAGGGAGCTGCTCTACCAGCTGAGCTATGAGCGCATTTATTACAAAAAACTCCCTACGGAGTTCATTTTGATACTAACATAACTTGATAGAAAAATCAAGCCTGATGTTTGGCGGCTTTTCTGGCGCCTTTTTCGTCTGAACCAAAATGATGGGCGATCTCATGTTTTACCGTATCAATAATATTCTTTTTACAATCTTCTGTATTGCTACTAGTTTGCATCAATGGTACACGAAAAATCGTAATTTTATCGGGCAAAACGACTCCAAAATTAAGACGGCGAGATTGTATCACGCCCTCGTATAAACCTAGCAGGGAATATTTATTATACTTTTTAGTCTTACCCAGCTGCTCGCTCGTCGGAAAATCAGCGATAACAATAGCAACGTTATGCATCTTTTCTTTGAATTTATTCGGCAAATTATCTAATGCCTCTTCTACTATTTTTTCAAATTGTTCTTGGGGAATATTCATATTAATTTATCATTTCGAGTGAAATTTAATGGAGCGAGAAATCTCTTAAACTACAAAGCCAACTTCAAGCTATTTCTCCCTGCGGTCGGAATGACAATAAAAACTATTTATGTAGTATCGCATAATAATTATATGAATCGCTGTAAATTTTTTCTACTTTAAATCCTGCCTGCTGACAAACTTTCTTCAGCTCCCACTTATTAAAAGCGTGGTAATAACGTTTACTGACAATCATGCCCTGCGCGTTTTTCCAGTCGAACAAAATATCGCCCAGCTCCATCTTATTCTTTTTGATTAATTTAAGCAGAAAGAACTTAATAATTAATTTACGATGTTTTGGTTGAGACCATAAATTCCAAACAGAAACTATGACCTTGCCGTTATCGCCCACTTTATTTTTCAGCTGCCTAACTGCGTCAATCTGCAACTTTCGACTAGGAACGTGCTGTAATACAGCTATGCAAAAAACATAATCAAAATTTATCTCCGGAACCTGGCTCAGCTCCAAAATATCACCAACAGTAAATTTTGAGTTGGGATATTTAACTTTTGCCAATTCAATCAATTTCTCACTATTATCAACGCCTAGATATTTTATTTGTCTATCTTGCAAAGCCTCTAACAAGCGCCCGTTGCCGCAGCCGACGTCCAGTAAACTTTCGCCGTTTTTAACGTTTTTAACCAATTCAACCAATTCTGGCCAAAGGTGTTTTTTCCTGGTTTCGTTAAATTGCTCAGCAATTTCTTCGTAATTTTTTTTAACAATATCTAGCAGTTCTTTTTGCGTTTGTTTGTTCATATTGCCAATATTTTACGACAAATTCAACTATTGTCAATGCTAGCGCTGCTTTTTTATCTTTTCGATATTATCCTTAATCAATTTTGTTTTTATTAAAAATTGTAGATGCTCAATAATCGTTTCTTCGTCTAGCTTCCGTTCTTTAGCAATTTTATTTATAGACAGTCCCCTGCTATACAATTCAAAGGTTTCCAATTGCGTTAACTTTGTATTAAGCCCAGATTTTTTATCTGACTCTTTTACGACAAATTCCTTTTCTTCTTTGCGTCTATAATAACGTCGATCGTCTCGATAAAAATCTTTTTTACTCTCTTCTTTGGCGCGGATAGCGTCGCCAGTTAAACAAACATCGCACTTACCGCAATTTTTAGTTTCACGATCGCCAAAATATTCTAAAATATATTGCTGGCGACAACCGGTGTGATAAACATAATTTTCCATTTTATCAAGTTTGTGATAGGCGTGCGCCAATTTTTCCTTCAAAGCCCTAAAATCTATATCCACTTCGCTTAAATCCAATCTTTTTAAAATTCTGATTTCCGTTCCTTTAAAGGGCGGTTTATATTCCATTAAGCCTTTTTCAGCCATTGATCTAATTAAACGCATCAACGATTCTTTTTTTATTTCTAAAATTTCGGCCACCTCTTCTAAATTAGCTTGCCAACCATTTTCTAGCTCAGAACTAAACCGAGAGTAGAGTTTATGTAACAGGTCTAAACTTTTTTTAGAACGTTTCTGCAATTCTGTTATTACATCAGCAAAATCTTTTTGCAATTTTAGATAGGCGCTACCTTTTTTTTCATGAGAACGAGCGATCAGACCTTCTTTTTCCAACATCTTTAAGCTAGTACCGACAGCCATCTCCGGCAAGTTGTCGGATAAAATGGCGGCCAGTTCGGCATAAGTAATTTGTACAATATCCGACTCATAATTTAACAAAGTATTATAAATTTCTAAAATAATTTCCGGGGGCGGATTGTCGCCTTTAATAAAAAACTCTTGTAAATGCCGGTCGCGCGAATTGTAGAGCAATAAACAAAAACTTGGTTTGCCATCACGTCCTGCCCGACCCGCCTCTTGATAATAAGCCTCGATTGTACCCGGCATATCATAATGAATGACATAACGGACGTTGGCTTTATCTATGCCTAAGCCAAATGCATTGGTGGCTACAATAACTTTAACTTTGCCGTGTATAAAATTATCTTGAATCCATTTTCTTTCTTCAGCTTCAATGCCAGCGTGATAGCTAACCGCTTCAATATCATTCTCTAAAAGTACCTGTAATAAATTATCAGCTCGAGCTCGAGTGCCAACGTAAATAATACCATGATCATCTGGTGCGCTGGAAATTGCATCAAGTACAAATTGCGGTTTTTTGGTCTCATTGGCGTGAATGACACCAAATTGTAAATTATTCCTGGCAAAACCGGTAATTACTAGCTCCGGATTATTTAGGTCTAATTGTTTAATTATATCTTCACGCACCTCTGGTGTGGCCGTAGCTGTTAAAGCGATAACTGGTGGATTGCCAACTTGAGCAATAGCTGAACGTAATTTTAAATAGCTAGGACGGAAGTCATGTCCCCATTGACTAATACAGTGAGCCTCGTCAATCGCAAACAAACTAACCTTAATATCATTAAGCGCGTTTAAAAAATCTAAACTATAAAATCTCTCTGGCGCTATATACAATAATTTGTATTTGCCAGCTTTAACACCGTCTAAACGATTAGCAGTTTCGGCTGCGGAGATGGAAGAATTAATAAAAATTGCTGGTATGCCGACACGAGATAAACTATCAACTTGATCTTTCATTAAAGATATTAATGGCGACACTACAATAGTCACGCCATCTAAAATTAAAGCCGGCAATTGATAGCAAAGCGATTTTCCGCCGCCAGTTGGCATAATGACTACTGTTGACTTACCGACTAAAACATTATCGATCGCCTGATCTTGACCTAGGCGAAAACTTTCATAACCGTAATGCTTTTTTAATATTGTTTTTAATTGTTGCTTTTTACTTTCCATAAAACTATTTTCAGCTTAACAAACCTGCCCGCTCCAGTCAAAAACCCTGCTAACCGCAGGGCTTCTGTTCGTTTTTTCTAACAACAAACTATTTTTTAATAGACATCACGTTTTTCTTTGCCATTTCAATTGCGTACTGCTCGGTTCCAGTTTCTTTTATCCTGGCAATAGAAGCATTTCTGTCTGATTTAAAAATTAGAGAAAATAATTTACTGATTGGATTGTTAAATTTTTTACAATCATTAGCGACTTTATAAGTAGCGCAATCAGCACAGCTACTATATTTATTTTCGATACAGCAAGTTCTGATCTTGCACCAAGTTGCTTTTACATTTTCTTTGCAACCAGCGCATTTTTTGTTTATAAATTTTTTACAAGCTCCGCAATAAAGCCCGCAATAAGCTACTAAGTTTTTGTCTGCCATATTCTTTATTTATGCTTTTTTTTATATAAATCTAAGGTATTTTTAAACAACATAGCAATCGTCATTGGACCCACTCCACCAGGCACGGGGGTAATGAAGCTAGCCTTGTTTTTAACGTCTTCAAAATCAACATCGCCGCAGACCTTATCACCGTCCCTAGTTATGCCAATATCAATTATGACAGCGTCTTTCTTAATAATGTCGGAACTTACAAGCTTTGCTTTGCCAACGGCTGAAATTAGAAGGTCGGCCTTAGCAGTTTTCTCCACTAAATTGATATCGCTGGACTTGGCTATTTGGACTCTACCACCCATGCACTCCAAGACTTTTTTAACACTGCGCCCAAAAATTTCTGAATTAATAATTGCGCAAATATTTTTACCTCGCATATCATAATCAATGCTTTGTAAAATTTCTAAAATCACGGCAATCAGCGGCGGAACTACCTCTTTGTTGTTGCAACTGGCAAATAATTTTTTAACATTTTCCGGATGAAAACGATCAACGTCTTTAACAGGGTCAATGGCTCTAATTATACCGTCTGTATCAAATCCTTCTGGTAGGGGCAGCTGAATCAAAACAGCATCAACACTATCGTCTTTATTAAGAAATTCTATGGTGTCGTAAATTTCTCGTTCAGAAATATTTTCTGGACATTTATAAATATGGGTATCTATGCCTACCTTTTTTGCCTCCTTTTCTTTCAAATTAACATACAAAACAGAGTCTTCTCTGTCGCCAATCAAAATAATAGCCAAACTGGGTCGTTCGCCCTTCAAATCATAAATTTCTTTCGCTACCTCGTCTTTTATTTTTTCGGCTAAAACCTGACCATTTATTATTTGGGCCATAAAGCAATAAAATACTTAATAAAAATTAGGGCAATCAAATGCAAAGGATAAAACCAATAAAAAAAATGTTTTGGCAATTTAATTTTAATCAGCTGTTGCTGAAAATATATTGCTGGTATAAATCCTAAAAATGAAAAAAGTAATAAAATTTGATCACTAACTTTATACGCCAATAAAGAAAGCGCTGCTAGACAAACTACCAAAAGTAATTTTTGCGATCTAAAAAAATAAAAAAGACTTGTCATTATAATCCCATAAAGTCCGTAATCGCATTTTATAAAATAAGCAAAAATAATAATTAGCAAAGCCAGCCAATACTTCCTTTTATCACAAGCGAAGATGAACAAGAGAGATAGCAAAAGAGAAAATATAATATTTAATTCATTCTTGCCAAAAAGTATCATAAAAGGAATTTGTGATATAGCACCAAAAAATAATAATCGATAAAAGTACATCTTTAGATTGGAAGTGTGTCGATAGCCGTCGGCTATACCAGCCGCAAAAATAGGAAAAGCGATCCTTCCAATAATACGTAAGGGCATTATTTGCGGAAAAAAAACCAAGCCAACGTGGTCAACAATCATTGACAACGCTGCCGCCAATTTCAAAAAATCATTTTTATCATTAATCAAGGATAATCCACTGCTATTTATCACCATTTAATATAGTTGAGATTGAATTAAATACTAGGAATTGGGAATGCCAAGCACATTAACTTTACATCTTCTTTTATTTTTTCCAGCAGCTCAATTTCTTCTCTATGATCAATTGCACTATTAATCCAAGTAGCAATCTTTTTAATTTCATCCTCTTTCATACCGCGCGTGGTTATGGCTGGTGTTCCGAAACGAACGCCAGATGGATTAAGCGGCGGATTCGGATCGTTCGGTACAGTAGAGCGACTGACTGAAATACCAACTCGATCCAAAACCGCCTCCGCCTCTTTACCTGACAATCCTTTGCTCGTCATATCAACTACTATCAAGTGGTTGTCAGTACCGCCAGATATAACTCTATATCCCATTTTTACCATTTCGTCTGACAAAGTGGCTGCGTTCTTTTTTACCTGTTTAATATACTCTTTAAACTCAGGTTGCAACGCTTCGCCAAAAGCTACGGCTTTAGCAGCATTAATATGGTCATGCGGTCCGCCCTGCATGCCCGGAAAAACCGCTTTATCGATCAATTTGGCGTATTGTTCTTTGCACATTATCATTGCTCCTCTCGGTCCGCGCAGTGTTTTATGAGTGGTGGTAGAAACTACGTCAAAAATTGGCACAGGATTATCCATCTCACCAGCAGCAATTAACCCGGCTGTATGAGCAATATCGGCAAAAGTATAAGCGCCCACTTCATCAGCGATTTCTTTAAATTTCATCCATTCAATTTCCCGCGAATAAGCGCTATATCCCGCTACAATCATCTTCGGTTTCTCGCGCAAGGCTACTTCTCTGACTTTTTTCATATCTATTTTACCGGTAGTTTCATCAACTTCATATTGAACAAAGTTATAAAGAATGCCGGAAAAATTTACCGGATGACCATGCGACAAATGACCGCCATGATCCAGCTTTAGACCTAAAACTTTATCGCCTGGTTTTAAAAAAGCAAAATAAACAGCCGCATTAGCTGGCGAACCGGAAAGCGGCTGAACATTAACGTGATCAGCGGAAAATAGTTTTTTAGCGCGTTCAATAGCAATGTTTTCGACTTCATCAATACAAGTGTTGCCCCCGTAATATCTATGTCCCGGATAGCCTTCACTATATTTATTAGTTAGCACCGTTCCCATGGCTTCCAGCACTGCTTTAGAAACATAATTTTCCGAGGCGATCATTTCCATTTCTTCCGTTTGCCTGGTCATTTCCCTCTTTATCGCCACCATGACCTCTTCATCCTGATCCGCTAAATTTTTATAGTTTAACATATGTTTAAAATTTAATTCAAAATGTGTCGCTTCGCGACAGATATTATAAAATTTTGGTGCAACTAATAAGTCATAGGCGGATTTTAAAAGCGAGATTTATCATCTCGCTATACCTATATTTTATGCTCAAAAATACGTTTTGTCAAAAACAAAAGAAGAGACCAACTTGCTGTCTCCTCTCCTCTTACAATAAAAAATTGGGACGTGCTGTTCCCTCTCCTTTCATAAATACACGTCGTCTGTTTTTTCCCTCTTGCCAAATAGCAGCCAGAAGATCGCCAACACAACCAATGCTAAAAGCTTAAGGATCCTCTTTCTCAAGGTGGCACTCCCTTCCTCTTTATCCTAATTTTTTATACGTCATCTTTTTTAGATCTGCCCACCAATCAGTAAATTCTGTCTGCTTCATTTCCGCTAGAATGCTTTTAGCTGATTCTGTTTCTAAAGCTTCCTCTACATTATTAATCCAATTCTGCGCGGAGCGATAACCTTGATCGTAATATTCTTTAGCCTGAAAAGCAACTTCCAGCCAATCAGAATCTTTAGCAACAACTCCTTCTTGAGTTTTTCTCTCTTCTATCTCGTCAAAATAACCTTGCCATTTGTTTTTTACCTCTTCCCCTAACAATTCCAGCTGATCATCGAGCACCTTTCTTTCACCCTCTACTTTATCATAATACCTGGAAACTACTTTGTTAAAATCACCAGTCCGCGTTTCCGGGTTATCGTGCATTACTAATATCGACGCCACCCGTTCTGGATTAACGCCTTCCATTACCGCTAGAATATAACCAATCTGCGCCGCTCGATAAACATGTTCACCAACGGTTACTGGATTCTTAACACCGGCATGCCACCAACCGGTATGTACTTGCCGCTTTAATTGACCTAATTCAAAAATAAAATTTACTATATTTTTTATATCCATATATTTAAATTAATTATAACAATTTTTTAACCATATAACTGTTCTCTAAATCATAACCAAATTTTCTATAATAGTCTCGTACCCCGACCCCGGAAATAACCACCATTTTTTTATAGCCGTTCTTCTTCGCGATTTTCTCTGCTTCAGACAATAGTTTCCTGCCAAGGCCAGAATGCTGCGTTTTCTTCTTGCTGCCCACAGGCATTAGCTCACCATAAACATGCAGTTCTCTAATCAGCGCTGTTTTTTTCATCTCGAGCAAAGCGAGAGATCTCTTAGATTCTGTCTCTGACTTTAAGGGATTTCTCTCGTCACTTTGTGACGATCGAAATGACAAATTATTTTTTGGCAAACGTAATCGGCAAAAGCCATACAACGTTTTTCCGTCTTTACTATTATAGCTAATGAAATATTCTTCGCCGCCTGACGCCTTGTAACTTTCAACTTTCAACTTTGCAACTTTTAGCCTCTTCTCTCGCGCCTCTCGGCAGCGAATACATCTACACTCCACACCACGGTCTTTCATAACCTGGCGTAGATTCGTAATCATATTGCCAGCAATGATTGATTCTGACGGAATGTCGCGTATCAATCTAATTATTCTTACATATTCCGGCGTTACTTGTTTACATTTTATGATCAGCTCTTCCAGCCTCTTGTTCGCATACGGTTTGTATTCGCCTTGTTTCCACCATTTATATAGCTCACTGCCTTTGGTCACGACTGTCGGATAAAATTTAATTTGATCTGGCTGAAACCGTTCATCAGCAAATAACTGCTGATACATTTTAAAGTCTTTAGCTGGCGTTGAACCAGGCAGTCCTGGCATGATGTGATATGTAACTTTAAAACCGAAATCTTTTAGCAATTTTGTCGCCCGCGTAATGTCGGTTACATTGCTGCCTCGTTTATTTAATTTTAAAATTTTATCATCAATAGCTTGCACGCCAATTTCCAAACGCGTACATCCTAATTCCCGCATTTGCCACAATTCTTTCTCGTTTATATAATCCGGTCTAGTTTCAAGTGTAATCCCTATTATCTTATATTTAGCTTTTTCATTTTTTTTCTGTTCTTTTAACAACTCTCTCTTTAGTTTTTTAATTTTTAGTTTTGAGTTGTAATTTTGACTTTTGAATTTTGACTTTTGAATTTTATTAAATTCATTTGCCGCTTCAAAGCATTGCCAAACATACCAATATTTATACTCTCTCGGCAGGTAGCTCCATGTTCCACCAATAACAATCAATTCAATTTTTGTTGGTTCGTGGCCATTATTAACTAGCGCACGCAAACGATCTTGTACTTGAACGTAAGGATTAAACTCGCAACGAATCGCGCGCATAACCGCTGGTTCATTAGACAAATAACTTTGCGGTACATTTTTTTCCGTCGGACAATAAGTGCACTTTCCTGGACAAGGATACGGCATAGTTAAAACCGCTACCGGTGCGATACCCGACAAAGTCCTAATACTACGTTTGCGTAAAATCCTCAGTAAATCATTATTAGGCTGCCTTAATTGTTTTTTAACCTGATTTTGATAGTATGACAAAATTTCGGAATTAAGAAAAATTTTAATCCCGTACTTTTTAGCAATTTTACGCTTTACCAACATTAAGTCATTGCGCGTTTTTATCTTCGCTCTTAGCAGCTCTGCAATGGCCCGTTGCTTGTTTTTGGTGTTTTTTGATGATATCATAATATTAGAACAGTATAACTAATTAACCATAAATTTATGAAAAAAACAATAGTTATAAGCACCCTTCTATTGTCTTTGGCCATATTTGTTCCGTTCGGGGTTCATGCCGCTATAGTTAAAGGCAGTCCCTCTGTTTATGTCGGCAGAGACGAAGTTGTGCCCGACAATCTTTATGCCGCAGGCAATGTCATCACCATTGACGGTACAATCAAGGGCGACTTAATTTGTGCAGGTATGACTGTGAATATCAATGGCCAAGTGGAAGGCGACATTATCTGTGCAGGACAAAATATAAATATTAATGGTTCGGCGTCAGGCAGTGTCCGCGTGGCTGGCAGTATTATCAACCTTAATAACAAAGTCGGGAGGAATGTAAATGCGGCCGGTGGTTTCGTCAATTTCGGCAGTAACGCTGATGTAGCACGCGATGTAATAATGGGTGCTGGCAATAGCGAACTGCGCGGAAAAATAAATGGTGATTTAGTGGCTGGTGGCGGAAATATGATTCTTGACGATGAAATTAAGGGCAGTGCCAGACTTTGGATAGATCGCAATGTTAAAGGCGAGCGCCAACCTTTTACTGCGCAAACCAGCCCGTTAACACTGACCGACAAGGCCAGAATAAACGGTTTCTTAGAATACACGTCGTCTGACAATGCGGATATCGCCGCTGGAGCAATTATCAAGGGCGAAACTAAACATAATCTACCAGAAAAAAAACCGGCAGACCAAAAGGCTTTAGCCGCTATCTACGGTTGGATAAAACTAGTCTCTTTATTTGCTTGTTTGGTAGTTGGCATGGTGATCGTTAGCGTCTGGCGAGAAGAAACTAAAAAGATTATCGACCAAATGTTTGACAAAGTCGGACCATCGCTGGGCTGGGGCGTAGCCGTACTATTTTTAACACCGATCTTAGTCATAGTTCTAATGATAACTATGATCGGCATTCCGCTCGGACTTATCCTGGGTGCTCTTTGGATGATTGCTATTTATGTCAGCAAAATCTTTGCCGCCATTTTGCTAGGTCGCGAGTTAGTAAAAAAATTCTGGGACAAGAAGAAAGACTCTTTAATTACCGCTATGATTCTAGGCGTCTTTGCCCTCTGGATTCTATGCCTTATTCCGATTGTCGGTTTTGCCGTCTGCTTCGTCGCCACTCTTTGGGGACTTGGCGGCCTCTGGCTATTCTTCAAAAGGACTTAACTTGAAATACAAGCGGTGGTGATAAACTGCCGCTTTTTTGTTTGCTAAAGTTGAAGAAAAAGAGATATAATAAAAGCAAAGTTCGCATATAACTAGTTATGATGCCATCGCTCGTTCCGTTCGCAACAGCGCATAACTTAAAAATATTTATATTATTTTCAAATTAAATTATTGGCATGAACAAAAAAATAACACTTGGAATTATTATTTTTACCATATTAGCAATTGCCGTAAGTATATTTTTAGCATTTCCTAAAATTAAAGAATTAAATATTAAATTCTCAATAGAAAAAGCAAACTATTGCGAAGTAGATTCGGACTGTGTTGATGCGGGAGGAAAATGCCCTTTTGGCTGCTATGCATATGTTAACAAAAATGAAGCTGAAAAAATCTCGCAATTAATCCAATCGTATGATTCCAAGTGTGTATACGGTTGCGTCTCGTGTCTAACTGCAACTTGTAAAAATAAAAAATGTGAAGAAGTGTGCGAACGATAAAATTCTTTTCCGCCATACTGTCAATCGGTTTCACTATTTGATTTTCTCTTGTAAAAAATAAGTTAAAAATAATTAATCTATATGCGAATCAACCCAAATATTTTTAAGGCTTACGATATCCGCGGAATTTACGGTCAAGATTTAAACGAAGACACTGCTTATCGTCTTGGACGAGCTTACGTTGAAATGAGAAGCGAGGAAAGTGGCCAAACCGATTTTACTTTTGTTGTGGCGCGCGATATGCGCATCTCGTCTCCATCGCTTAAAGATTTTCTAATCAAGGGCATGGTAGAAGGTGGCGCTAATGTAGTTGATATCGATCTAGCCTCAACACCGACTTTTTATTTTGCGGTGGCTAATTTTAATTATGATGGCGGGATTATCGTCTCCGCTTCGCACAACCCCAAAGAATACAATGGTTTTAAGCTAACGCGCGCTAAAGCCGTGCCGATTAGCGGGGAGACTGGAATGGATATCTTACGCGATAAAGTGCTGGCTGGAAATTTTAACACAGTGGAAAAAATCGGCGAAGTAATAAGCAGAAATGACATTCTAGAAAAGCAAGTCGGGCACGATTTGCAATTTACTGATTTAGACAAAATTAAGAAATTGAAAATAGTAGCTGACACTGCCAACGGTATGGGCGCGCAATATTTAGAGAAGTTATTCGCTAAATTACCTTGCGAACTAATTAAAATGAATTTTGAGCTAAACGGTAATTTCCCGAATCACGAAGCCGATCCTCTCAAAGATGAAAATAATAATGATCTGCAAGAAAAAATTATCGCCGCCAAAGCCGACTTAGGCATAGCGGTTGATGGCGATGGCGATAGAATATTCTTTATAGACAATACCGGAAGAACAATCGAACCGGCTATAATTCGCGGCATTTTATCAAAAATATTTTTACGCGAAAAACCAGGCGCAAAAATTGCTTACGATATTAGGCCAGGCAAAATTACGCCCGATATGATAAAAGAAGGCGGAGGTATCCCAATTATTACCCGTGTCGGCCACTCTTTGATCAAAGAAGTTGCGCTAAAAGAAGGAGCGTATTTTGCCGGCGAATCTTCAGGACACTTTTTTCTGAATTTACCGATCGGCTGCTTCGAAATGCCAATGATAATGATTTTAAAATTATTAGAAGAATTTTCTCAATCCGGCAATTCGGTATCCGAATATACGCGCCCGCTCTATCGCTATTTTCATTCCGGCGAGATTAATTCAGTTGTTGAAGATAAAGAAGGAGTTTTCGCACAACTAAAAGAAAGGTACAATGATGCAGAAATTAACGAACTGGATGGCGTAACGATAACTTACCCTGATTTCTGGTTTAATGTCCGTGGCTCAAATACTGAACCAAAAGTTAGACTAAACTTAGAAGCAACTACCAAAGAATTAATGGAAGCCAAACGAGACGAAGTGTTAAAAATTATTAGAAGCTAGATCGCAAAAGAATCCTAAAATAACTGAAGGCCTTGGTTTCGCGTCAAGGCCTTTGATAAAACAAAAGAATTTTTCTAATTCTGACGATAGATAGCGATTCCCTTAAGAATGCTTCCGGGACCAACCATGATCCAAAGTCTTGCACCGGGAAGAACTTGGTAGCTATCGCCTAGAATGATCTTGCAAGGATCATTCATGCCATGATATAACACCCCACCGCCATAATAAAAGAACATATTAATGCTGTATCTAGCAACACATGGCCTCTTAGATGTTAAAAACTCGATAAGCTTAATAGAGCACAGACCGCTCAGGGCCTGTCTTATTAGCTCCTCCCTTTCGTTGTACTGATCGCCGTGGCCATCAAACAATCCTCTAAAAAAGTCCAAGGGGTCGCAAAACAAAACCCAAAGTACCGATATTCAAGTTGTTCATGCCTTTCCTCCTCGTATAATAAACTATTTTATTCCTATTTTATTTTTTACTTCTCCCAAAGTCGTCTTAGCAATTGGTTCTACTTTTTTTGCCCCAGATTTTAATATCTCTTCTGTTTCCTCCGAACTGATCATATTATACTTCTTCTGGAATTCCGTCAAGAACTGCTTAACAACCTCTGCCAAGTCTTTCTTCAAATCTCCATAACCCTTACTCTTATATTTATTTTCTAAATTTTTTATCGTTTCATTTGCTAACAAAGAATAAATAACTAACAAATTGGAAATGCCTGGTTTATTTTTTACGTCGTATTTAATTTCGGAACCAGAGTCAGTTTCGGCGCGCATAATTTTTTTCGCGGCTTTGGCAGGATCGTCAGTCAAAGTAATATAGTTATATTCGCTCTTGGCGCTTTTACTCATTTTTTTAGTCGGATCATCTAAACCCATAATACGTGAACCTTCTTTTAAAATTTTTGGCTCAGGAAGAACAAAAGTCTCGCCAAATTGTTGATTAAAACGCCTGGCTAATTCTCTGGTTAATTCAACATGTTGCAATTGGTCATCACCAACCGGCACAACGTCAGTATTGTAAAGCAGGATATCAGACGCCATTAAAACCGGATAATCAAATAGTCCAACACCGGCATTATCTTCTTTGCCGTCGCCAACTTTATCTTTAAATTGGGTCATGCGATATAAATCGGACATCCGCGTTACTGTATTTAAAATCCAAGCCAACTCCGTGTGTTCCGTCACATCTGACTGTTGAAAAATAATTGATTTTTTTGGATCAATACCAGCGGCTAAATAAATTTTAGCGACTTCGATAATTTTCTTTTTTAAAACTTCTGGATCTTGTTTGACTGTTATGGCATGATAGTCAACTACACAAAAAATACAATTGTACTCATCTTGCAGTTCTCGCCATTGAGTTATAGCGCCAAGGTAATTGCCAATATGCAAATTGCCGCTTGGCTGAATGGCGGAAAATATTGTTTTTTTATTGTTTGTTGCTTGTTTCATATAACCCTATTTTATCTTAAAAATTACTTAATTTCAAGTTTGTTTTTATGGTGAGGAATAAGTTTTACTTATTCCTCACCATTCGATTGCAGACACGAGCCTAGACGCCTGTCCAGGGCCCTCTCCTTGTTAACTTTTCCCTGAGATCATCTGGCTTAAATCTGTCGGCATTTCTCATTCCACGTCTTTTATTCCGCTGCTGTTTTCTAGTTCCTGCTTTTTTTCTATGTCTCTCAATTGCTTTGACGATTGCCTTGTCGCGGTCACTGTTGGAATGATCCTTCATAAACATTCCTCCTCTTAGTCGTTTAGTCGTTGAAATACATCCGAAACCTTCTTGTGCATCCGCACTCTTTACGCGGGCTGCCCCAACCTGGCCTTATTGTTTCTATTTCTTTGTTGCAATGCGGACAGACTTCTTTATTCCCCTCCTTAGTTTCTTGCTTGTTTTTTCTCTGAGTCGTCGTTTTGCCACCCATTCTTACCTCCTTGATCTTTAAATTTTTTCGTAAAATAAAAACCCTCGTCTTTTTCTCCACACTAAAAATATGGAAAAAAGGACGAGGGCATTTGCCACCCGCGGTGCCACCTTCTTTGTCTCGCCGTAGTCCCGAGCATTCAGGACGAAGGCGGATTCGTTTTTTATCTGACGAATTAAAAAAATCCGTCAGCAAAACGGATCAAGACCACTTTTACTGACTCCATCCTACGCCAAGGCTCCGGATGGCAAGCCTACCAGCCTAAATTTGACGCGACGACATCAGTTATCCTTATTACGGAGGAAGCCGAATAACCACTAACGCAGTTATCACCCACCCTGTCGAATGACGGGGTAAAATATGCCCAACCTCCCGCGAAAACGGGAGACATATTTATAGGTTTTAATAAATGTAATGTTCTAAAAATATAGTAGCACAAACAAAAAATTAGTCAAATTATTGACAAAATAATATTTTTATGATATCTTTCCAAAAAAACAAAAAACAGCAAGGAGGCAACAGTCATGAAGGATGAAAAAAAGATCCAAGAGGATAGAGAACGAGCAATCGTTCTGACCACTTTCATCGCTTTTGAAATATTGATGGGGGCGCTAGCTTTTTGGCTAGCGTGCGATGATGTACGAATCATGCTCAAAGCATCATTCATTCATCAGTTCATTCGAAACTTCTGGTGGTCCAACGTATACTTCATAGCTATATTTATCACCATCGTATTGGCCATTCAGTTTCACCGCCACCAACTCACCACTCCCTTCTGGAAAAAAAGGGGGTGGCTACGCCGAACAAAAAACAAGATTCTCAAAGGAGACAGGATAGCTTATCTCCGATGAGACAAGCCGGGCCGAGCAGATTACACCGCTCGGCCTTCACCATTCTAAATTGACATTTATTTATATAAATTGATACAGTAATACTATATGATTAATTTTTTACACAATTTTACCCCCAATCCAATTTTAATCTCATTTGGACCGCTTCATGTTTATTGGTACGGCATATTTATTGTTTTGGGCATTATTGCAGCCTTAATTGTCGCTTTAAAATTAGCTGAGTATTACCAAATTAAAAAGGAAGGCATTGTTGATTTGGCCTTTTACTTAATTATTGGTGGTGTTATTGGCGCGCGTATTTATCATATCTGTCTGAAATTTTCTTATTACGCTGAACACCAACTAGATATTTTCAAATTATGGAATGGCGGTTTGGCCATCCATGGCGCAATTATTGCCGGCGTAATTGTCATGTACGTTTTTGCTAAAAATAAAAATCTAAACTTCTGGCAACTTGCAGCTATAACAGTCCCCGGATTGGCGCTAGCTCAAGCTATCGGCCGCTGGGGAAATTATTTTAATCAGGAATTGTATGGCAGACCGACTACGTTACCTTGGGGCGTTCCTATTCAATTTAACAATCGTGTTCTTGAATATTATACCTCAAATTATTTTCATCCTACTTTTTTATACGAATCTTTGGGTTCGCTAATTATCTTTGCTGTTTTGTTATTTATGCATTACTTAATTATCAAAAAGCAAAAATTAAATTTTCGATATATCGTCTTCGCTTATTTGGTTTTATACTCTCTTTTAAGATTTGCAACTGAAATTTTACGCGTCGACTCAACTACGATTTTTCTCGGTTTACGTTTACCACAAATAGTAAGCTTAATAATTATACTGACTTCCCTGACTTGGTTTATCTGGAATAGCCGTCATACTGCCCTTGCCAAAAAATAAGTTATGTGTTAGTATCAAGTCGGTGGCTCTCACACCGTTTTTATTTTAAATTTTAATGGAAATATCATAAAACTATGCCTAATCTAAAATCGGCAAAAAAGGAATTAAGAAAAAGCAAAAAGAGACAAATTCGCAATACGCAAATTAATGATAACCTAAAAAAGCTTATCAAAAATAGCCGCAAAGCAATAGAGGCTAAAGACTCTAAGGCCAAAGAACTGGTAGCGCAAACTATGAAAGCTCTGGATAAAGCGGCGCAAAAAGGTATTATCAAAAAGAATAACCGCGATCGTAGAAAATCAAGATTGCATACCAAACTGAATGCGATGCTGAAAAAATAATCCCTTGATTCACTATAAACGAAAAATCACCGAACAGGTGATTTTTTGTTTTATCTAAAAGCTATATTTTTGCAATCATTAAACTCAAGGCCGCTTTAAAATCTCCTTGTCCACTTTTTATTTTTCTATCGACCTCCAATAAATCGCTAAAAATCTTCTTTAGTAAATCCGAAGAAAAACCCCCAACCTGACCAGAGCATTTTTGCACTACGAAGGGATGAAAGTGCAATTGGCTAGTGATCTTGCGCTGACTCATGCCTGCGTCTATAGCCTCTTTAACTTGCAGCAGTATTTTAAACTGGCGAATGATCATTGTTAGTAAATATTGTTCAGCCACACCAGCCTCCATTTCTTGCTCTAGCAATTTTATCGCTTGCGCTTTATTTTTATTACCAATAGCATCGGATAACGCAAAAATATTTTCATCAATTTTACCACGGCTTAAGGCCTCGACATCTTCCTCACTAATTACTGCTTCACTTTCTGGCAAAAGTTGCGCTTTCTTAAAATTTATTAGCTTTTCAATTTCATTATTAAGTTGCCATAAATCACTGCCAAACATGCTGGCTAGATTTAACACTGCTTGTGGCTTAACTTTAGCTTCACGAGCTGTAAATTCTTTTTTTATCCAAACTGCCGTTTCCGTGTTCGATAATTTTTTAAAATTCTGAGCATACTTCTGCTCGCTCAAAAATTTAAATAATTTATTTTTTTCCAATTTAGCGCCACTGGTTTCGTCCCAAAAAATAATTATATTATCATCTGCCTTGTCTTTACTCTTTGCTGTTTTTTTGAAATAGTCAAAAACTTTTTCTAGTATTTTCTCGCTCTTATTGCTAAAAATATTTTCTACGACAATCATGCGCTTGCGCGCAAAAAGCGAACGCGCGCCGATTGCCTCGCTTAATCCTTCGATCATTAAACTTTCACCAGCCAAACTAACAATACCATTGCCAGTAGGATCAACTTCGCGGATGAACTTATCTTTCAATTCTTTTAGTTTTTGGCGGCTACGAAATGTATCTTCGCCGTATAAAAATATAATCATACCTGTTCGTCTCCTCTCCTTGTTTGAAGGGGGAGGTTGGGGTGGAGTTTTAAAAACTGTAACAAAATGGCTTAAATTACGTATTATTAAGTAGAACTAATTTAATAATATGATAAATAGAAGATTACCGCAAATTAAACCAATCGTCAACCACGGCTCTGCTTGTGGCACTGGCTACATGTCAGACTTTTATCGATCTGGCTGGTTTAAATTTGTATTGTAATCTTTTTTTCATATACATTCTCCAAATTTAGCCTTACCGGGTCGGTAAGGCTAAATTTTATTAACCAAAAAACTAGAAAGGAGAATGTTTATGAAGCAAAACATCCCGTTTCTCAAAGGAGAAAAAATCAATCTTTGTCCTTTAAATGAAGAATTGCATTTAGATAATACATTACAGTGGCTAAACGACGAAGACGTTATCAAATGGTTATTGATGATTTTCCCTCTATCAGAAACTCAAGAAAAAGATTGGTTTGCCAAACGTTTAATCTTAAGCAACCCACCGTCTGATATACTTTTAGCTATTGTCTTAAAAGACGGAAAACACGTCGGCAATATTGGCCTGCATAAGATCGACTGGATTTCACGGCGCGCTGAATTAGGAATTGTTATCGGCGATAAAGAACAATGGGGTAAAGGCCTTGCTACTGAAGCTGAGAGCCTGCTTATAGATTTTGCCTGGAAAAAACTTAACCTCTGTAAAATTACTGCCCATGTCTTCTCCGACAATATTGCTAGCCTAAAAGCCTTACAAAAAAATGGCGCCGTCGAGGAAGCCAGGCTCAAAGATCATATCTGGAAAAATGGAAAGTTTAACGATCTTATTGCTCTGGCGATTTTCAACAACCAAGAGTCGCCTAAATAAAGGCAAAGTTCACTCTTTACCGACCCGAACTTTGCTTTTTAAATTTATTTCAATTTTAGAACTTCTTGCTTGAATAACTTACCGCGCTCTTTATAGTTTTTAAACATACCAAAGCTCGCGCAGGCCGGTGACATTAAAACAACGTCTCCTAGTTTAGCATTCTTACGGGCAGTAGCAACTGCTTCTTTCATGCTGTTCACAACTTTAATTTTTTTCTTATCAAACCTAACTTTTTCAACTTCTTTTTTCATTCTTAGCGTTGCATCACCTTTAAATAAAACTAAAAAATTAACTTTCTTATTAATAACTTTTGCTAGCTCCTTAAAATTAGAATTCTTTTCTGCTCCACCGGCAAGTAATATAATCGGCTGTGAAAAAGATTTTAAAGCAATAATCGTTGATTCTGGCGTAGTGGCGAAACTATCGTTATAGTACGCGACACCTTTGACATTACCAACCAGCTCAATGCGATGTTCCAGCCCTGAAAAATTTTTAACAGATTTAACAATAACTTTTTCTTTTATACCAACAATTTTAGCAACCTCGACAGCTGCAGCAATATTTTCTTTATTGTGTTCTCCAACCAATTTACTTTTTAAATTAGATTTTTCAAAGAATTTAATTTTACTAGCTAACTTTATATTGTGAATTTTCTTCTTCAACTTGGAATTAGCAATAAAATATTCAGTTTTTTTCTGATATTTAGCTATATTTAATTTTGCCTGCCAGTAAATTTTAGCGTTTTTATGATAGTTCGGATTGTTAGGATCGGCCGGCGCTAAATGCTCATTAAAAAAGTTTGTCATCACTGCAATTTTTGGACTGATTGTCATATCTTCCAGCTGAAAACTGGAAAGCTCAAAAACAATCCAATCGTTTTTTCTCACTTTCTCAAAAAAATCAAAGGGCGCTACGCCAATATTGCCCGCCAACCAAACGCGTTTTTTACCTTTCTTTAAAATATGGTAAATTAATGATGAAGTTGTGCCCTTACCTTTCGTACCAGTCACACCAATTATATTTTTAGTCGGACTTAGTTCTATAAAAAACTCAATCGGATTTATAATTTTTACGTTCATTTTTTTTACCTCAACCAATCCTTTATCAAACAATGGCCAGCCAGGTGAACGAAACAACAAATCAAATCCGCTTAAATTTTTGTTCGCGTCTTTACCTAATTTCCAATGTATATTTTTTCTAGTTCGCAAAACACTAAATTTTTTACCCAACTCTTTCTCGTTCTTAAAATCACAAATAGTAATTTGGCAATCTATTTTTTTTCTAAGAAAAAATTTAATTAAAGCTAGATTTTCTATGCCTAGCCCCAGAAAAGCTATATTCTTATTTTTTAATGTTGACAAATTCATATTTTATAATAAAATCTTAACAATACAATAAATAAGGAGGAGTAAAAATTGAAAAACATAAGATACGAAGTAGTGGGCATACTAATAACTGGTGAAATTAGAGGAGGCGAGGTCTGTCCTCCGAGCATGTGGTATCATGTTAAAACTGGAAGAGAAATTCTGGAAGCGACTATCTTTACCAAACAAGGACCTATTGAAATTGAAGTCTGTTGCAAAGGCTGGGCAGCAAAAACTCCAGAAGAGTTCTCAAAAGTTGAACCCCTAACTAAATATTATATGTTCCAATAAAACACCGGTCTTTATCCATCGTTGGCAGGCACTCTCAAAGCTCCTGCCTTTCTTATTTTAGCTCTCCCCAACTATCTCCCGTATTAGCATCAACTACCACCGGCACTTTTAACTTTAACACTTCTTCCATTATCTTTTTAATCTTCTCAGACAATTCCTGTACTTTAGCCGATTTTATTTCAAAAAGCAATTCGTCGTGTACTTGTAAAATCATTTTTACATCTTCCGTTTTATATTCTTTTTTTATCATCTTCTCAATTTCAATCATGGCGATCTTTATCATATCCGCAGCTGTGCCTTGCAGCGGTGTGTTGATAGCCATGCGCTCGGCCGCTTTTTTAACCATAACTACTGACGAATTTATTTCCGGTAAATAACGCCGGCGGCCAAATAGCGTTTCCGAATAACCATTCTCCCGCGCTTCATCCACTACTTCTTCCACCCATTTCTTTATGCCTTGATAGGCTTTAAAATAATTGGCAATAAATTCACGCGCTCTGTCATAAGAAATGTCAGCCGTCTGCGACAAACCGTGCGGACCTTGACCGTATAAAATACCGAAATTAGTTGCCTTAGCTTCACGGCGCATTTCTTTCGTAACCTCCTCTAATTTAACGCCGTTAATAGCGGCGGCAGTGGCTATATGAATATCTTCCCCTTTTTTAAAAGCCTCGATCATTTTCTTATCGCCTGACATATGCGCCGCTAACCGTAACTCAATCTGTGAATAATCTAAACTTAATAATTTACATCCCGAGCAAGCAACAAAAGCCTTCCGAATTTCATTGCCCAATTCGGTGCGCACCGGAATATTCTGCAAATTCGGTTCGGTTGAAGATAAACGACCAGTCGCCGTAATCGTTTGATTAAAGCTGGTATGCAAGCGACCATCTTTTTTGCTAATTAAATCCGGCAAGGCATCGGCATAAGTTGAACTTAATTTTGCTAACTCGCGATATTCTTGAACTAGCCTAATAATCGGATGGGCGTCTTTTAATTTATCTAATTCATCAGCAGCGGTTGAAAATCCGGTTTTATTCTTCCCGATATTTAAAGACGAAATTTCTAATTTTTCAAACAAAATTTCGCGTAACTGCTGAGTTGACTTAATGTTAAACTCTATGCCAGCTAATTTATATATTTTTTTCTCTAATGTCTTTATTCTTTTGTCTATTTCACGGCTTAATTCTACCAAAACATTTTTGTCGAGTAACACGCCTTTGTCTTCCATATCGGCCAGCACCGTCACAAGCGGCATTTCAATTTCATAAAATAATTTTTCCATTTTCTGTTCGCGCAATTGTTTGCTTAATGCATTTACGAGCCGCCTAGTAAAATCAGCGTCTTCACAGGAATACAAGCTTAACTTCTCAGCTTCAACTTCGTTAAAATTTTTCTTATCGCGCCCCTTGCCGAGCAAATCTTCTTTTGATATTTTTTCAAAACCTAATTCCGTAAACGTCACGGCGTCTAAATTATGCTGGCGTGTACCCGGATTTAACAAATAAGAAGCGATCATCGTATCAAAAGCAACGTTAGCTACATTAATGCCGCTGCTTTTCATTACTCGATAATCAAACTTAATATTATGACCGTATTTCTCAATCTTGGGATTCTCAAAAATCGACCGTAAATTTTCTAGCCAAGGATGAATTTTATTCTCTTCTTTTTTGTTAAAATTGAAAAGAGTGTTTTGCTTGTCATCCTGAGCGCTAGCGAAGGATCTCGTTTTTTTCACCACGCTTACAAAATACGCCTCGCCGTCTTTCCAGGAAAAACTAATACCTAATAAATTTGCAATCAGGGGATCAAAAGAATCAGTTTCTGTGTCAAAAACAAATCTGCTTTGTTTTTTAAGTTTGCTTAAAAAATCTAAAAACTTTTTCTCGTCATCGACTAAAATATATTTAAATTCTTTTTTATTCCTCTCAAATTTATCAAAAATCTCTCCTCCTTTCTCTCGCCCCCTCCCTTTTTGAAAGGGAGGGGCGGGGAGGGTTTTAGCGCTGCCTGAAAACAAACTATGAACGCGCGGCAAAAGCGACTTAAACTCTAAATCGCTAAACAATTTTACAACTTCTTCTTGCTTGATATTGCCAAACCGAGCATCGTCTAAATTAAACTTAATTTTTACATCACGTTTAATCGTTGCTAAACTTTTTGACATCAACGCATCTTTTTTATGCTCTTTCAATAATTCTCTAATTCTATCTTTGATTTTAGCTGAATTAATATTTTTATAAACTCCATCTAAGGTTTTAAATTCAATTAATAATTCACTCGCGGTTTTCTCGCCAATGCCTTTTACGCCCGGAATATTATCGCTCGGATCGCCGCGCAAAGCCTTATAATCAATCATCTGCTCCGGTTTTAAACTAAAGCGCGCTTTCACTGTTCTAGCATCATACAAAATACTGTCAGACAAACCACGGCTCATCGTATAAACTTTAGTATTATCATCAACTAACTGCAAAGTGTCCATATCACCAGTTACAATAATCTTTTCAATATCACCATCAACTCTGGCGGTAATCGTGCCGATTAAATCGTCAGCTTCAAAGCCAGCTTCAGCAAAAACAGGGATGGCAAAAGCTTCTGCTAATTCTTTAACACGCGGAATTTGCGTATATAAATCATCCGGCGCTTTAACGCGCGTCGCTTTATAATCTTTATATTCAATATGCCGGAAAGTCGGCCCAGCTTTATCTAAAGTTAAAACAACATAATCAGGCCTAAACTCTTTTAACGCTTTAAGTAAAACAGTCGCAAAACCATAAACAGCATTAACCATCTCCCCTTTTTTAGTGGTCATAGTTGGCGGTAAAGCGTGAAAACTGCGATGTATCAGCGCATTTCCGTCAATTATTATCATTTTTTCCTTTTTGCTGGTCATTGTTTTTTTCTTTTGTCATTCCCGCGCAGGCGGAAATCCATTTCCTTATTCATTCTACTCCTATTACACCACATAAAAACCCTTAAAACAAGCCCATCCTCTTTGTCATTCTGAGCGTCTGCCTTGCCTGGCAGGCGGGTTAGCGAAGAATTTCGTCTCCTTGCCTTTTACCTAACCAGGGTATAAAATTAAAGTGTAAAAAGCCAGATTATACCTATTATTTTTTATTGTTTTACTCGCTAGTTTTAAACAAAAAAACAACAAATTCGCATATAACTAGTTAAGTGGAATTTTTTTGCTCGCCTATAAGCGCAACATTTATTAAAACCAGATAAACAATTAACTACACGGAACTTCACGACATCAGAATCATCAAACAGGACGAAAGAGGTATAATTTATGATTGTGGCAAATCCAGTTTTATTTCAAGAAAGAAAGGAACTATAAGTGCCAATCATAAACATGAAGATCCCGAAATTGTTTACCTGGTTAAAGGAGAAGTGGAATTAACAATTGGTGATGAAACCCAAATTGTAAAAGCTCCAATCATGTTCAAGACTGATTCTAATGTTTATCACAAATTGGTTGCGCTTACTGATATAGAACTTGTTATTGATAGAGACGGCGAGTAAAAAACTCAAGCCACGCTGCGCTCTCGTTCCGCTTCGCTTCAATCGGATCACTTAACAAGGGATATATGGTTCGGGGCTCGGCTCGCCCCTCACCCAAATTTTTCTTCCACTTCGTTCCAGAAAAACTTCGTATATACCTGATGTTATGACGCCATCGCTATCTTTATAGCTATTTAATTATTAATTAATAAAACAATGAACGAACAACCAGACAAAATTGAACAAAAAATACTAGCCTCCGAAGTGTATGAGGCATCAACCCCAGATCAAAGCAGCCTTGAGAAAGAAGATGCAAACGAAGAAGTCGACGAAATAGTAAAAGACTATCTAAAAGAAGAACTAAATGGCAAAGAGCCTGCAACTATGGAGGAAATTATTGCGAATGCTAATAGATTAAATTTAGAAGATCAAGAGATTATTGAATCAGTAGAACGTTTAGCTAAAAACGGATTCTTAGACAAAATGGTTGAGGGCGACTATATAGCTTACAGCCTTAACCCAGTAGAAAATTATGGTTCAGAAAGATTGGCACAAAATGACGACGAAAAAGATAAAGGCTATGATTTAGCCGCTTAATTTACCAAATACAAAACAGACCGGAAAAATCGGTCTGTTTTTTACTTTTATATAAGATGTTTTTTGGTAAAAGCGTAGCCTGAGCTTGATTTTAAATATTTTTCAAAACTATATGCCTTTTGTTTTTCAACAAAAGCAGAATACCAAACCAGAATATATGGTCGTTTTATATTTGAATATCTGGTTTTTCCAGAATTGTGTTCATGTATTCTCCGCTTTAAATCAGATGTCGCCCCTATATATCGGCTACGATCTTTTTCGCTTTGAAGAATATAAACGTAATACATAACTTTGTTGCCCCACTCCGCTAGGCTTCGCGGGGCACCACTTCACTTTTTGATATAACTATTTTATTTTTATATGTGCGTGCACCGCGTAGCTTGGAGTAAAAGCGACAAGCGAAGTGGTGGACCGTACCGGGATCGAACCGGTCACCTCCTGCGTGCAAAGCAGGCACTCTACCAGATGAGCTAACGGCCCAGCCTATAAAATATGTCAGGGAATATTCCCTGGCAGACTATACTTTTATATCTTAAATCAGAAAAAAAAGCAAGACCCTAAACGTCCATATCATTAAGCTGCGGATACATCATCTTTATTACGGGCTTAAAAAGCCAAAACAAAAACGGTCCGATTAAGTTAAATGTCGTCAAAGCGCCCAAAAAAAATACAAAAATACCAATGAATTTATACCACAACCTGCTTCCGCCCCACTTTTCAAAGAAGGCTACTGGCCCAAGATTGTTATAAAGCCAATTGGCGTAATAGGTAACAGAAAAACCTAAGGCCAATAAAAGAATACCGATAACTGTTTGCATAGTTTTTGTATCTAATTTAAATTTTAATTTAATTACTTTATATAGTTTAACGGATTATATTTTGTTCCGTTAATAATAACTTCAAAATGAAGATGCGAACCAGTAGACCAGCCGGTTGATCCCATGGCTGCGATTGCTTGTCCTTTAGTAACGGCCTCTCCTTTCTCTACATAAAATTTTGATAAATGGGCGTATCTGGTTTTTTTGCCACCGCCATGGTTAATGACTATCTGATTGCCATAGCCGGACCCCCAGCCCTCAATTTCAACTGTGCCCGAGTCGGCGGCATAAATCGGCGTGCCCAATGGTCCGGCAATATCAAGGCCGGTATGACGCCAAGAAAAATATTGCGTGATTTTTCTAACACCTGCCGGCCAATTCATCTTGTTGCCGGAAACAGGAGCAGCTCCCGGATCCTTAACTAAATCAACAATCGTAGAAATGCCGGTGTAACGGGTTGGCTGCGCAACCGGAGTCGATATTTTTTTACCGCCAGGAATAAATAATTTGTCGCCTACTGCCAATTTAGAACCATCTGCAATTTTATTGGCTTCAATAATTTTATTTTCTTCAATGTCATATTTTTTAGCGATGCTAGCCAGAGTGTCGCCCTTAGCCACTTGATGATTAAGACCGCTCATCGGCAAAATTCTCAATTTATCACCCGGCCTAATCAAACTATAAACGCTCAAATTATTCTCCCATAAAATCGTGCTGACGCTAATCTCAAATTTTTCCGCAATTGTGCTAATAGTGTCGCCTTTCTCAACAACGTAAGTTGTCGTTTCTGTGCGCGGCCGCTTAGAGATCTTGGTCGTAGCAATATCCGGCTTAACCATAGAACCCCCTTCTTGAATGGTTTTTATCTCACCGCCCTCTTCTTCTCCGCTCATGCTAGCGGTTGTTTGCGGGCGAAAAGCGCTTAAATTGTCTAGATACGATTGTTGAATAGCGGAAATAGTTTGTTCTTGATTAAAAGTCTCAACAATAAGCTGTTGGTCATCATAACCAGGGGCGTTAAATTCATTGCTGATTAAATCAGCCAGTATTGTCCGCGCAGGATTAATCGGCATATTCTCGGCACTGGTTCGATAAGATAAATTTATAAAAAGAAGCAAGGCTGTCATGCTGACCACTAATATATGGACAAATTTTTGTTTAAATAAAAAAACTACCGGATTATGCCTAGCTCTCTGCCAGCCCAATTTTTTAATTATAAAAAAATACCAACCATATATTCGCACAATCACTTTGTAAAAAATTATCCGTAAAATGAAACGTAATGGTAAAAAAATAATATACGTGAAGACGAATGCTAATACTTTCTTTAATAAAAGCAAAAAGCTAATCAAAACTAACAGTAGGGAAACGGCAAAATTTATCAAGAGATTGGCGCCTTTCTTGTCTTTATTTTTAAAATTATTTTTTAACTGATAATAACCAATATATTTAAATTAGAATAAATAAAAAAAGCTTTAATATTAGCTTAAAATTTACAACTCAATTATCATTATTGCTAAAAATAACGTACCATGTTTTTTACCTCCAGTCAACCAAAAACAAAAAAGACTGTAAAAAAATATACAGTCTTTTTCGCTATTTAGATACTATCTTACACCTTTATTATTACTGGCAGAACCATCGGACGACGTTTAGTCTGGCTAAATAAAAATTGTCCTATCTCGTTTCTAATCTTATTCTTTATATAATCATCGTCAGCCGGCGTGCGCGAATCATGATCTTTGACAATTTTCTTTACTTTCATTCTGGTTTTCTCGATTAAATCTTTATTCTCCTTCATATAAACAAAGCCGCGAGAAATAATATCCGGGTTGCCGATTGGATCGCCGGTTTTAGAATCAATAGTGGCGATAGCTACAATCATGCCGTCTTCGGACATAACGCGGCGGTCGCGCAAAACGATATTAGAAACATCGCCCACCCCCAAACCGTCAACCATGACATAATCAGTGGGCACTCTTTCGTCAGTCAACTTGCCAACTACTGTTTGCCCGCTTTTGCTAAGTTCAACTACCTGACCGTTGTCGGCCACAAAAATTTTATTTTCCGAAATGCCAACTTGCGCCGCCAATTCAGCATGGGCCTGCAACATATAATGGTTAGCTTCAATCGGCATAAAAAATTCCGGTTTTAAAAGACGCATCATTAACTTCAAATCTTCTTGTTTGGCGTGACCGCCAGCATGAACATCCATCATTTCATAATGGATAATGCGAGCGCCCTGCCTAACAATCATATCTTTTAAATTTTGAATACTGCGTTCATTGCCGGGAATAACCGACGATGAAAAAATGACAGTGTCGCCTGGCTTTAAACTAATGGTGCGATGGTCGCCATTCACTACGCGCATTAAGAAAGCGTTACTTTCAGCTTGAGCCCCTGTTCCTAAAATAATTACTTTTTTATCAGGCAATCTGTTCAAATCATGATCGTTGATTAAAATGCTGGGATTAAATTTCAGATACCCTATTTGGTGAGCAATCTCGACGTTATCGTTCATGCTTCTGCCTTGCAAATATATTTTGCGGTTATATTTCTCGGCTAAATCAAATATCTTCTGAACGCGACTTAATTGGGAGGCAAAAGTGCCGATAATGATGCGGCCTTCTAGCTTCTCAAAAATTTTATCAATTTCGTCACCGATGGAAGATTCGGATACTTGGTAGCCTGGCTTACCGGAATCAGTTGAGTCAGACATCAAAAGTAAAATGCCTTTGCCGCCAATCTGGGCAATGCGATTTAAATCAGCTGGCTTGTCATTAACCGGGCTATAATCAATCTTAAAATCACCGGTATGAATAACCGTACCAATCGGCGTATGAATAATCACTGCAAAAGTATCTGGAATTGAATGGTTCAGGCGTAAAAATTCCACGCGAAAATTACGACCTAATTGCAAAATGCTATTTTCATCAATTTCCTTAACGTTCAGCTTGGGACATCTCTTAAACTCTTCACAACGCTTTCTGACTAAACCAGCTGTTAATTTTCCCGTAAATATGGGCGGATTGCCGATATTGCCGATAATATGGGGCACCCCGCCGATATGATCCATGTGCCCGTGAGTTATCACTACGCCCTTTATCCAATCCTTCTTGTCTTCAAGATAGGCAGCGTTAGGAATGATATAATCAATGCCCGGCATATCTTCTTCCGGAAACTGCAGACCCATATCAATAATAATAATTTCTTTGTCATACTCAATTAAAGTCATATTGCGACCCACTTCTTCCAAGCCGCCGAGTACAATCACGCGTAGTTTTCCTTGCTCAAATTTAGCCTCTCTGTTTTTAGGCGCTAAGTGGGCATCTTTTCTGGCGTTGGCAGACTGGACTGTTGTTTTGCTTTCTTTGGCTGCTCGCAGACCGACATAAGAACGGCCGCTCGCCGGTTTGTCTTTTTTTTCTTCGCTAGTTCGCGATAAATTTGGTTTGTATTTTGTTATCATAATTTATTTTATGTAAATTTAAAATTTACATTATATTTTTTTATTAATTATTAATTTCCGCCAAAGTTGCCGCTTGACAATACTGCTTGAGTACTTCAACTGTCGACCAATCAGCTAAAAACGGCAAAAATCTTTGGTTAGAAAAAAACTGTGCCGGAAAGAGGACTTGAACCTCCATGGACTTGCGCCCGCATGCACCTGAAGCATGTGCGTCTACCAATTTCGCCATTCCGGCAATAGAATAAAACTGCGCTGAGTTAACCGCTCAACAACACTTCTTATAATATATAAATAAGCTTATTGACTAATGATTACCAAACTAATTTCTTGCCTGTTTGTAGATACCATTCCTGAACATTAGCAAAACGATCACAAGGCAATAATATGTCTTTAACCGCAAAACCTTTTAACTTTGAGCTCTGCGGATAAATATATACCGGCGAATACATAAATATAGCTGGCAATTGCTCGGCGATTATTTCTTGAAATTTCTTATAAAGTTCTTGGCGTTTGGCAGTATCAGAAGTCAAGCGAGCGTCTTCCAACAACTGATCAGTCTCTTTGTCGGAAAAATTGGCAATATTAAATCCTCCGACGCCGGTTTGGGATGAATGCCAAAAAGCATAAGGATCAGGATCACCACCTAACGCCTGGCCGTAAAACAAGGCGTCAAAATTACGGCCTTTTAAAACCTCAGTTTGTATCTGGCTGGCAGAAAAAAACTGTAGCTCGGTTTTAACTCCTAATGCCTCCCAAAAATTTTTTATTGATTCAGCCACAATCTTGTTTTCATTACGATCAACTGTATTCAGTCTGATAATCAAAAATTCGCCTTTCTTCTGCCTCCACTTACCTTCTCCGACCCGTAAAATTTTATCAGCCGCGGCCATGGTCTGTTCGTCGCTAGAGCCTAGGGCTTCCGTGGCCTGTTGCACTTGTTCGGAAGTAACATCAACCAACTTCCAATCGGTATTGTTCAACAATTCATCAGACTTGCTTGTATTATACTCGTATTTCTTAATATCCTGGTAATATGCAAAACTATTGGATAAAATCGGTCCGTCAACTAAATAAGCACTTCCGTTTAAATGCTCGTTAATTATCTGATTGCGATCAAGCGCATAAGCCAATGCCTGCCTAACTGCCTTATCAGCTAAAGCGGGGTTGCCCTGTTGGTTTAAAAAAACAGCAGTCAATTGCGGCATAAACAATCGATTAAAATTATAGCTTTTGGGCGTAATTATCTGATTTTTAAGACCCTCTGAAAGATAGCTGATGCCATCAACTTCATTGTTGTTCAAAGCATTAATAGCCTCTTCAAAGCTCGGATAAAATTTAAAAACTATATTAACGTACGGCTTCTCGCCGTAATAATCATCGTTAATTGATAGACTGTACTCTTTAATATTACCGGCTTTATCAACTATATATTTATCAAAACGATAAGGCCCTGAGCCAATCGGTTTTTTTTGATATTGAGTAAGCTCAAAAGACTCTGGCGCGATCTCTCCCCATAAATTCGCGGGCAAAATGCCAAAAGTAAGCAAGTCCAAAAAAGCGGCATACGGCTCAGACAAAATAAATCTTAATTTTTCGTTGTCTATTTTTTCAATTTCTACCCCAGAAAAGCTAGGGCGCAAAGGAGAATTGTACTGTTTATTTTTAATGGCCCCGAATGTAAAAACTATATCATCGGCATTCAATGAACTACCGCTAATCAAAGAGTTGCCAGATTGCCACCTTGCGTCTTCCTTGATGGTCAAAGTATAAACCTTATTATCAGCTGAAATTTCATAATTATCGACCAAGTCTTTAACTAATTCTCCGTTTTGGCCGCGTTTAAAAAGCGAAGAGTAAACTAAACTGCTTATATCATTATCAACGTCATTAACTTTGGCATATAACGGGTTAACATGCACCGGCGAACCAACTAAAGCTTCGACATAAGTACCCCCACGCACCGGCACTAACTGCAAATGGTCTTTATAAAATTTACCTCCCAAGAAAACCAAGCAAATAATAATAATAAACAAACTGACTCTAACAACAAAAAGCTCCCGGGGACTAAGAAACCTTTTAATATATTTTATTTGTTTGAAGCTGGGAATCCTAGTTTTAGACAATGAAAAAACTAATTTTTTATCTAGCTCTATCTGCTGGCGAGAATAATCGACTTTCTTGTTCTTAAAATTAAAAGAGGGCAAAAAATCAATCAAATTAGCAAAAGCCTCTTGGATGGTTTTAATTGTTTTTTTAAAAAATATAATCAATGAGTCCACAAAAAAATATGAGCTTGGGTCGTTTGTTATAACAACAAAACAAACCCATTTATTAAGGAGTTCTTATTTTATAATGACGTAAAAGGAAATAGCGAAGAAGATAATAGATAAAGCTATGGTTGAGATAAATATTTTCTTTTCTAGCCCGCGTTTAGCCATATAGAAACCGCCACCGCTGCCTCCAAAGACACCTGACAAACCGCCGCTCCTATTCTGCATCAAAACAGCCGTTATCAATAATATCGAAACAATAATTTGCAATATTTTAATAAAATCCATATAAATAAATTATATCACATTTTGTCTTATTAGTCAATATAACTACGTTTTTACAGTCTCTACTATTTTTTTCATTACCTCTTGGTTATTTTCGGCTAAATCAGCCAATACTTTCTTATCTATTAAAATATCCTTTTTCTTCAATAAGGCCATAAAACGGGAGTAGCTTAAATCGTATTCTTTAACAAAGGCGCTGATTTTAATATGCCACAAACCACGATTAACTCTCTTTTTTTTGCGTCTGTCAACATAAGCATGAACACCAGCCTTAACTACCGCTTCTTTAGCGCGCTTAATTAATTTTTTACGCCCCCATTTATATCCTTTGGTTTTGGCTAAAAGCTTTTTTCTTTTTTTTGTATGAGAAGTTCCTCTTTTTACTCTTGGCATATTTTTAAATAATAATTACTCAAAAACCTAATTTAATTATAAGGCATCAGGGTTTTAATAGTTTTCTCTAAAGATGAATGTGTATCAATATCCCGTCTTTTATTACGCTTGGTTTTGCCTGATTCGCGAGCGTTAAAATGATCTTGTCCAGCTTTTCTTTGCTTGATTTTCTTGGTTTTAGTTATAGAAAAACGCTTGCTGGTGGCTTTGTGTGTCTTTATTTTAGGCATAATATTTAATAAGTAATAATAAAAAACAGGTACTTTACCTGGTTTTTTACAGATTAATCGTTACGATTGAATAACACCATATTATATCTTCCACCCTGTTTTGTCAAGTCCTGCTCAACGCCCAAATTCAAACCCTCTCTGGTCTGTAAATGTTTTACAAAATCTCTGATTGTTTCAGCGCCCTTCTCTGGAAATTGCTTTTCGCGCCCTTTAAGCATCAGCTCTATCTTCAATTTATCGCCTCTTTTTAAAAATTTCTCTGCCTGCTCAGCGCGCATTTCTGAATCATGCTGGCTAATTCTAACTGACAGTCTAACGCATTTTAATTCCACTTTTTTCTGCTGAACTTTCTGCTTATGCGCCTTCTTTTCCTGCTCGTATTTAAATTGACCGTAATCCATTATCTTAACCACCGGACATTCGCCTTTAGGATTAACTTCAACTAGATCCGATTCTGCTTCACGCGCCATTGCTAATGCTTCTTGAATACTAATCCGACCTCGATTTTCTCCATTTTCATCAATCAGAAAAACCTCGGGTACACGAATTTGTTCGTTGACCCTAAATCGTTTTTCTTCGGTTGGTTTCGCTTTTTTCCAAGTTCTACGCATAAAATGAGTGGCTACCCGCCAATTGGGCGGGCTCTCGACCTTGGCAAGGTCGCCCTTTAACTAAAGTGTTATTTAAAATCTTTTGGAGATCTTCTCTGCCGTGTCCAGTCTTAAAAAATCTTTCTCTTTTTCTTGCATCAATCTCATCTATAAACGCTTCGGCAAATATCAATTTGAACAATCTTCTATTTCTAGTAGATTCATTCGCTCCGTCGTTATGTTTTTTAATTCTTTCATCTAAATTTTCTGTGTAACCAATATATAATTTTTTATCTTTCAAACTTCTTAAGATGTAAACGTAATAAAACATCTTTTTTATATTTCATGGAGCGGGTAACGGGAATTGAACCCGTCTCTCGACCTTGGCAAGGTCGCATAATAGCCACTATACGATACCCGCCTACGTTCTGCTTCGACAGAACTCCGGCGGGGCAAGTCCGCCAGTTTTTCCGTGTCATTCCCGCGAAAGCGGGAATCCAGAAAATTGTAGGAAATAAAATTCTATACGAAAAAAGTTAAGAAATCAAAGATTCTTAACAATAATTATTATAGAGTAAAACTATTTTTTTGGCAAGGGCTTGAAAATAAGATAAAATTATGTTATAGTCCGAAAGATATGTCAGCCTTAGCAGTCAACAAAAGAGCCAATTTTGATTATGAAATAACCGACAAACATGAAGCCGGCATCGTTCTTTTTGGCCATGAAGCCAAATCAATCAAAACCGGGCACATCAGCCTAAAAGGGGCTTTTGTTACCGTAAAAAATACAACCAAAAACCTGCCGGAATTATATCTGATCAACGCGCACATACCTCTTTATGCTAAAGCTAGCACTGTCAAATCATATGATCCTACGCGACCCAGAAAATTACTCCTGCACAAAAATGAAATAAACAAATTAATTGGCAAGAAACAAGAACAAGGATTAACCTTGGTGCCGATCAAAATTTATTCTAAGCACAGTTTGATAAAACTAGAATTCGGTGTCGGCCGTGGCAAAAAAAAGTTCGACAAAAGAGAGGTGATAAAAAAACGCGAGGTTGATAAACAAATTAGAACTTTGACAAAAACGAAAGCAAGAAAATAACCTACTGTCATCCTGAACGAAGTGAAGGATCTCGCAATTAAAAACAAGATTCTTCGCTTTGCTCAGAATGACAAAAATACGGGGATGATAGGATTCGATAATAATGCCATCTAAAAACATTCGGAACGTGCCTGACACCACGCAAATCTGTCAAAAACAATAAGTGCAAAAAACTTATTAGCAAAAGCTATGGACGCTTTCCGCGCACCAGCTTTCGCTCCTGTTCTTGCCTAAAAACGCAAGAGCCATCCGTCCAGTCAGGCCTGATAGCTGGTCACGGGTGTCATAACATCGGGCTTAGTTTATAAAGACGTTCTGATTTATAGACAAAATTAAAGAACTAGCTATTATCGGTTTTGTTTAGTTTTCTACGTTAGTGGTTAAATTCCAAACTAAACTATTTCCGTAAATATGTTTTCTAGATTATTATTAGACGCGGGTTCAACTCCCGCCATCTCCACTCGGTTTTAAAAAAGAAAAGGCGGCTCGCTGAGAACCGCCTTTTTTTGTTCATCAGTCTGCATACCGTCTGGCACGGCTGCTCGACTACCTACTTGTATAAGATTTTGAGCGTGCCTGTTGGTATGTTGGCTGCCTCCACTTCGCAGGCACTCCTTATCTGCGGCGGTTCGCTACCGCCCGGCGAAAAGTACCATTTCGCAGCAATCTGACTCGCGAAACTGGGAGTAAGGCAAAAAACACACGCGTTGCGCCCAGACAGAGCCGGACTGATGATCGAGATCGTCTGGTACGTGACGTCGTATCCGACGATCTGACCAGTTATCGTTCTCTCCTCGCTATCGCCCCGTCTCCGATAAGAATAGGTAAAATTCTTTCCCACTGCCTCGTCAACTGGCGGCAACCCAACCCTCCTCAGAAACTCATCTATCTTTGTCTTATCCATTATGAGCTCCTCTCTTAGAATGTTCGAATCTTAAAATACTATAGAAAAGCATTAATTATGTCAAGTTTGCATAAACTTGCCAAAACTAAAAACATCGGCTACAATAATTTTGAGCATGACCTGCTTATTTTTTATTAGGAAGTCAAGCTTGCCGTGGTGGCGGAACTGGTAGACGCGCTGGACTTAAAATCCAGTTGTGGCGACACAGTGAGGGTTCGATTCCCTCCCACGGCACAAAAAAAAGAGAGACCAACTTTGACCTCTCTTTTTTATTCTTAAAAATTTATTTTTCTACATTCCATTCTTTCAGCTTATTAACTACTTTCTTACTAGCAAAAACGTTATAGACATAATTTAAATATTCCGGTGAATGAAGCTTTTTTAGAACTTCTTGATTGTCATGATAATGTTTTTTCATTTCAGCAACGTGCTTTTCGACTTCCTCTTCTTCGACTTTGATATTTTCCCTTTCAGCAATTTCTCTAATTAGTAGAGACGCCTTTACTCTCTTAACCGCTTCTGGCAATAAATCTAGCATTAATTGATCGTGAGTTTTTTTGATGCTAGCTAAATAGTCCTCAAACTTACCACCCTGCTCGGCAATGGTATGTTCTAGTTCATGAACCATATTGTGACTTTCATGTTCGATCAACATTTCTGGCAAATCATTAATTCTGGTTTTCTCTAAAATTTTTCCCAAGATTTCTTTTTCTAAAACCTGTTCAGCCTCTTTATCTTTTTGATCAACAACGCTCTTCTTAACATTATTCTTAAAGTCTTCAAATTTCTTTAATCCAAAGGCACTAGCAAAGTCATCGTCAAGCGCTGGCAGCTCTCTTTTATAAACTTCTTTAATTGTCACTCGGAAATCTACCATTTTACCAGCCAAATTTTTCATATGGAAATCAGCCGGATATGGCAGTTCAAATTCGCGCACGTCGCCCTTTTTAGCACCAATTATTTTTTTATCAAAGCCAGGGACAATATAATCTTTACCGACTACAATCGCCGCATCTTTACCTTGCCCGCCCTCAACCGGCACTTTATCTAAAAACATAGCTAGGTCAACTAAAACCTTATCTCCGTCTTTTACTTCCTCGTCAGATAAAATTTCCTTAACGCGCATTTCACGTAAATCATTTAGAATTTTATTTATTTCCTCGTCTTCTACTTTTACCTCTTTCTTTTTTATTTTTAAATCTTTATACTCGCCTAATTTTATTTCTGGTAACACGGCTACAATGATTTTAAATTCTAAAGGATTGCCTGGTGCTAATTTGGTAATTTCAACTTTCGGTTGTCCGACAATTTGCCTCTCAATATTGTCTTTCAAAATCTGGTCGATGTTCTTGTGAATAGCTAAATTAGCTGCTTCTTCTAGAATCGTCATGTCGCCTATTTTCTGACGCAAAATGTCTATTGGCACATTACCAGGACGAAACCCATCAATCTTCACCTCCCGAGATACGTTCTTCGCGCCTTGTTCATAAAATGGCTTTAATTCATCATAAGTCATCTCCACCGCTAGCTCAAATTGTGATTTCCCCAAATCTTTTTTTTCTATTTTCATAGTTTAGAATTATTTATCAAACACTTCTTGCAACTTTGGTGTTACTTGTTTTTTACGCGATAAAATGCCTTCAATATAAACTCGGCTATTTTCTAGCCTTTTACCAAAAGCTTCGGCAAAACCGGCCTCATCATCAGTCGCGACTAGAAACTGAGAACCTTCATTTATAATATCAGTAATAAACAAAATCGTTGTGTGATAGCCGTTGCTGCTTTTTATGTTTTGCAATTTTTCTAAAATTGAATCTTCCCTATTTTTAAATTCTGTTAAATCAACTGTTTCGACCTGGCCGATACCGAACTTACCGACCTTCATGGCGAAGTCTTTAAAATCACTTTTGATTAAATTTTCATCTGACAATTCGGCTACACTGGCGCGAACTTTGAAAATCTCCATACCGAACTCCTGCCAATTTTCAATTTCAGCAATTTTCGCCAGGTCGGCAATAATGTCTTTGTCTTTAGCTGTGCAAGTTGGCGATTTGGTAATTACGGTGTCAACTAAAACAGCTGCTAGCATCAATCCGGCTAGTTTTTTGTCTAAAACTACATTGTTGCTTTTATATAAGTCAAAAACTATTGAGCAGCTTGAACCCCAAGGTTTAACGTAGAACAAAATTGGTTCACTGTATTTAAAATCAACTTTATGGTGGTCAATAACTTCAATAATTCTAGCGCTTTCAATACCATCAACGGCGTGTCCAAATTCATTGTGGTCAACTAGAACTACCTGTTTGTCAGCGGCATTATCAAGAATCGCCGGAACGTAAAAACCAAATTTATCTAAAGCATATTTTGTTTCCTTATTTACTTCGCTGGTGACAACCGCTTCATATCGATCTGTGTTCTCTAAAATATTTTTTAAATTAGCATAGGCCATCGCCGCAAACACACTGTCCGCATCCGGCGATTTATGGCCGACTACATAAATTTTGTCTAACATATTTTTAAAATTAATTATTTTTTATTCTTGGACTTCAGCTTCTGGCTCTGGCGTTACTTCTTCTACGACCGGCTTCTTTTCTTCCGCTTCTTCAGCTTCCACTTTTTTACTTTTTTCGTCTTCGGTTTTTTCAACAATATCAATTTTCCAACCAGTCAATTTTGCCGCCAATCTCGCGTTTTGTCCGCCTTTGCCGATCGCTAAAGATAATTGCTCGGAAGACACTATCACAATCGCTTTCTTTTCCGCTTCATCTATTTCAATATTAATAATTTTAGCAGGCGATAAAGAGTTGCTAATATATTTGACAGGATCTTCATCGTAAGCAATAATGTCAACTTTCTCTCCGCCTAGTTCCTGGATGATCGTTTGGATGCGCGCGCCTCTTTGTCCCACACAAGAGCCGATCGGATCGACGTTGTCGGAATCGGTCCAAACTGCGACTTTTGAACGCGAACCAGCCTCTCGAGCCACACCTTTTATTTCTATTAAACCGTTGGAAATTTCCGGAATTTCCAGATAAAAAACTTTCTTTAAAATTTCATCCGAAGTTCTGGACAAAACAATCTCCGGTCCCTTAGTTTTTGAACTTACTTCTTTAACAAAAACCTTGATGCGATCTCCGGTATTGTATCGCTCGCCTGGAATTTGCTCGTCAGGCGGCAAAACACCGACTGACTTGCCTAGGTCAACTAAAACGACCCTGCCTTCGCGTCTTTGCACAACACCGCTAACAACTTCATGCTCTTTGTCTTTAAAATCGGCAAATACCATTTCTCTTTCCGCTTCTCGCAGTCTCTGAATAATAACTTGCTTGGCGGTTTGAGCAGCCATACGACCATAAGACTCAGGTACTTCTAACTTCGTTTTTATTTCATCGCCGATTTTAGCTGTTTTTTTAATTAACTTGGCCTCAGTAATTTGCACTTCAGTTTTAGGGTTAAACCTTCTTTTTTCTTCTTCACCTTCTGCGCCCTCAGCTGAAGCCGTCTCGTTAGTTACAGCCGCTATCTCTTCCTCACCCTCTTCAATTATTTCTTCTTCTGGCATATCTTCAACCACAGTTTTTACGTCGTAAACTTTTGATTTGCCGGTCTCTGGATCAAACTCCACTTTAATATTTTGATTTTTTTTGCCGTAGTCCTTGCGATAAGCAGCGGCTAAAGCTGATTCAACTGTTTCAATAACGGCTTCGTAGCTTAGCCCCTTTTCTTCGCAAATTTGTCTAATAGCTTTTAATATTTCTGACATAATTTTATATTCTAGTGTCATTCCCACGCAAGCGGGAATCTAAATTAATGAAAAAGGCTAGTTTATCTATTGATAACTAGCCTGAATGCCTCTTTATAATATCACGTCCCTGACTACTTGTCAAATTTAAAACAATATGATAGCATTTACTTTGATAGTCAGAGACGACTATTTCTTTTTTTCAAGTCGGTTTTTCTATAAAATTTTAGCTGAGCGGCAGTCTTGTCTGGCTGCAATCCCACTGGAGATGAAGAATGGTTAGTTTAATTAACTGCCCTCAAAAACTTGCCAGGCTCGTCTTGCGTGTCGTGCGGGAAACGCCGCCCTGTCAAGGTCTACAAATAAATTTATAAAATACACCTAATTAATAAAACCTTCAGCGCGGAGTGGTAGTTCAGTTTGGTTAGAACGCCGCCCTGTCACGGCGGAGGTCGCGGGTTCGAGCCCCGTCCACTCCGCGCTGAAGGTTTTTTATTTTGGCGAGTCACGGTGGTAAGGATCTGTCTCGTTTGCCCGCCCAAAGCCGCAAGTATTTGCGACGAGAGTAGTCTGCTCCATAAATGATAAAATGGTCTCAATAAAAAAACCTTTTTTGTTTTAATGGAGATCTTAATCAAAAGATGTTAAAATAAAAACAAAGTTAATTTAAAAAACATGCTACTAATAATAATCCTAATCATTTTTATCCTGATGGCTGGCGCTGCAATTTATCTTGGCGCTAAAGAAGACGAGAAAAAGAAAAAATAATTTTCAAAAAGACGACATAAAAAAACAACCTCAGAATTTTAAGGCTGTTTTTTTTATTAAAAATTTATTATTGTTTAATCGGCATAATAATATAAATGTACCCCAAATCTTTTTCCGATTTTAACACACAGGGCGTATTGCCATCAATAATGCCTAATTTAATTGTATCGCCTTCAATATTGTTGACGCCATCCAGTAAATAACGAAAATTAACGACGATGCCGTTGTCTTTACCATTTACTGCCGCTTCCAGCTCGGTAATATTTTCGCCAGTCTGGCTGGAAGAAGAAGAAATAATAATCTTATTTTTACCTAAAGGAAAATCCAAGTTAACATCATTGACGCCTGACTTCGAAAAAATCGACGCCGCCTTAACAGCGCGCACTAATTCATCGCGATTAACCGACACGCTCGTCTCGCTTTTAGAAGGAATTATCTGCTTATAGTCAGGATACTGACCTTCAATCAATCTTGAAACTAACTCGGTATTACCGATTATAAATAAAATCTGGTTGTCATTCACATAAAACTCTATGTCTTCGCTTTCTTCGCTCAAATTCTCATTTTTAACAGCTGACATTATTCTAATCAACTCCTGTAGCGTCTTGGCTGGAATAATTATTTTTTTGTCGGTTTTAGAGTTTGTTTTTATTTTTATTTCTTTTTCCGCTAGTCGATAGCTATCCGTAGCGGCCATAATTAATTTATCGCCACTAAAATAAAACTGCACGCCCGTCAGCTCAATTCTAGTTTCACTGTTAGATACGGCAAAAATAACTTGCGACAAAGCTTTTCTAAACTCATTAGCTTCAGCTTTAAAATATTCTTTTCTTTCCACTTTTGGGATTAACGGAAATTCGTCTGCCTCCTGGCCACGCACTACTGTTTTATAATTTTCGCTTTTAATTAATAAATTACTGTCTTTGCGCTCTATTTCCACTTTTTTGTTAGGCAACAAAGCAATAAATTCCGAAACGACCTTAGAATCGACTGTAAATACGCCCTCTTTTTCAATCTTGCCCCGGACAGTTGCTGTAATGCCAACTTCTAAATCAGTAGTTATCAACCTAATATTGCCGTCTTTAGCCTCAATCATAACATTGTTCAGAATCGGCAAATTTACGTTTTTGCCGGCAATATGACTGGCAATTAAAATACCGCTTTTAAAATTTTCCTGAAGGCTGGTAATTTTCATATTTTTATAAACTAATTGTTGTTATATAAAAGCTGTTTAATAGACTCTATGTCTTGCTTGATGCGCTCGTTGTCGTCCGCTTCTTTCGTAATTTTGTTAAAGGCATGCATGGCAGTAGTGTGGTCGCGACCGCCAATTTCCTGGCCAATGGTCGGATAAGACGTGTTGGTCTCTTTGCGCATTAAAAACATAATAATCTGCCGCGGATAAACCAGCTCTTTTTTACGGCACTTGCCAGTCAAGTCCTTGGTTTCAACATCAAAATATTTAGAAACAGACTCAATAATGTCTTTGCCGGTAATTGACTTGGTTTTAGTTGAGGTGATGATGCTGCCTAAGACGCTCTTGGAAGAATCAATAGTTGGCTTGGTGTTGTTAAATTCATGAAAAGCAATTAACCGGTTCAGCGCCCCCTCCAGCTCGCGAATGTTGCTTTGAATATTGTTGGCAATATAATACAAAATTTCCGGGTCTAAAGAATAATTTTTTTCGCGGCATTTAGCTTCTAATATTGCCATTCTGGTTTCAATGTCTGGCTGGGCAATGTCAACAATCATGCCCCACTCAAATCTAGACAACAGCCTTTTTTCTAAAGCTGGAATGGATTTAGGCGGGCGATCACAAGTCAAAACAATTTGTTTATTAGTTTGGTGAAGTTCGTTAAAAGTATGAAAAAATTCTTCCTGGGTGCCGTCTTTACCGGCCATAAACTGAATATCGTCTATCAGCAACAAATCAACGTTACGATAAAGGTCTTTGAATTCTTTGGCCTTGCCATTTTTTACTGAATGAATATAATCGTTGGTAAAACGTTCACAGGTGATATATAAAATTTTATTGGTTCTTTTTGAAATTTCATGACCCACGGCTTGCAACAGGTGTGTCTTGCCCAGACCCACGCCGCCATAAATAAACAAGGGGTTATAAGCATTGCCCGGATTGGCGGCCACTGCCTGGCTGGCGGCGTGCGCCAATTCGTTGCCTTTGCCGACAATAAAGCTTTCAAAATTATAGCGGGCGTTCAAGCCAAACTGATTAATGGAAACGGGTTCGCTACTCGCTTCTTCTTTTTTTATTTTTATTTTTTTAAGCAAATCATCCATCGGGCTGTTTCTTCTGGTTTCAACTTTATAAAATATCTGCTTAACCGTCTTGGTGCTGACACTCTGGATTGCGCCAGAAATTTGCTGATGATACTTTTTTTCCAACCAAGCCTTAGTAAAGGTGTTGGGCACACAAATGACAACCTTTTCGTCTTCAAACGAAGAAATAAAAGTGTTTTTAAACCAGGTGGTGAAATTTGCCTTGGATAAATTAAGTTCTATTTCGCCAAGCACCGCCTGCCAAAGTTGATCGTGATTCATAGCCCAATGGTTAATAGTTAATTTAAATTTATTCTTTTTTAAAAGCGTTTTTAATAGCAGTTGGAATTATACCAGATAATAAAACTTTTAAAAACCCTAATTTTGTTTACAAGTTGTTTATAAACAGTGGAAAATAAACATTCCATTTTTATTTTTATAAAGCCGGTTAATTTTTAAAAACTCGTTGGCAACAACCTCTATTTTTATAATTTAATTAAATATATAAAGATAGTAATAGTAATAATAAGGAGGTGGTTAAAGTTTAATTAATCTTTAATTTGTTTAATAATAGCGGTAAATGGCTATAACAAACTGTTGACAAGCCTGACCGACTTTTGTGGATTGGGTTTAATAAAATGTGCTTAACTTCTCGTCTGGTGTTTTTAATACTAATGTTTTACACCCCTTGTACCAAAAAAACAACAGACATCAAACAACAAGGCCACAAACAATACCACCACTTAATCACAGATAAGTGCGTCTTAAAAACGTTGACGCTCCATTTTATTTTTTCTAATTGACTAAAAAAAATTAAAATGTTATGTTAATCAAGAAAATAATATAAAAATAATTTTGTAATAAATTTATTTTATGCCTAAAAGAACTTACCAGCCAAATAAGCGTCGGGCTTCGAAAAAACATGGCTTCCGCAAGCGCATGCAAACCAAGTCTGGCAGAAAAGTTATTAAAGCCCGAAAAAATAGGGGTCGTAAAGTTTTAACCAAGAAGAAAATTAAATAAATTTTTAAACTTTGTTTTTTTTGTGGTTAATGTATGTTAAAAAAATATAACCGGTTGGCAAAAACGAAAGACATAGACAGCGTATTTAAATATGGTAAAAATAATTTCAGTAATTTTTTAGGAGCCAAAATTTTAGACAACCAGTTGGTTTTTAATAGATTTGCTGTTGTTGTCGGCACTAAAATAAGCAAGAAGGCCGTAGTCAGAAACAAGATTAAAAGACAAATTAGAGAGATTATAAAACAAGAACAGCCTGATTTTAAAACAGGAAAAGACATAATTATTCTAACTTTGCCAGCGATTTTTAATAAAAAATTTGCTGATATTAGGGAAGATTTAATAAAGGTTTTTAAAAAAGCCAGACTTTATAAATAATGAAAAACAGCTTCGTTTATCTACCTCGTTATTTTTTGATCACGATAATTAAGTTTTATCAAAAAACGTTATCGTTTGATCACGGCCTGTTTAAACATCTTTTTCCCTATGGATTTTGTCGTTTTAAACCAACTTGCTCTGAATATGCTATAGCAGCTATTGCTAAGTACGGAGTGATTAGAGGTGGGATAAAGTCTGCTTGGAGAGTTGTGCGCTGTAATCCGTTTAATAAGGGCGGTTACGATCCATTAAAATAATTCGCCCTCGCTTTGTTTGGAGGAGAGGGTCGGGGTGAGGTTAAAATAAATTAAATCAATGGAACAAGGAATATTTTTTACATTTTTTTATCAGCCGATTTTAAATCTGGTGGTTTTTTTATATAACATTATTCCTGGCCAAGACCTGGGTTTAACAATTATTGCCTTAACCATAATTATTAAGGCTGCGTTATTACCATTATCAAAAAGTTCAATTAAATCACAAAAAGCATTACAAGAGTTGCAGCCCAAGATAGATGAACTAAAGGCTAAGTATAAAGATAAAAAGGAGGAAATGGGCAAGGCCATGCTGGAGATGTATAAGCAGAATAAAATTAACCCGCTCTCTTCTTGCTTGCCGCTTATTATCCAACTCCCCTTCTTAATCGCCGTTTTTCAAGTTTTTCGCGATGGTTTAGCTAACGGCGCTCTAAATAGCGTTTATTCTTTTATAGATAAACCAGAGGTTATAAATCAGGTGGCATTCGGCTTTCTCGATCTGTCAAAAAACCACAATATAGTTTTAGCGGTTTTAGCCGGCGCGGCTCAGTTTTGGCAATCAAAAATGATGATGACAAAGCGCCCGGCTGTTAAGATTCCGGAATCAAAGGACGAAGATATGGCCGCGATTATGAATAAGCAGATGTTATATATCTTCCCATTGATGACCGTTTGGTTCTCCTACACCTTTCCGGCTGGTCTAGCGCTTTATTGGTTTGTTCTTACACTACTTGGAGTCGCTCAGCAATATTACATTTTTAAAAGCAAGAAGAAGGACGAAGTAAAGTAAAATATTTTAGCTAGTTTTAAATAAAAAATGTCTATTATAGAATAGATGTTTTTTTATTTATATGCTATAATTATTTTGTATTTTTATGTCATCCTGAGGCTGTAGGCCGAAGGATCTCGGGTGTCTTGCAAGTTGTTCGTGTTTGCAAAACAACCAGAGATTCTTCGCTGCCTGCCTGCCGGCCGGCAGGCGCTCAGAATGACATGCTAGTAATTATGATTGGAGTTTTTGATTCGGGCTTTGGCGGCCTCACAATTTTAAAAAGTTTTTTAGATAAGTTGCCTGAATACGATTATGTTTATTTAGGTGATAACGCGCGCGCGCCTTACGGCAGTAAGTCGCACGACACAATTTATCAATACACCTGCGAAGCATTAAAATTTTTATTTGCGCAAGGTTGCGATTTAGTAATTCTCGCTTGCAATTCTGCATCGGCTGAAGCCTTGCGTCAAGTCCAGCAAGAATTCTTGCCAAAGAATTTTCCCGACAAAAAAGTTTTAGGCGTGGTCGTGCCAATCGTTGAAGGCGTGACTGAATTTATAGAAAATAAAAAGTTGGATTCTAAAAAAGTTCGCGTTGGCATCATCGGTACGCGCGCGACGATTGAATCAAAAGTTTTTGAAAAAGAATTAGCGAAAAGAAATTTTTCCGGTGAGATTTTAGCTCGCGCCTGTCCCCTGCTCGTTCCGCTGGTTGAAGAAAACTGGACAAAGCGGCCGGAAACAAAAACAATTCTAAAAAAATATTTACAACCGCTAAAAACAAATAACATTAATATCTTAGTTTTAGCCTGTACTCACTACCCTATTTTATTTAATCAAGTTCAACACGCAATCGGTCGTAAAGTTTTTGTATTAAATCCGCCAGAGATCGTGGCTGAGAAATTAAAAGATTTTTTAAAGCGCCATCCCGAGATAGAAACTAGACTCTCTAAAAATAAAAAAAGGTTGTTTTACACAACCGATAATGTTCAGCGTTTTTCCAAATTCACTTCGAGATTTTTAAACCTCCAAAGTCCTCAGATAGAAAAAACAAAAATAAGTTGATTTCATATAACGTTTAAGAATATCCGAAGTCCCGCCCATATTCTATGCGCAAGACTTTTAATATCCCAACATACTTTTTAATGGAACTAACCGTTTGAATATCATAGCGGGATTTGGGTCGAGAAAATTTTTCTTGCCTTGAAAATATATTTGTGAAAAATTTTTGAGCCGTATATTCTTTGTTATCGGATGTAGTCAAAAATCTCTTTCCTTATTAAAAGAAATTTAATTTTTTGGCAATTTATTTTGTTAACTGAAAACTTTTAAATATCTTACTAACATCTTGAAGCGCCACTGATCCTTGTTCTGTTGAATCTTGAACGATTACTTTACCTAAAAATATATATTTGTCGTTACTTCCAATTTCAGTATTGCACGGATACATAGCAATTCCAGTTTCCTTCTGTTCCTTTTCACATTCGCTTACATCTTTTTCATATTCTTCTTTTAATTTTGAATCTATTATATCGATTGCAAAAAGACATTCTTTGTGGGCTGTTTCAAGACAAAATTTAATTCTTTTGCGGTTAGGGTCATTTAACTCAACATCTAGCATACCTTGATTGTAATCAATTTTTGTTTCAATGAAATAGTTTTTCCAATTATTTGTCAGAGTTATTTGGAATCCATATTCCTGATTTGAATATATAGTATTGGCACTGTTTGTAATAGAATTATTATCGTTTTGCTGAATGGGCGTATTGGCAATTTGTTGAGGTGGTTGTTGCGTTGCTTGTGGAGTGACTACTGCTGGCAGCTGGTTATCTTGCTTTATCGTTGCAAAATATATAGTTGTGCCAAATAAGACAATGCCAACAGCTATTAAAATTGTAATGATTGTTTTTTGATTCATTTGATTTAAAATATTTAGATTAAAATTATTGTTTATTTCAAGTTATCACGACCTTTGGAAAATTGCCAAAAAATTAAAATATAAATTGAGAGAGATTTTTGACTATTTCCGATAACTACTTATATACGAACTTTGTTTTAAAACCCTCTCCCCTTCCCGACGATTAAATTTATTTTTTCTTTTGCGATCGTGACGAGGGCTGGTGTGTCAACGTTTAAATGTTTATCTAAAATTAAGTGGTGTTTTTGGTTGATAATATTAACTGATTTAAAATTTAAATAACTGTGGTTAATTCCTCCCTTTTTGGTAGGAATTATTTTTTTTGTCTTAGCAGTGCGAATAAGGAGCTCTAGTTTACTGTCTTCAGCGTTAGAGATATCTTTGTCGATACCTAAATCTAGTGTTGGTAAATTTAAAATAAAAATCTCGCCGGGTTCGCGAGTTTCAATCGTATAGTTTTCGTCTATTTCTAATTTAGTGCTATCGGTCGTAATTTGCGCCTGTGTTAAAAAATAATTATTGCCGGCCTTGCCTAAATCTAAAGTTTGGATGCGGCGCGCAGATAAAATGTCGCAAGCCCTTTCTTCTGGTTCAATGCCTAATAAATTAGCAATTTCATTTTTTTCCCGATCAATCGGGATTAAGCCTAAAGTGACGTTTTGGCCGACGTTGGTTAATTTGGCAATGGAATTTAATGCTTGTGAGAAAATACCGTTGTTACCCACGGCGATTATGGTATTAGCGCCTTTGCGCAGTTCATTTTCAACAACATCGTGCACTGAAGTCATAATGCCAATGCGGACAATTTTGCCATTCAATCCCAGATCAGTAATCCTCGTTTCAATGCGCGCCAGGACTTTTTCGTATTTTTTGTGATTTACGAACGAGTCGTAAATATAGATGTACATACTGGTTATTTAGTTTTCTGCAATTTCCTTTTTAGCTTTTTCCATTGTGCCAATTGTTAATTTTCCATTGACGACCCCGCCCTTTTCAATGGAAATTTCGTGAGCATTAACATCGCCGCTGATATTGGCTGTAGCGGCTATTTCTAAATAACCTTTGACAGTAATATTTCCGGTTACAATTCCAGCTACCTTGGCCTCCCCAGCCTCAATACTGGCCGAAATTTCTGCTTTTTCACCTACTAGAAGATATTTATCAGTTTTAACGCTTCCTTCTACCGTTCCTTCAATAATTATATTGCCAGTGCCGTGAAAATTGCCTTTAACCTTAACTGATGGCCCGATTATGGTCTCAGCTTCTTTAATATCAAACTCCTTTTGATCACGATTAAACATAGTTTTAAAATATTAATTTACTTATATTATTAGAATATGACAAAAAAAGTAAATATACAAGTTAATAAATAAAAAAATTCGAACCGAAGTCCGACTTTTTATATAATTATAAATAAAAAAGAGTATTTATTCTGGTAATAAATCAAGTTCGACAATATTTTTGGGGTCGTAGCCGCACGAAACTGTATAGCGGTTACTGTCATGACCTTTGTGATGCCGGCAAATTAAGCAATGTCCCCACGAAACAACTCCTTGATTAGCAGGAATATTATCTGGACCCCAGGGTTTTGTAGAATCAAAGCCTGGTGAAGCCTCAATTTTGAGAGCTGGACATAATATTCCTGAAAATTCTGAACCTGAGCAATCCATATATCACCTCCTAGTTTTTGTGTTTTTTTAATATATTTTATCTAATATTAAAAAATAGTCAATATAAATATTGCCAAAATATATTTTTTATTATATTATTTGATTAAGTAAACGACATTATTGTCGTTTTATATTTTGTTATTCCCTCTATTTGATAAAGAGAGGGTTAGGGAGAGTTTTAAATTTAACTCCTCCCAGCCTCCTCTTTTAAAAAGAGGAGGAGAATAATGATATCGTCATCGTAGCTTTCTCCTGCGCTTCCATCGACGCTGAAGCTATGGCAGACAAGAAAGCTTCGAAGGACGAGCAAATTAGACAAGAAGTTAGTTATCTATTGGCTCGCCCTACGTAATTTTAATGTAGTATGGTCCCCGTAGTTTAATGGATAAAACAAGGATCTCCTAAGTCCTGGATCCATGTTCGATTCATGGCGGGGACACAAAAAGGTTCCACATAGAACAAAGCATTATTTATAAATTTAATATTTTCAGTCCAGGTTTAAATAGACGCTGGAATATTAGGTAAAGTTCTTTGTAGAACAAAGCAGGGCAATTAGTTCCCTCCTACGTTAAAACTTCAGCGGGCAAGCAACTTGGCAAAAAAATTTTTATTTATCAAAAAGGCTTGCCCTGCGAAGCCTTGGCGAAGTAGGGGCCATTAGCTCAGTTGGCTAGAGCGCTTCCATGGCATGGAAGAGGTCAAGGGTTCAAGTCCCTTATGGTCCACAAAAGTCATAAAGTCTAAAAAACAGTGAACTTTAAAGTACTGTTTTTTATTTTATAGAGATTTTTTAAATCAAGTACTTAGATAAAAAGAGGTAGATATAAACAATTTTATTAACTGGGGAAAAGTCTAGGTAAGTGTGGACATTTGTATGTTTTTGTTTCAATGTTAGCCAAAAAATAATGTGGACAAATTGTTAAGAATATTACCAAATATTGTTCTAACATCGTTTTAATTTAGTGATGCATAAGACGTTTTCAAGCTCATTATTGTAATATTAGCAAAAAACAGTATAAAAGTGGTTTTTTGTTTAATTTTAGCTAAAATAATTTAAATTTGCTGAAAATTTAAATTTTATATACAATAAAACTATCTATTATTAACTATTTAACTAAATATGTACGACACGATTATTATTGGTTCCGGACCAGCGGGAATTACAGCTGCTATTTATGCTTCACGACGGGCTATGAAAACCTTGCTTTTAGGTAAAAACGTTGGCGGGCAAGTCACCTGGGCCACAGAAATAGAAAATTATCCGGGTTTTAAAAGTATTTCCAGTTTTGAATTGATTAATAAATGGAGCGATCATGTTAGTTCTTTGGGGGTTGAAATGAAGCATGAAGATGTTTTTGAAATACAAAAAAAAGACGATGGATTTTTGCTGACAGCTCATAATGGTGAAAAGGCGGAATATCTTGCTAAGACAATAATAATTACCATGGGACTGTCGCATCGCTTGTTAAATGTTCCCGGTGAAGCAGAATTTACCGGCAAAGGCGTGAGTTATTGCGCTAATTGCGACGGACCATTTTTTAAAACTAAAACCGTAGCGGTTATTGGTGGCGGCAATAGCGCATTAGATGCAGCTGAAGTAATGGGCAAGTTGGCGGATCAAGTTTATCTAATAACTCGCGACGAAACGCTGCGCGGCTTTGAGGCCGTGATTGACAAAGTAAAAGCCAAAGAAAATATAAATATTATTTATAACGCTGACATCAAAGAGATACGGGGCGAAAACAAGGTAGGTTCGATTGTTGTTATCAATAATAAAAGCAACGACGAAAAAGAAATAAAGGTTGATGGCGTTTTTGTTGAGATTGGACGAGAGGCGCGCACCGATTTAGTAAAAAATTTAGTGGCGGTTGATGCGCGAAACCAAATTATTGTTGACGCCGAATGTAGAACTAACGTGCCAGGCATATTCGCTGCTGGCGACGTAACCGATGTGCCTTTTAAGCAGATTACAATCGCGGCTGGGCAGGGCACAATTGCCGCTTTGTCCGCTTATCGATATTTGCAACATAATAAGTAGTCCATTATGCCGAGCTTTGTTTTGGAAAAAAAATTGTTTAGTGACGGCTATAAAATTATTGCTGGTGTTGATGAGGCGGGTAGGGGGCCACTCGCTGGTCCAGTTGTGGCTGCTTGCGTGGCCTGCAACGGACGTTTTTCTCCCGGCAAAAAATTATTAGCGCAAGTAAACGACTCTAAAAAATTATCAGCGAAAAAGAGAGCGGAGCTCTTTTTTTTGTTGTCTAATAACGACGGCTTGCATATCGGCATTGGCGCCAGCAATCATCAAGAAATCGATCAATTTAATATTTTTCAAGCTACTTTATTAGCCATGAAGCGGGCTGTAAGCAAAGTTAAAGCACGGCCGCAATTTTTATTAGTTGACGGTCGTTTTACTATTCCAAATTTAAAGACTGCGCAGCAAGCGGTTATTAAGGGCGACAGCAGGCATTTTTTAATCGCCGCCGCTTCCATTGTCGCCAAAGTGACTCGCGATCAGATGATGCAAGATTGGCACAAGCGGTTTCCGCAATATAATTTTTTTAGCCATAAAGGTTATGCAACTCGCGAGCATTTGCGGCAGCTGACAAAAAACGGTCCCTGCGCGATCCATCGCCAGACTTTCCAGCCGGTAGCCAGCTTGTTAAGCCGGATAAAATAAATTATAATAAAGAGGTAAACAATTTTTATGACTAAAAACGTCAACAAGCAGCAATTGCTTGATTCTAAATTAATAATCGACAAAGCTGGAATTAGCAGCAAAATGAAAGTGGCGGATTTAGGTTGCGGCGCAAGCGGTTTTTTTGCCTTTCCTCTGGCCCAAGCCGTTGGCAAAGAAGGCTTAGTGTATGCTGTTGATATTAAAAAAGCAGCCCTAGAGAACGTTAGTCGGCGAGCCAGAATAAACAACATTAGGCAAGTAAAAATTGTTTGGAGCGATTTAGAAATTTTTAATGCCGCTAAAATTGAAACCGAAAGTTTAGATGCGGTTTTTTTAATTAATATTTTATATCAATCAGCTAAAAGAGTGGAGATGGTGCGAGAAGCAACGCGTATGTTAAAGCGCAATGGGAAAATGATTATTGTAGAATGGAACGATGCGGATTGTCCGGTCGGACCGCCAGCCGACAACAAGGTTAAAGAACAATTGTTGAAATCAGGGATCAAAAAAATGGGCATGAGATTGGAAGACGAATTCTCAGCCGGCAATTTTCATTACGGCTTGATTTTTATTAAACAATAAGTTAAGGTGGTCAGAAGAGGAGGGGCAGTAATATATTAATTTTATAAACTATGCGTAATTTATTGACATTGCAGTATTGGTTCAATTCTAGGCCCAATGCTTTAGAGGGTGGCGCACAAAAGTTTTTTTTGGTTTTTTTGCTGGCACTGTTAATTGGTTGTTTTGTTTTTCAGTATTTAAAGACCAAAAAAAAAGGCCCGTATTTAAAAACTTGGAAAAAATTACAGTCTTTTTCAGTGACCAATTTAATCATTGGCTTGTTTCTTCTGTTTTTTACTTACGAATTGGTGCCGTTTCTTTCCGCCCGCATTTTATTTTTAATTTGGGGGATGGGGATGATTTTTTGGCTAGTTTTGATCGGCCGTACTTTTTTTGAGATTCCTAAAATAAAAGAAGAAAAAATTAAAGAGCAGGAATTTAAGAAATATGTGCCGTAATTTTTTTGTATATTATAATATTTCGCCCCGCTGCCCAGCGGGGCTCTTTTTATGGAAAAGTATAAAAAAGTTGTCGGCGATTTTGGCGAACAGTTAATTAAAAAATATCTGGCGGCTAAAGGCTATGAAATTTTAGGCGTCAAGATTAAGATTGGTTATCAAGAAATAGATATTGTTGCCCGCCAGAATAATAAAATTATTTTTGTAGAAGTAAAAACCAGGACGTCGGGCATGCTGGGCGCACCTGAAGAGGCGATGGGCAACCAAAAAATAAAAAATTTAAAAAAGGCAATGGAGGCTTATGCGCTTGTGCATAACCATGACTTCGATGAATTAAGAGGCGATTTAATCGCCGTGATTATTGATAAGCAGAAAAAAATAGCTAATATTAAACATTATAAAGATGTTTTTTAAATTTCATCTGCTTTGTTTTTGAGGTAAAAAATGTTTTTAATAAGTCCTAGAATATAAATTTTTGCGCGATTTAGACACATTTTTTCACCATTTTTTTAAGACTTAATCCCAGTATATTAACGGTTTATATACTTGACGCTTTACCATGATTTAAGATACAGTAAAAAAGCTAATAATTGTTTTAGCATTTTAAATTTTTTCAATATTGCGCAAGAGCCGGAGGGCGAGTTGGTTAAATGTCTGACAAGTACCTTTGGCTCTTCGTCTTTATATAACAAAATAAAAAATAACGTTCGGTAAGGAGGAGACAGAAAGACAGATATGTTTAAAAGATTTTTTTCATTTGCGATTTTTTTTGTTTTTATCAGCTGGTTCTTTGCGGGCGCTTGTCACGCGTTAACGGTTTCGGCGCCAACGATAATGAATATTCAGCCTGGAGCTAGCGAGAAAGAAAGGATTATTTTCGGCTCAACAGAGAAGGGAACAGACGTTTTTATTTTTTTAGACGGATTGTTTGTTGGTTCAGCGCAACCGGGGAGAGAATTAGGCGCGGATAAAATCGGTTTTTCTTTTTATTTAAAACGAGATATTAAATTAGACGGTCGAACAGTGACGGCTTTAGCGCGTGACAGTAAAACATTAATTATTTCCGATTATTCAGCATCAGTAGTTATAAGCGGAGAATCAGGTCGGGCGTCTGGTGAAGGCGCAAAAGAAGTTCCGGCGCCGACATTGGTGTCGCCCAATATTTCAGCCGTTATTGGTAAAAGTCGTCCGACAATTTTTGGCTTTGCTAGGGGAGGCAATAATGTAGAGATTTATATTGACGGAGTGTATGCGGGCGACACCGGGACTACTAGCGATAAATTATTTACAGCCAGCTTTACTTTTGTGCCAGCCAGCGATTTAGCGGTTGGCCAGCATCAAGTTTATGCCGTTGCCAAAAATGACCAAGGTCAAAGAAGTACAGTTTCTGAATTGTTAATTTTTAATATTGGGGAAAAGCTGCCAGCACCTATTTTAGAGGATCCAATAATCAATCTCGATAATTCCGATTTACCTTTATTTGTTGGTTTGACTTACAGCAATACTTCAGTTTTTGTTTATGTTGACGATCAACTGATTGGCCAAGCCAAGGTGGAAAATAGGGATTCGGGCGTTACTAGCTTCGCTTATCAACTGCAGCAACCATTGACAAGGGGTGGACATTTGGTATATACTGTGGCTATTGATAAAAAAGGTAAAGAAAGCGACCATTCCAATTACGTCTATTTTTTTGCCGGCGAAAATCTAGAGCCGGTCATAACCGAGGAGGCGGTGACTGACATAGCTGAAGCACAGAACGAGAGCGACAATGAACTAGCAGCCATTCTTGACCAAAAAGGATCGACTGATAAAGACAGCGGCGGAATGATAAATGAGGCCAAAGAAAAACAAGCGGCTTTAAAATGGAATATAGTTGTTTTTCTCGCTTTTTTGCTGGCAGTTATTGGTTGGATATTTTGGGTGAATAGAGAGTTGATAAAAGAAAAAAGAAAGCAAAATCAGAGCGATAATAAATCAGCAGAGGAAAATAAACAGGATAAGTTAATATAAATTGTTTAAGTTTTTATAACTTGTTGTGCCGAGAGGTCCAACAGGCCCCTTCTTTTGCAAAAGCGATCCTTGACCGGATCGTTTTTGTATTAGAGAAAATTTGATAATTTTTTTAGATATGATATAATTTAGACAGTTGTCTAAATATCTAAATACAACAATATGACTTTAAATATAACTATGCAGGCTTTATCCGATCCGACGCGCCGGAAAATACTGGAATTATTAAAGAAAAAAGATATGTCGGTTACGGAAATAAATAAGAATTTTGACATAACCATGCCTTCGCTGTCGCATCATTTAGGCGTATTAAAACAAGCCGACTTAATTACTTATCGCCGGCAAAAACAGGAACTAATTTATTCGCTTAATTTAAGCGTTTTTGAAAATGTGGCTAAAATATTAATTAAATTTTTTAAAAAATAATATGAATTATCCAATTAAGCTGACTTTAAAAACAGAACTGCCGGCAATTTTAATTTTATTGGCGACAGTTTTGTCGTCGTTTTATTTTTATGCCCACTTTCCGGAAATGGTGCCGACGCATTGGAATTTTGCTGGCGAAGTTGACGGTTGGGGGACGCGGTGGCAGGGTGCTTTTATCATCCCAATAATGTTAGTCGCTATGTATGCGCTTTTCCTGCTATTACCGATTCTTGATCCTAAAAAAGAAAGATATTCACAATTTGCCAAAACTTACCATATTTTTAAAAATTTAATTTTAATAGTCTTGGCTTTGGTTTATTTTTTAGCGAGTTTCAATGGTCTCGGGTTTAATATCCCGATTCAGTATACTGTACCTGTAATTATTGGTTTGCTATTTATCGTTATGGGCAATTACATGGGCAAGCTAAAGAGAAACTGGTTTATTGGCATTCGTACTCCCTGGACGCTCTCGAGTGAAGAAGTTTGGAATAAAACTCATCGAGTTGGTGGTTATTTGTTTGTTTTGGCCGGATTAAGCATGATGCTTACACCGTTTTTGCCTAAGCTTTATGGTTATTTGTTGTTTGGTGTTATGATGGTGCTGATAATTTTTGGCACTTTAGCTTATTCCTATTTTTTATATTTAAAAGAGAAAAAAAATGATAAAAATAACGAGCTCCCAAAATCCCAAAATTAAATTAGCCCAGAAATTATTTAAAAGCCGTGAACGCAAAAAAGAAGATTTAATGTTAATAGAGGGCGTGGCAGAAATAACCATGGCGATTGAATCAGGCGTTGTCATTGATACTCTTTTCTATTGTCCGGCCTTTGGCAGACAACAGATATTAAATCAAGTTAAGGAAGACAACGTTTTAGAATTGAATAGGGATTTATTCACTAAAATTTCTTTTCGTGATAATCCGGACGGTTTTATCGCCTTAGCCAAAACTAAAAGATTAAGATTAGACGAAATCAAACTAAGTAAAAATCCGTTAGTTATAGTTTTAGAGAAAGTAGAGAAGCCAGGCAACCTCGGCGCGATTTTGCGGAGTGCTGATGCAGCCAGTGCTGACGCGGTAATACTCGCTGATCCGCGGACCGATATTTTTCAACCTAACGTTATTCGCGCCAGTTTAGGTACGATTTTTTCCGTGCCAGTAGCAACGGCAACAAACGATGATGTCCTAGCTTGGCTTAAAAAAAATACAATAAAAAGCTTTGCCGCGATTATTGGTGCTAAATCGATTTATACAAAAGTTGAGTATACTAAACCAAGTGCGATTATCGTTGGTACCGAGCACGAAGGGTTAAGTCAGTTTTGGCAGAAAAATACTGATGAAGAAGTTAGTATACCTATGGCTGGCAAAATTGATTCGCTTAACGCATCAGTTAGTACAGCAGTGATTTTATTTGAAGCGGTAAGGCAGAGAAATAGATAAAAAATTTAGAATATAAAATAAAATAACACCACTTGCAGCTGGTGTTGTTTTGTAAAAATTTCTTTCGAAGCCATTATGACGCCAAGAGAGCGAGCGTAGCGAGCGATGGCGTCATAACAAGTTATATGCGAATTTGTTGATTTTATATTTAATTTTAGCAATAAATCGCTCCTCGATTTCTTACCATAAGTTTATACCCTTAAAATACAAAAAGCAAACAGGGGTCTACGATAATGGATCCCCGCCCTCGCCCTCCTGAGGCGGGCGAGCGGAAATGGCAAAAAGAAGCTTTTTTGTCATTTCAACCCCGAAAACTCGGGAGAAAAATCACTTATAGTTTATCATTTGTCTTTAAGGGATTTCCTTCTCCGCAACGTGCGGAGCCGGAATGACAGTCAAAGGTTTTGGCGCAAAAAACACTGATTTTGCGCCAGCATTTTTAAATATAGGAAAAATTTGTATTATTCGCTAACGCTGATATTGATCGGATTGGTTTTAACACTACTGCCTGACCAAGAATAAACCTCGGCAAACATTCGGTAGATGCCAGCGGCTGGGGCATTTTTCCAGACTAATTCCACTGTATTGCCGTTGGCTCCGGTTTGGCTGGAGATTTGTGTCGGATTGCCGTTTTCCGCCTGGTAAAATAAAATTGTTTTGGCTAGTTGGCTGGAATCGTTAACTTTTATTTTTACACTCAAAGGAAAATTGGCGCTATTTAAAGAAATGCCGCCGCTAGGTTCAATCATAGTGGCTTCAATTTTTTTAGCCTGGTTGCTTTCCAGTATTAAATTAAATTCCATTTCTTTTTCTGAACAATTGTCAATATCGTCACACACCCTAATATTTAATTTGTGGAAGCCGTTATTAAGGACGTCAATGTTTCTACTCATGCTAAAAGGGAAGGAATAATTGGTATAAAATAAACTGTCGTTGATATAATATTCGGCTCGGTTAATACCGCGCGGCGCAGAAGTTTCGATATTAACGTTCAGATTAGGCTCTAGGATCGTTTGCTTGTCTGACGGAGAAATTATTTTTAAGCTTGGACGGTTTTCCGGTTTATGCAAGTTGTCATATTCGGTCGGTGGGGTTGACGTGCTGATTGGCAGAGTGGTTGAGCCGTTCTGTTTTTCCGCCCAGGCGATAACGCGCGACTCCCAGAGATTAAATTGTGGGTCGTCAGCCGGATTGGCCGGCACCGGTCCCTGTGGATCATCTTTGTTGACGTAGTATAAAATACAATGGGGTTGGTTGTAAAATTCTTTTTCTTCAATAAAGCTGTCTGGCGTATATTCCGTCGCCAGCAGGCCGGTTGATTTGTCTATTTTAACTATAGTTTTAACTAAAGCCTCGCCGTCTAGAATCGGTTTGCCTGTTTGCGGTACCTCGGGAGAATTAAAAGTTTCAACCGGCGTGTCGCCTAAAACTTTTTGCATATATTCATTCCAGATCGGAGCGGCCACGACACTGCCATCAGCGCCGCGCTTCATCTCTTTATTATTGTTGTTGCCCACCCAAACACCAGTGACAATTGAAGGCGTGTAACCGATTGTCCACGCGTCGCGGTAATCGTTGGTTGTGCCGGTTTTAGCAGCTACCGGCCGGCTGCCGAGCGTTAAATAATTTTTTTCACCAAAAATATAGGCTCGGGCGCTGTTATCAGACAAGACATTGTTAATCATGCGGGCAATATTTGGATCGATTACTTTTTTACCTTCATTTTCTTTATATTCTTCCAGGACATTGCCTTTAGCATCTTCTATTTTTAGGATGCCGGCAACCTCATGGATTATTCCTTCTCTGGCAAAAGCTGAGAAAGCGTTGATATGCTCAATCGGCCTAACTTCACCGCCGCCTAGCACTAATGATAGTCCAAAGCGGCTGCGGTCGCTAAAAGTAGTATAGCCGAAATCTTGCGCTAAGTTCAAAAAATTATCAACTCCGGCTAAGTATAAAGTTTTTACGGCCGGCACATTTAGCGATCCAGCTAAAGCTTTTTTCATTGAAACAGGTCCGCGTTCCCCGAGGTCGTAATTGCGCGGTTCGTAAGGCGTTTCGTTATTAGAAAAATTAGTGACAACATCAAATAGTATTGTATTGGGCGTATAGCCTTTTAAGAAAGCGGTCGCATAAACCAATGGTTTTATAGACGAACCCGGTTGCCGCTTGCTAGTCGTAATGTTTACTTGTCCGTCTATCTCGTCATTAAAAAAGTCGCGTGAACCAACCATAGCTAAAATTTGTCCGGTTTTAGGATCAAGCGATAGCAGAGAAGCGTTGCTAGCCTGGTATTTTTCATTGTTTTTTTCGCCGATAGTCGCTACTGCCTCCTCGGCGATTTTTTGTTTATATAAATCTAGGGTGGTCGTAATTTTTAGCCCGCCTTGTTCAATTGTTTTTTCACCGTATTTATCAGCTAAAATTTCTTTGATATACATCACAAAATGCGGTGCTATCATGCTGTCGGCCGGTTTTTTAAATATTATTTCCGTATTTTTAGCGTCTTCCATTTCCTGTTCGTTGATATAGCCTTGCTCGTTCATTATTTTTAGAATGTATTGCTGTCTGCCCATTAATAAATCTTTGTGAGATCCATAGGGTGAATATCGGCTTGGCGCTTGCGGCAAGGCGGCCAGTACGGCTGCTTCAGCTAAATTAAGATCCTTGGCGTCTTTGCCAAAATATAATTGGCTGGCGGCTTGCACACCGTAGGCAGTTGAACCGTAAGGAATTTCATTAAGATACATCTGCAATATTTCGTCTTTAGAGAATTTTTTTTCTATGCGATAAGCCAGGATTAGCTCTTTTATTTTTCTGATAATTGTTTTTTCATTGGAAAGAATCGCATTTTTAACGAATTGTTGAGTCAGCGTTGAACCACCGGCACTGCGACGGAAAACTACGTCAGTTACAGCCGTGCGGAATATCGCCCAAAAGCTAAAACCTTTATGCTTATAAAAATCCTTGTCTTCAATGGCAATTGTTGAATTTTTGACATAATCCGGCAAGTCGCTTAGTTGCACCAGAGTTCTTTTTTTCTCGCCAAAAATTTCATAAATTATTTTTTCGCCAGTGCGATCATATATTTTTGTGCTTTGTGCCACTTCTCTTTCGATTAAGTGGTTAGGATCAGGAAGAGAGCGCGATATCCAGGCGAAAAAAATAAGAGCAACAGCAAGTCCTAGCATGCAGATGGCGCCCGTAAAATATATAATTTTTCTTTTGAATTCTTGATTGGCAAAAATTCCTCTAGAAAAGAAGGATTTTTTTCTAGAATTTACTCTATTAGAAGAACCGGTGTTTCTATTGCGAGAAACATAGTATTTTTTTCTGGTTGAACGCCAATTTTGATTTGAGCTATGTTTTAATTGCGGGATAGGCATGCTGAAATTTTTAATTTCTAATTTCTAATTTTTAAAAACATGGATAATGATAAAGTTATTTTCGATAATATTCGGCAGCTTCTTCTGGTGGCACGGAATTAATAACTAGACCGGAGCCAAGCTCGATTCCGGCCCAAACACTGTCGCGCGGTTGGATTTTTAAATAAAAGTGTTGGTCTTTATCAGAAATAACTTGATGTAAAAAATAGTTAAAAGACAGGTCAAGCTCTTGTAGCTTAGTTAAAATTATTTTTAAAATTCGGGCAAATGATTTGAGCTCATCTTCGTTTAGTTTTGTTATGTTATCGAGGTGTCGCTTGGTAAAAATCCAAGCTTCATAATGATATTCGCTGGCATAAGGCGAAAAAGCAGCCACGAATTTGTCTTCGAATATTTTTCTTTCTGACTTCATTTCCTTGGTTATGATATCGCAATACGGACAAGTGCCGTGTTCAATTTTGTATGCTTGTGCTAAACCAAGTTCTTCGTGAATGTCCGGCGGCAAGATATCAGTGGCAAAGATCTGCGAATGGGCGTGCACTATGGACGCGCCAGCTTTTGAGCCTTGATTTTTAAAGCAAAGGATATATTCAATTCTTTGATCGGTACTGATGGCGTCAGTGCGACGAGCGTACATTCTTAGAACCTGTTCAATTTCTTTCTCTTCTAGTTGCGCCAGTTCTTTAGTATGATTAGGAGTTTCAATGATAACTTCTTGCACACCATAAGCTTTTTGGTTATCGGTTGATACTGCCGGAAACAAGTTTTTTATGCTAATAACTAAAGAATTATCATCAATTTTTATTTCATCGACAATATTTTTACGGTTAAGATTTTCAGGACAAAACGGGCAGGAAGCGGTGCGTTCGATTACGGTTTGCTCTTTAATATCGCGCGGGCGCTCGGCGCGACTAGGTGTGATGATAACGTATTTATTTTGCAAATAAGATTTGCGGATTTCTGATTTAACTTTTGGCATATTTTGAATTTACTTTTTTATTATACCAAAACTCAGCCGAACAATAAAGCGGTGGTATTATATTAGTTTTGATGAGGATTTGTCAATTTTTTTGTTGTCATTCCGAACCCCGCAGGCTGTGGGGTGAGGAATCCCTTAAACGTGAAAAGCATCTATCCGTGCCATTAAAACCTTCAAGCGATTTCTCGCTACGCTCGAAATGACATAATGTTATTTCGAGTTCAATATATCTTTTAATTTAGCCGTAGCGGTGCCGATATAAGTATCATTAATGCCGTAGTATATGCGAAGAACGTCTTTAATCAAAGTTGCGCCATTGCAGAAAATGACTTTTGGTTGTTTGGTTTTTTTAAAATTTTTAGAGGAAGTGCGTTTTATAGGCACAATATCAATAGCACCCGGTAATTTATCGGCTTCAATTGGAGAAAAGATTGGATTTTTTGAACGATATATAATTTTTTTTGGTTCATTTAAATCTAATAGAAGATAGCCAAGTCGGTAAGTGAATTTTTTGTCTATGCCATGGTATAGCACTAGCCAACCTTCTTTGACTTTTATTGGTGGAGGACCCATTTCTACATAGTTGTTGTCAAAATACCTTCCTTTTCTCGGAGCGATAAAAGGTTTGTTGTCTGCCTGCCATTTTTTTCCATCTTTTGATTTAGCAAACCATATGCGGTATTCTCCGAAAAGCATAGTGTATTTATTTTTAATTTTTTCCGGGAATAGACCACCTGATTTTGACCATTCGTTTGGTTGGGTGATCACCATTGATCGTCCGCTATTCCATTTAGCAAAAACACCGCCGGCTTTTTCGAACCGCCAATCGGAGAATGCTCGTCCGACTCTTTGCCATTTAATTAAATCTTTTGATTTAGCTATGTTAAGTCGAGGAGTTATACCATCATAAGCTGCGAAGGCCATGTAAAATTTATCATCAAGTCTTGTGACACGAGGATCTTCCAGACCCTTTGTTTCTAGTCCGCCCTTTGGCAAAAGTATTGGTTTCGAAAAACGTTTAAAGTTTATGCCATTATCAGATACCGCATAACCAATGCTTGATTTACAGTTTTTGCCGAGATTAACCGCACGATAAAACAAATGGTATTTTTTATTGTGAAAAATGGCGCCACAGTTATATACTTTTGCTCCCTCCCAATTGTGTTTTTTGTTGGGTTTGAAAATTGGATTGTTTTTAGAGGCGATAAATTGCATGCTTTCATTTTAGCAATTTTTAGGTTAAAATTAAAGTAATGATGTTAAATAAATTATATGCTAATAATTTACGCCCACCCCAATAAAAACGGCCATTGCGGCTATATTTTGCAACAAGTGCAAAAAGAATTGGAAAACAAAAAAATAAGTTTTCAGATTTTAGATTTGTACCAGGAAAATTACAACCCAGTTTTAAAACCAGAAGAACATTATACTTCTGGGCATAAAAATATTAGCGAAGACACTATCCGTTATCAAAAAATGTTGGTGAAAAATGATAAATTTATTATTATCTATCCAACCTGGTGGAATGGTGTGCCAGCAATTTTAAAAGGTTTTTTTGACAGGACTTTAACGAGCGGTTTCGCCTATCGTTATATTAATGGCATTCCCCGAGGATTATTGAAAGGTAGAGCATTAGTATTTACGACTACCGGCGCTCCAGAGATTATAGAAAGAATTGTCTTAGGTTCAAGAAGCTTAAAGATGGTTACCAGCGATACACTAAGATTCTGTGGAATAAAAGCACGATGCATTATAATCGGTAGAGCGCTAAGATTAACAGACGAGACAAAGAAAAAAATAGAGTCTAAAGTAACTAGCGCTTTAAACTATGTAATATAAACATGCCTAAAATTTAAGATACAAAAACTGCTAGTTTTGCGCCAGCAGTTTTGTTATATTTAAGCTTTTTATCGTCTGAATCTTCTGTCGTGGCCGCCGTTTCGGTCGTGCCTGTCGCGAAAACCGCCGTCCTTTTGGGCGAACCGTCTTTGTCCGCCGAAGTCATTCCCGTTCGACTTGCCTTTTTCATCTTTCCAAAGCCCTTCATTCTCAGCTAGTCCTTTCATAGTTAAGTTAACGCGGCCCTGATCGTCAATTTCCTTTATTTTTACTGTTACTTCATCACCGATATTAACGAAGTCACCCGGTTTGCCGACTCGATAAGGCGCGAGCTCACTAACATGAACCATGCCGTCTCGGCCAGGCGCAATTTCCACGAAGGCTCCGAAATCCAGAAGACGGACAACTTTGCCCTTAAAAATTTCGCCAGGCATATATTCGCGAACAATGTTGTTAACTTTTTCTACCGCCGCTTCACACATATCTTTATCAACGCCGCAGACAACCACCGTGCCGTCTTGTTCAATATCAATAGTGACACCAGTTTCCTCAATGATTTTGTTAATTACTTTGCCACCAGAGCCAATAACGTCGCGAATCTTTTCTGGGTTAATGGTGAATTTGATAATGCGTGGAGCATAAGGTGATAAATCTTCTCTAGACTTATCTATGGCTTTGTTCATAACGCCCAGAATTTGCATTCTGGCTTTTTGTCCTCTTTCTAAAGCAGTTTTTACAATTTCGTCAGTTAAGCCATCGGTTTTTGTATCTAGCTGAATAGCAGTAATGCCTTCGTCGGTGCCAGTGATTTTAAAATCCATACCGCCTTCACCATCTTCTAAATCCTGGATATCGGTTAAAACTTCCCATTGGCTCATGTCCTTGTTTGAGGCTAAGCCGATTGCGATACCAGCTACGGCTTTTTTAATCGGCACACCAGCGTCCATAAGCGCTAAACTAGAGGCGCAAGTTGAGCCCATTGAAGATGAGCCATTTGAGCCCAAGGTCTCGCTGACAACGCGGATAGTATAAGGAAAGTCTTCTTTACTCGGGATTAACGGCATCAAAGCTTTTTCAGCTAAAGCGCCGTGGCCAATTTCGCGTCGGCCAGGCCCTGACATTCTACCGGTTTCGCCAACCGAGAATGGCGGAAAATTATAGTGATGCATAAAGCGTTTTGAACCAACGCCTTCAATGCCTTCTAAAGATTGAGCTAGCCCAGGGCCGGCTAAAGTGACAATGGACATAATTTGCGTTTCACCGCGCATGAACAAACCAGAACCATGATTGCGTGGTAAAATTTCTACTTCGGCTGACAGATTTCTAATCTCGTCTATTTTTCTACCATCAACTCGGCGCTTGTTCTCCAAAACTTGTTTTGTGATTTCCGCTTCAACGGCTGTCTCGACTGTAACTTCGATCGTATGTCCGCGTTGTTCGCGGCCGATTCCTTGTTCTTGTAAATAAGCATCTAACCTTTCTTTAATGGCAGCTACCGCAGCTTTACGTTCGCCTTTGGTATAATATTCTTTATCAAAAAGAATGTCGTATATATTTTTTTCCAGCCACTCGTTAGCTAATTTAATATTTTTTTCTTTTTCTTCTTTAGCTTTAAGCTCGTCCTCGCTATAAACTTTGGTTTTTTTCTCTTTAAGCTTTACTTCAACTTTAGCTTTCATTTCTTCAATAAGCTTAATGGCTGGTTGCATGGCTTTTTGTCCAGCCATAATCGCTTTATACATTTCGTCTTCTTTAATTTCGTTAGCGCCAGCCTCAATCATAATAACTTTTTTAGCTGTGCCAGCGACAATTAAATCTAGGTCGCTAACCTCTCGTTCTTTGTAAGTCGGATTAAAGACTAATTCATTATTAACGCGGCCAACGCGGATGCCACCAATCGGACCATGCCACTTTACCCCAGCAATGGCGAGCGCTGCTGAAGCAGCAACCAGCGAAACAATATCATGATCATTTTCATGATCAGCGGATAAAACCGTAATAATAACTTGGACTTCGTTGCGCGATTCTTGTTCGAATAAAGGGCGAATTGAACGATCAATCATACGACCAGTTAAAATCGCATCATCGGTTGGACGGCCTTCACGTTTAATCCAGCGCGAACCTTTAATTAAACCTGCGGCATAAAGACGCTCTTCAAAATCTACCATCAATGGAAAAAAATCAATATTTTCACGTTCGTCTTTGGCTTCGACGACCGTAGCTAAAACAACTGTATCGCCGTATTGTACAGTGACAGCTGAATCGGCCTGTCTGGCTAATTTGCCAGTTTTAAAAGTGAGTGTTCGGCCAAGCCACTCGGTACTAAATACCAATTCTTTGTTCATATTTTTGTTACTGAACAAAAATGAATCTAAAATCATACTTTGTTCTTTGTTTACTTGACCGACAAGCTAGAGAACTATGAGTTTGCCTCACAGTGCTTTGTGTTTGCGGGCCAAGCTATTAATTATTTAATTAAAAGGGCGGGTTAAGCCGCCCTTTATTTATCTTAATAAATATTTTTTGTTGTCACTAAGATTGATAAAATCGTCTGCTGCTTCAATTAACTTTGAAGAAGTCGTTTGGCGGAAAGCAGCCACTTCGACTAGACAACCTTTGGTATTCTGCAAATAGTTGACTAGGGGTAAAAAATCGCCATCACCTGTTACTAAGACTATGGCGTCTAATTTGTCCGCTAGTTTAATAGCGTCAACAGTGATACCGACATCCCAATCTGCTTTTTTTGCGCCACCGGCAAAAATTTGCAAATCTTTTATATTGACTTCAAATCCTTGCTGATGCAGAGCTTCAAAAAAGTTCTGCTCTTCGCCACCTTC
>JAKJDO010000041.1 GCA_022705905.1 Patescibacteria group bacterium
CATCGGTTCAGCCTTGTTTTTAGAAAATAAATTAAACATGGAGGTTAGAGGCAGAGATATTTTGACCGGTTTGCCGAGAAGTATTAACGTTAACAGTAACGATGTTACTGAAGCTTTGCAAAATGAATTAGAAGCGATCATTAATGCCGCTAAAAGAGTATTGCACGAAACTCCGCCGGAATTATCTGCGGATATTATGGATAAAGGCATGGTGCTTTCTGGAGGCAGTTCCTTGTTGCGCAATGTTGACCAACTATTATCGCGTACAACTGGAGTGCCGTCTTATATGGCCGACGATGCTTTGCTTTGCGTAGCTAAAGGCACAGGCATAGCTTTAGAAAATTTAGATAGCTATAAACGCAGCATCCTGGCTACAAAATAAAATTATGACAATTGGGATTGATGCTAGTCGCGCCAATAAAAAACATAAAACTGGCACCGAATGGTACTCGTATTACCTGATTAGATGGTTGGCTAAGCTAGATAACAAAAATCAGTATATTCTTTACACAGACGCGCCATTAATCGGCGGTTTGCTTGATTTAGGTACTCCGCAATACATTCCTGGATCCGGTTGCTATGAACAAGTTGAATTTGATGCTGACGGATTTCAGATCATAAAGAGCCCATATAACAATTTTAAGGCCAAAATATTATCTTGGCCCTTTTCTTTTTTTTGGACACAAGGAAGGCTGTCTTTAGAGATGCTTTTTTATCGACCAGACATTTTGTTCGTACCGTCGCATACTTTACCCATTATTCATCCGCTTAACTCAGTTATAACTATCCACGATATTGCTTTTGAAAAAGATAAAGATTTATATCAGCAAGAAAACGTCAATGAAGAAGCTGGTCGTTATCATTTAATTTTAAACTTTTTAGTCAGGATATTAACTTTAGGTAAATACAGGGCTAATAATATTGATTATTTACGCTGGTCTACTAAGTTCGGTATTAGGCATGCTAAAAAAGTAATAACTGTATCTAATTATTCTAAGAATGATTTAGTGCAATGGTATCGGGTCGATAAAAATAAAATTACGGTTATTTATAACGGTTATAACCGATTTATATTTAAAAAAGTTGAAGATGAGCTAGCTATTGATAATGTGTTGAAAAAATACGGTGTTAGTAGGCCATATCTTTTTTATGTTGGAAGAGTGGAAAAGAAAAAAAACATCCCTAAGTTAATTGAGGCTTTTTCTCTGGCGAAACAATACAGTAAAAATTTTAATTGCAAGTTAGTTTTAGCCGGCAAGGCCGGCTATGGTTATGATGAGGTAACTTATGCCATTCAAGAGTTCGGTCTGTCAAGAGATGTTTTGCTGACTGGCTGGGTCGAAGAGGATGATTTGCCCTTTTTGTTTGGCGGAGCATTCGCTTTTATTTTTCCTTCTAATTATGAAGGTTTTGGAATACCACTGTTGCAAGCCATGGCCTGTCAAACCCCCATCATCACTTCTTGCAGCACATCTATTCCTGAAGTGGTGGGCGACGCAGCTATTCTTTGTAATCCATTAAGCGCCAGATCAACAGCGGACGCTATATCCAGAGTTGTTAATGAGTCAGAACTAAGGCATAACTTAATACAAAGAGGCAGTGAAAGAGTCAAAATGTTTAGCTGGCAAAAATGCGCCGAAGAAACA
>JAKJDO010000042.1 GCA_022705905.1 Patescibacteria group bacterium
CCGGTAATAATTTCGTCTTGACCATCACCGTCAACATCGCCGGCGGCCACATTAACGCCGCCGCGGAAATTTTTATCATAAGCGAGGAATTGTTTTTTTAAGTTGCCATTTTGATCAAAAATTTTAACTTGCGAACCGCCAATAGTTGGACCGGTAATAATTTCGTCTTGACCATCACCGTCAACATCGCCGGCGGCCACATTAACGCCGCCGCGGAAATTTTTATCATAAGCGAGGAATTGTTTTTTTAAGTTGCCATTTTTTTCTGTTACAGCTACTTGATGTCCAAATCCATTACTGGCAGGCGCGATGACCAAATCGTAAGTTTTATTAACTAATTGCTGTTTGGCGGCTAACAAAGATTTTTGCACATTCAACCTGCCCTTGCCGAGCTTACCAAAAAAATCTGGATTAAGACGAGATATGCTGTTAGCGTTATTCAATAAAATATTGACAACCGCATCTCTGTCTAATCCCGGATTTAAACCTTCAATTAAAGCTAAAGCGCCACTAACCATCGGTACGGCCATAGATGTTCCCGACCAATAACCGTCATAATTTTTATCAAAAGGACTGCCGTTATAATAATTTTGTGGTGAATAAACAACGGTGCTAAAAACACTAACACCTGGCGCGGAAATATCAATACATTTCGAACCATATCCAGAAAAACTAGCTTTCTGATCTAGCGCGTCTGTGGCCGCAACACCAATAACCATATTTTCACCGTTATAGCCGTCATAGCAAACCGGATACAAAGGAGTTTTGTCTAAATCAACTCCATTACCTCCATTTTCGTCATTGCCAGAAGCTGCGACAATAATCACACCAGCTTCATAAGCCCTCCGAATAGCGGCTTCTAGAGCTCGGCTATAGTGAGAGGCAACAAAACTTAAATTTATTATATCTGCGTTATTAGCAACGGCATAATCAATTGCCTTTGTAACACTATAAGTATCCCCCTTGCCGTCATCAGATAATACTTTGAGGGGCATAATTTGCACCTTCCAAGTAATGCCCGAGATCCCCGTTGCATTATTGCCACTAGCCGCAATCACCCCCGCCACAATTGTGCCGTGAATTATTTCTTCTTTTTTATATCCTTTTTTAAACTTAGGACCTGGGTCAGAATCGTTATAAACAAAATCCCAGCCATGAATATCGTCTACAAAACCGTTCATATCGTCATCAATATTGTTGTTGGGGATTTCTTTCTTATTTATCCAAATATTATCTTTTAAATCAACGTGATTAATTTGAACTCCGCTGTCAATTACGGCAATTACAATATTCGGACTTTCGCGTGATATGTCCCATGCTTCCGGCGCTTTTATTTTTTGTAAATACCATTGATTACTATAATAAGTGTCTGAAGGTAAAATAGCGGAACGGTAAATAACATTTTTTTCGACAAAATCTATGTTTTGATTTCTTTGGTATTCGACAACCAAGAAGGAAAGATCAGCTTCTGGCTCGTATTTAAATCTATAAATCTCATCTCCAGCTTTAAACTTTATTATTAATTCCCGGTAATT
>JAKJDO010000002.1 GCA_022705905.1 Patescibacteria group bacterium
GGACAATCAAGCCGAGATAAACTTTGTTTGTCAGCATTCTTTGGAGTGTCGCCTTGCAAAGCGGTTTTCCGGTTCCGCTCACCACGCCCCAAAAACTCAGGCGTTGGCCCAAACTTTCCAAAGTATGCCGACCTTGCGCGTATTCCTCAAACGCCTTTTTGATAACCCTTGCTTTTGTTTGGTCAGGTTCAATCGTTCTTGTTTTTGGATTATTCAAGTAGCCAAATGGCGCAAGGCCCGGCCATTCGCCACGCCTGAGTTTTTGCCTAATCCCGCGCTTAACATTTTCCGACAAATTGTCGGAGTAATATTTACTCTGGCCAAAGGCGACTTGAAGCATAAACAGTCCTTGCGGAGTTGGCTCAAACCAAAATGTGGGAAAGCGCAAAGAAGCGATCTTGCCGATGTCTATCAAGTAAATCACTTGTCCGCCGTCAACGCTGTTTCTTGCTAATCTGTCGGGGTGCCACGCCAAAATACCGACTAGCTCTTTGCTGGCGTAAATTTTCTGTATCATCTCGTTAAAAATTTCTCGGCCCGGCTTCTTTGCGCTTTTGCTTTCAATAAAACGCTCGGTAATATCAAGGTTTTCTCTTTTGGCAAAGTCCGCCAACTCCGCAAGTTGCGCTTCAATAGACATAACTTGTCTTTCTTCATCTTCCGTTGATTTGCGAGCGTAGAGAAAATATTTTGTCTTCATAGGTTTTTACTCCTTAATTTTTAATAAGTCGCCTTTGGCCATTTCCGCCTTCGGCGGAAAAAGCGCGGGATTAAAAAACTGGCTTCGTATTCCGCCTTAGGCGGAAAGGAAAAAATTGGATACAAATTTCATTTTGTGAATTGCTTCGCAATTCCGAACCGCCGCCTGCTGGACAGAAAACTGATTTTTGATTTTGTCCGTCCGTTTGATTTAATCCCAAAATATACGGAAAAATACGAGCGAAGCCCCGCCGCAGGCGGGGCGAGCGAGCAAACAAACTGCCCGCAAAATTCGCAATGTTTAGATTGGTCGGGGTGCAGGGATTCGAACCCTGGGTCTCCTGCTCCCAAAGCAGGCGCCTTAAACCAGCTGGGCCACACCCCGGTTTTAACAGTTAACCTTTAACACTTAACAGTTAACCAGGGCGTTAATAGTCAGTTGTTAATAGTTACTTGTTATCTAGTGCCGAGAGACAGAGTTGAACTGTCGACGCAAGGATTTTCAGTCCTTCGCTCTACCGCTGAGCTACCTCGGCCCTACTTCGCCAAGGCTACGTAGGGCAGGCCCTAAAGTAGACGCTTTTTGAAGAATGCATTGCCTGAACCAGTTTTGAGGTATTGTTCGAATTCTATAGCTTTGTTCATGTTTTTAAAAATTCCTACCCATTGCACTGATATTGGCAAGCGATATTTTGTTGTAAAACTTAATCCTTCATTATGTTCTGTAACTCTTCTCTTTATATTATTTGTTAATCCAACGTAATACGTTTGATCAGAACATTTAAGTATGTAAACAAAATACATAAAGATTTTTTGCTGAAGTTTACAATCCGTAGCTTCAGCGAAGGATTGTTGCGGGGACCGGATTTGAACCGGTGACCTCCAGGTTATGGGCCTGGCGAGCTGCCAACTGCTCTACCCCGCGATAAATTTTTAATGAGATTGTTGGGATTTTTAGGATATTCGGGATAATTGGGAGGACGTGTAGAAAAGTTAATCCCAAAAATCTTAATAATCTTAATGTTCTCAAAAATTTCACAAACTGTGGGCAATGAAGGAGTCGAACCTTCCACCTCTTCCTTATCAGAGAAGCGCTCTAACCAACTGAGCTAATTGCCCCTACTTCGCCAAGGCTTCGTAGGGCGAGCCTTTTGCGAATAAAATATATTTACCAACTGCCTGCCCGAACATCCCAGAGGGATGGGCGGGAGCTAATTGCCCCCTTTTTATTCTAATAACTAAAACCAAATAAATTGAACAAAAAATATAATACTGCAACTGACAAAATGTAAAACAAAGCTAATGCAGCCAATGGATGTTTATACTCTTCGCTATGTAATGATTTGGTAAATGATCCACCAATCATTAAAGCTATTATAATAAATAAAATTAATTTTAACATAATTTTGTTAAAAACAAAAAAGATTGGCACTAAGTTTTTAGGACCAATCTTTTTTGTTTGTAGAAAATGAACGGTCCCATAAACCGTTTCCGCCGGTTGGCGGACGCGTTTGGGACTAACAGGCACCAATTTACCTCGCCGTAGTTCTAAAAGAACGTAGGCTGGGTTTTCAATCATCAATCCCGATTGCTCGGGATGGCGACCTTGGTAAAAGATTTCAAAATTGAAATCTAATTTCACCGTATCTCCCTAGAAAGGAGGTGATCCATCCACAGCTTCCGCTACGGATGCCTTGTTACGACTTCGCCCCTATCATCGATCCTACCTTAGTCCCTTTGCAGAGCTTTCGGGTATTACCGACTCTCTTGGCGTGACGGGCGGTGAGTACAAGACCCGAGAACGTATTCAACGCGTCATGGCTGATACGCGTTTACTAGCGATTCCAGCTTCATGAGGTCGAGTTGCAGACCTCAATCCGAACTGAGAAAAGTTTTAGGGATTTGCTCCGTGTTACCACTTGGCGTCCCTCTGTGCTTTCCATTGTAGCACGTGTGTCGCCCAAGGTGTAAGGACCATGCTGATTTGACGTCATCCCCACCTTCCTCCCACTTAAAGCGGGCAGTTTCCTATGACACTTGAAACATAGGATAGGGGTTGCGCTCGTTTCCCGACTTAACGGTACATCTCACGACACGAGCTGACGACAACCATGCAGCACCTGTCTAGCACCCTCGAAGGCTCTCCTGTTTCCAGGAGTCTGCAGCTAGATGTCAAACCTTGGTGAGGTTCCTCGCTTATCGTCGAATTAAACCACATGCTCCACCGCTTGTGCGGGTCCCCGTCTATTCCTTTGAGTTTTAGTCTTGCGACCGTACTCCCCAGGCGGGATGCTTAAGGCGTTAGCTTAATTAAACAGCACTGGCAGGGTCGATACTGCCAATGCTTAGCATCCATCGTTTACGGCGTGGACTACTGGGGTATCTAATCCCATTCGCTACCCACGCTTTCGTCTTTTAGCGTCAGGACCGTTCCAGCGAGCTGCCTTCGCATCTGGTGTTCTTGCTGATATTAACGGATTTAACCCCTACACCAGCAATTCCGCTCGCCTCTACCGGCCTCTAGTTTATCCATCTCTCCCGCTGTTCCGAGGTTAAGCCTCGGGCTTTAACAGGAGATGCGAAAAACCGCCTACAGACCCTTTACGCCCAATAAATCCGGATAACGCTTGGAGCCCTCGTATTACCGCTGCTGCTGGCACGAGGTTAGCAGCTCCTTATTCATCTGGTACCGTCATGGATTCTTCCCAGATAAAAGCACTTTACACCCCGAAGGGCTTCTTCATACACGCGGCGTCGCTCCTTCAGCCTTTCGGCCATTGAGGAAGATTCGTGACTGCAGCCTCCCGTAGGAGTCTGGGCAGTGTCTCAGTCCCAGTGAGCCGGGTCATGCTCTCACACCCGGTACCCGTCATAGCCTTGGTGGGCCATTACCTCACCAACTAGCTGATAGGACATAGGTTCCTCCCGAGGTGCATTGCTGCTTTAAGTGAGAATGACTTTTGTCCCCTCACTATTATCGAGCATTATTCCCACTTTCGCAGGATTATTCTCGTCCTCGGGGCAGATTACCAATGTGTTCCGCTCCCGTTTGCCAAGCCAGTATTGCTACTAGCTTACGACTTGCATGCCTTAGCCACGCCGCCAGCGTTCATCCTGAGCCAGGATCAAACTCTCAAAAAAGTATTATTTTACTTAGCACTTTACTAAGGATACATTTCCAAAGAGAAAATGTATCAAAGGAATATATGAGTATTTAGAATCTCACAATATTTTATACATGATTGAAATTGGCGCCTGTTAGCGCCAAACTGGTATTCAGTTGTCAAAGTTCATTCCAGGCGAAATAAAAAACAGACGCTACAATAGAATCATTGTAATAAAGTCTGCAATTTAATCCTATTTTAGTCAAAAATCTGTAAATTCAATTTTTTCTAAACGTAATCTTATATTAAACGATTTTAAAAAATATGTCAAGAACTAGCCAACATTTGGTAGTTTAGAATCAATGATTAATATTCTTATTTAATATTAGTAAAATTAAAGACTAGTCTAAATTTTACCAGCAAGTATTTTTTAAAATATATTAATATATTTTTCTAAAAAAGTAATTAAATTTAGTAATTTTTCACACCTTTTACACAGTGTGGTATAATTTATTTATAAAATTAATTGTGTATGAAAATAATATCTGATGAAAGACTTTTGAAAGTGCCTATAAAAGATAACGGTGAGAAGCTGGTTGATATAAAGAAATATTGTCCTAAAGTTATTGTTAGACCTGGCGCATATATAAAGAAAGAAGGGGAAAAATATTTTTTCAAAGCAGCCTTTGTTAGAGAGGGTGTCGCAAAAAGAATTTTGGTTGCACAAGATTTATTACCAGAGGGTTATAAAATTATTTTGCGTTGTGGCTATCGGCCGCTATCTTTGCAGAAAAAAAGATATCTTTGGATGTATAACAAGTTAAAAAAGAAAAACTCAGATTGGAGTAAAAACAAATTAGCCGAGGAGACAAGTAAATGTGTAGCTCCTCCCGATATTGTTCCTCCTCACTCAACTGGTGGAGCAATAGATATTTCTATTCTCGGAGCCAACGAAAGACAGCTTGATATGGGGACACGCCTAGGTGAGTTTAACGAAAAAACTTATACAAAATCAAAAATGATTTCTTCTGTCGCCACAAATAATCGTAGTTTATTAATTAAAGCAATGGCAAAAGCAGGTTTTGTTAATTATCCGACAGAGTGGTGGCACTGGTCATATGGAGATAGATATTGGGCGGCAGTAAAGAAAAAAAGATATTCAATATACAATGGATTATAAATTATGCAAAAACAAAACGTTTTACAATTTCCAGAGGGATTTTTGTGGGGAGCGGGAACCTGCGGTTACCAAGTTGAAGGCGGGAATGTTAACGATTGGTCGGAGTGGGAGAAAAAAAATGCGAAAAATTTAGCCGACGAAGCAAAAGTTCTATGGCAACCATGGCAACAGGAAAAGTTTCCGGAAATGTTTGATCCAAACAATTATATTTCTGGCCGCGCCTGTGATTTTATTAATCGTTATAAAGAGGATTTTGCAATAGCAAAAGAATTGGGACATAATGCCCACCGCATTGCCATTGAATGGTCGCGCGTTGAGCCGAAAAAGGGAGAATTTGATCAGAAAGAAATAGATTATTACAAAGATATGATTGCCGATTTGCGCAGTAAGGGACTAGAGCCGTTTGTAGACTTTTGGCACTGGCCAGTTCCACTTTGGCTTAGAGACGAAGGTGGGTGGTCTAACAAAAAAGTGGTTGGATATTTTAAATATTATGCAAAAAAAATTGTTGAAGAAATTCCAGACGTAAAATTTTGGATCACTTTTAACGAGCCTAACATTTATGCAATGAATGGTTATTTGCGTGGCGTTTGGCCTCCGTCTTTTCGAAGCCCAACTAGATTTTTAAAAGTGGTTAATAATTTAGTAGAAGCTCATAGATCTGTTTATAAAGGAATAAAAAAAATAAATCAAAATGCACAAATCGGAATTGCCAACCATGGCGTTTACTTCGAGGCCTATCAGAATAATTCTGTAAATTTATTTATAAAAACAATAGCTGAAAAATATTGGAATAATTATTTTCTCGATAAGTTTAAAGGATTTCAGGATTTTATTGGTTTAAATTATTATTTTCATAATAGAATTAATTACGGTTTAAATAAGAATGAAAATAAAGAAGTGACTGATATGGGGTGGGAAATTTATCCTGAAGGTATCTATTACGTTCTGAAAAATTTTAAAAAATATAACGTGCCTATTTATATAACAGAAAACGGATTAGCTGATAAGTATGACGAGAAAAGAGGGGAATTTATAAAGGACCATTTGTTTTGGATACATAAAGCGATTAGCGAGGGAACTGATGTAAGAGGTTATTTGTATTGGGGTTTGATTGATTTTTTCGAATGGAGCAAAGGTTTTTGGCCAAGATTTGGCTTGGTCGAAATTGATTATAAAACACAAGAAAGAAAAATTAGACCAAGCGCTTTAGTGTATGCTGATATTTGTAAGAATAATAAGATAATTATTTAGGACTATTAAGATATTTGAGAGCCATTGAGATTGTTGGGATTCTTTTTAAAATATGCAATATAATAATTCATTTCGAAAATTAATAGTTTGGCAAAAGGGTAAAGAACTAACTTTGTTTGTTTATGGTTTGACTAAAGATTTTCCAGTTGAAGAAAAATTTGCTATGTCTTCGCAAATGAGAAGATCGGCTTATTCTTTTTTAGCAAATATCGCTGAAGGAAACGCAAAGCTGGGAGCAAAGGATAGAAATAATTTTTTTAATATCGCTAAAGCTTCATTGATTGAGCTGGACTGTTTTGCGGAATTAGCTTTTGAATTAAAATATATTAAAAAAGAAGATTATGACAAGTTGGTGGAATTGATAAATAAAGGTAGCTACTTGTTGTCGCAATTTATTAAATCCCAATTATCACAAAAATCTCAATAATCCCAATAAAAAATTATGTGGCTTTTTGTAACGATTTTCGCTTATTTTATCAACGCTGGCGTTTACGTCGCGGACAAATTTATTTTATCTAAAAGAATTCACTCTTCGATTACTTATGCTTTTTTTGTCGGTATCTGGAGTATTTTTAATTTTGTAATTCTTATTTTCGATCCTTGGGTGCCGACATGGAGCGAGCTGATTTGGGATGTCAGCGCTGGTTTAATTTTTTTATTTACTCTGGTTTTTTGGTATAAAGCACTGCACCAAAGTGAGGCCACTAGAGTTGTGCCGATTGTCGGTGCGCTGGTACCAATTTTTAGCTGTGCTCTGTCGTTTACTTTTTTAGGGGAGAGTTTGACAGAGCGCCAATTTTTAGCATTTGTTATCCTGGTTGTTGGCGGCGTTTTAATTTCTATAAAACATACAAAATTTTACGCTATAAAAATGGCGGCAGAAAGATTTAAAATAGTTTTTGGCAACCTACTCGGCAGTATCCACGCCGAATATCATCCGATGCAACGTTTGTTGGTTAATTCAACTATTTCCGCTTTTTTCTTTGCCGTTTATTATGTTTTGATAAAGTATATTTATATGAGTCAGCCATTTATCGGCAGCTTTGTCTGGTCCCGCCTAGGCACATTTATCGGCGTTTTGTTAATACTTTTTATTCCTAATTGGCGTGAAAGCATAATTGAGCACCAAAAAGGACAAAAGACACCAAAAAATTTGATTTTCTTTTTTGGCGTTCGATTGCTTGCCGCTTTGGCCTTTATTATGCTAAATTGGGCTATCAGCTTGGGCCATGTTGCTTTAATTAATTCTTTACAAGGAGTTCAGTATGCTTTTTTGATGCTAATGGTTTTGTTTATTTCTACGCGCTATCCAAGTCTGCTTGAAGAAGAGCTCGGCGGTGGTGTAATAATTCAAAAGTCGTTGGGAGCGACTTTAGTGTGTGTCGGACTGTATATGCTGGCGACATAGCTATTAGCTCGCAGCTTTTTATTTTTATGATTTTTAATATTGCCATTTTTCTATTCGCATTATTTTATTTGTACCTATCATGGAAGCGTCTTGATTGGGCGGTTTTGCTGTTGGTTGTAGCATTGCCTTCTTATTTAATAAGATTCAATGTTGGCATTCCCATGACGTTGTTAGAATTAATGATTTTGATTGCTTTTTTTGTTTGGCTAATTACCAAAACGAATTTTAAGTTATTTTTACGAGGAAAGTATGATTGGAAAGATTTTAAAGAAAATAGATTGAAACGGGAGAGGTATCCATGGCGCTGGGAGATTTCTTTTTTGCTGCTGTTTTCTTGGAGCGCGATAGCGGTGGCTGGTTTTACGGATGGCGCTTTAGGAATTTGGAAAGCTTATTTTTTTGAACCGATTTTGGTTTTTATTTTAATTTTAAATTTATTCAAACAAGATTTGTCATTTCGAACTGATTCGCCAGCTAGCGGAGAAGTGAGAAATCCCTTAAATTTTAAAACAGACTTGAAGGGATCTCTCGCTGGCGCTCGAGATGACAAAAAAAATGTTGGATTAAATATTGAAAAAATAATTTTAGCTTTAGCGATTTCAGCGTTTTTCGTTTCGCTTTTGTCCATCTATCAAAAAATAACCGGCGACTTAATTAGTAATCCTCTTTGGGCAGCAGCCGAGACCAGACGAGTCGTTTCTTTTTTTGGCTACCCTAATGCAGTCGGTTTGTATTTAGGGCCGATCGTGATGATATTGCTAGGTTATTTGTCAGATGTCATTCTAAAGCCGAAGGCTGAAAAATCCCAGGTCCAACTAGACAAAACATCTTCACCTTCTGATCAGAGATTCTTCGCCCGTTGGGCTCAGAATGACAATGTAAAGAAAGTATTTATTGGATCGACGATTGTTTTATCCCTGCTATCAATTTATTTTGCAAAATCAGAGGGTGCTTTAGTTGGTCTGGCGGCAGCACTTTTTGTTTTTGGAATTTTGGCAGGTAAAAAAATGCGCTGGGCAACCTTGGCTTTTACTATTGTTGTCAGTAGCGCAGTTTTGCTATACGCTCCGACGCGTACTGTAGTTTTAGACAAAGTTCAGCTTTATGATTTGTCCGGGCAAATTAGACGACAACAATGGAAAGAGACCTGGCGAATGTTAAACGATGGGCGCTTACTTTCTGGTGCCGGCCTAGATAATTATCAGGCGATTATAAAACCGTATCATCAAGAAGGTATTTTCGTTTACGATTTCCATGATCCGAATTTTCACGAGAAGTTAGTCGCCAGCGACGAATTAAAGAAAAAAGTTTGGCAACCGACAGAGATTTATATGTACCCTCATAATATATTGCTCAATTTTTGGAGTGAGTTGGGGCTCGTTGGAATGCTATTGTTTGTTTGGATATTTATTAAATTCTTTTGGGTTTTAATTTCGAATTTGATAATCGAAAAAAGATATTTTTGTCATCCCCGCGAAAGCGGGGATCTAGAGCCTACTTGTAATAAGAATGAGATTCCCGCCTGCGCGGGAATGACAAGAAGGTATTTTATTAATTTAGGATTATTGTGCGCAATGATAGTAATAGTAATTCACGGACTAGTTGACGTTCCGTATTTTAAAAATGATTTGTCGGTGATGTTTTGGATAATGGTAGCGATGCAGAGTTTAATAAATTTGCAAACAAAGAATAAAGAGATTTAAATTTTGTATGAAAATAGTTTTGCAAAAGTATATAGCTGATTCCGGGCATTGTTCGCGTCGGCAAGCCGAAGAATTAATAAGAAACAAAAAAGTTGTAGTAAACGGAAAAACGTCAGAATTAGGAATGAAAGTAGACGACCGAGATAAAATTCAGGTAAATAATAAAAACATTGCAGCTCAAAAAGAAAAAGTATACATTATATTAAATAAACCCAGAGGTTATACTTGTACGAATAGAAAATTTACGGGTGAAAAAAATGTTTTTGATTTAGTTAACACACCCCGGCCTGCGGCCGCCCCTCTCAAGAGGGGAATAGAAACTAGGTTGTTTGTGGTGGGAAGATTAGATAAAGATAGTCGAGGATTGGTTCTGTTGACTAACGATGGTGATCTGTCGTTAAAAATGACACATCCAAGATATGGACATGAAAAAGAATACATAATTACAATTTCTAATTTTAAATTTCTAATTTCTAAACAATTTATTAATGAATTAATTTTAAAATTAAAAAAAGGAGTTGACATTGGCGAAGGTGATGGGGTGGTAAAAGTCAAAGATGCCAAATATTTAGGAGACAATAAGTTTAAAATTATTTTGACCGAGGGGAAGAAAAGGCAGATTAGGAGAATGTTTAAAGCGATTGGTTGCGAAATAGAAGATCTGGTGAGAGTAAGAATCGGCAGAATAGAATTAGGCAATTTAGCGCAAGGTAAATTTAAAAAAATAAAAATATGATATGACAAAATTTTTAGCTTTTTCAAGCGCAATATTACTAGGCTTAATCACTGTATTTGGTGATTATTTAATTAAAAAAGGAAGTTTGAAAATTAGTTTTTCTGGTTGGTAATATTTATTGGCAGGTTGTATAATCTATGGTTTAACTGGAGTTGGTTGGTTTTTTGTTTTTCGGAGAATTGAAATATCTGATGTCGGCGCCATATATTCAATGACCTGCATTGTGGCGCTAGCCATGCTCGGCGTTATAGTTTTTCACGAGAGATTAAGTCCGGGAGAGATTTTAGGTATTGTTTTTGCGATAGCTTCCGTTATTCTGCTCTATAGATTTTCATAAATATTTTTAAAATATATGAACAACAAAGATATAATAAAATGGAGTTTAATTAATTCGTTGGGCGTTGTAGTTTATGTAGCATTGGTGTCAACAGTAATGCAGAATGGGGAAAAGATATTTGGCGAGATGAAAAATTATGTCGGACCGATGGCTTTTTTGTTGCTATTCGTTTTTTCTGCGCTAGTTACTGGGCTTCTTATCTTAGGTCGTCCCGTTTATTTATTTTTAGACAGTGCCAAGAAAGAAGCGGTAAAGATGCTAATTTATACCGTCGGTTGGATGTTCGTAATTATTATCTTGATGTTGGTAGTAAATATGTTATTGAAATAGAACTAAGGGAGAGGTGCTAGAGTGGTTGAATAGGACGCTCTCGAAAAGCGTTGGGCTCGCAAGAGTTCCGGGAGTTCGAATCTCCCCCTCTCCGCCAGTTGAATTTTTATAAAATATTTTTTATTTTATGTTAAATTTTATCTTTTTTATCATTTCACTTTTTTTAGTTATTAAAAGCGCTGACTATGCCATTCATTATTCTTCTTGTTTGGCTGAAGGTTTAAAATTTTCAAAGTATGTAATCGGGTTTTTGTTGGTCGCCTTTATTTCTATCATTCCCGAAGCTTTTATTTCTATCGCTTCGGCTATGCAGGGGGCGCCAGCTTTTGGTTTAGGGACGATTTTTGGTTCCAATGTTGCTGATTTAACTTTGGTATTCGCAATCGTCGCCTTTGTTGCTTCCGATCATATTAAAGTTGAAAGCAAAATTATAAAAAATAGCCTGCCTTATATTTTAATAATGTCTACACCTATAATTTTTGGATTGAATGGGCACTATTCTAGAATAGAAGGAGCAGTTTTGGTTTTAATTGGCGTTTCTTTCTATTATTTAGTTTTAAGAAAAGAAAAGAGGGAAAATATCGTCGAGAAACGCTGTTTTATCTGGAGGCATTTTTTACTATTGCTAATTAGCATGGTCGTTTTGTTGTTTGCTTCAAATATGACGGTAAAATTCGGAGTGTCTTTAGCTAACTTTCTTCAAATCAACCCAGTTTTAGTGGCTATGCTGTTTGTCGGTTTAGGCACAACTTTACCGGAATTATTTTTTTCTATCAAAGCAGTTAGAAATAATCACGACAGCTTAGCTATGGGCGATATTTTGGGTACTGTAATAACCGACGCTACTATTATCGTAGGTATTTTAGCCCTAATAAATCCATTTATTTTTGATCAAAAAATTATTTACGTTACTGGAATGTTTATGATTTTTGCTGTTATTTTACTACTTCATTTTATGAAAACTGGAGCGGTTTTAACAAAAAAAGAAGGATTATTTCTGTTGTTTTATTATTTGGCTTTTGTTTTAACCGAATTTTCTATTAACAACTTATTTTAAATTGTAAAATACTTGGTCTTCTGGAGAAAATAGCAAACCTAAAAAACAAGAAAAAGGCAGCGAGTGGGCACTCGTTTTTTTATTTAGCCAGTCAGAAAAATAGCTTCACTTTTTAGCATTAATTTGCTATTGTAATAGTAGGAAAATGGCAAAGAAATAAATTTTTATAGGTAAATTTAGCGAGATATTATGTTCATAATTGGCAGCAAATTCAGTAGAATTATGGAGATTTTAAAGCTAGACAAGCCCTTGGTTATTTTTGATATTGAAACTACGGGTCCTAATATTAGTATTGATAAAATTGTAGAAATTGCTTATATAAAAATTTGGGAGAATGGGAAGATGAAAAGAGACGATATATATATAAATCCAGAAGTAACGATCGGCAAAGAAGTTAGCGCCATCCATGGCTTGGATAACGAAAATTTAAAGGACAGACCAACTTTTCAACAGAAGTCTCAGGAGTTGTTTGATGTTTTTAGCAATTGTTTTTATGGCGGTTTTAATATCATTAATTTTGATTTGCCGGTCTTGCGCCGAGAATTTGTCCGGGTGGGCATGGATTTAGAATATAGCCCAAGTCAGATTATCGACGCTAAGGAAATCTTTAAATTTTTAGAGCCAAAAAATTTGTCAGCCGCCTATTCTCATTATTGTCATAAAGAGATTAAGCAGAAGCCGGGAGCGATGGGTGACTCAGAAATAGCTGCCGATGTTTTGCTGGCGCAAATGGAAAAATATCAAGACTTAATGAATGTTGATTTTATAAAAAGAATTTATCACCCAAATTACGGTACCTTCAAAGATAATTCGCAAAAATTTTATTGGCGCAAGGGAGAAACATATTTATCCTTTTCCAAATATAAAGACCGACCTTTGTCAGAAGTAGCTAAAGAAGATCCTTCTTTTTTAGAATGGATGTTAACTGCTGAATTTTCTAATGAAGCTAAGGACATTATCAGGATGATTTTAAATAACAGTAAAAATAATAAAAAAACAATTGTAATGTAAATATCAAGGAAGTTGTTTGTAAAACTTATGAGCGATGACAGAATAATAAGCGGAAGTGAAACGAATGATGACGGAGTTTTAGACGTGGCTTTGCGCCCTAAAAAAATGGATGAATATATCGGGCAAAATAACGTCAAGGCTAATTTGAAGATTGCTATCGAAGCTGCTAAAAAGAGGGGCGAGCCGATAGAGCACGTTTTGCTTTATGGCGCTCCAGGTTTAGGCAAAACGACTCTAGCTCATATTTTAGCTAACGAATTAGGCGCTAATATAAAAATTACCTCCGGACCAGCCATTGAAAAAAGCGGGGATTTAGCTGCGATTTTAACCAATTTAAGCGAGGGCGATATTCTTTTTATTGACGAAATTCATCGTTTGAATAAAGTGGTGGAAGAAATTCTTTATCCGGCTATGGAGGATTATGCTTTAGACATTATTATAGGCAAGGGTCCATCAGCCAGAACTTTGCGCATTAATTTGCCTCGCATCACTATTATCGGCGCTACGACTAAAATGAGTTTGCTTTCCGCTCCGTTGCGAGATCGTTTCGGCATGGTTTTTCATTTGAATTTTTACGAGCAGGCTGATATTGAAAAGATAATTAACCGTAATGCGAAAATATTAAAAATTGATATCGTCCAAGATGCTGCCCAGGAAATTGCTAAACGGTCACGCCGCACGCCAAGAGTCGCCAATCGTTTACTTAAACGCGTTCGTGATTATTGCGATGTTAAAGATGACGGCGCTATTAAAATAAACACTTGCCAGAGCGCTTTTGCCATGCTGGAAGTAGACGAACTGGGTCTGGATTGGGTAGACAGAAAAATTTTAGAAACTATTATTGAAAAATACGATGGCGGTCCAGTCGGCTTAAATACTATTTCTGCCGCTACTGGCGAGGATATGGCAACAGTTGAAGATGTTTATGAGCCTTATTTGATGCAGCTCGGCTTTTTAGATCGCTCGCCGCGCGGCCGCATCGCCACAGATAATGCTTATAAGCATTTAGGCAGGGAGAGGAGGGGTGGGCAAAATAAGCTAGTTTAATTTTTAAATTTTGTAATTTTTGTTTTTTAAAAAATAATTAAATTTTAAATGTTTCAAAAATTATTAATTCAGGACATTAGAAATTATTTTAAAATTTAAAATTAGAAATTAAAAATTTTAAAGCTATGGCTATTCAATTAGCGCTTTTTCTCTATATTTATTACGGTTTTCTCGTTATCTGGGCTTTGTTGTTTTTGGCTGTGATTTACCATATGTTGAAATTCGGTTTAAAGAGTTTCGCCACATTTTTATTGACATTTATATTTATTGCCGTTGCCATTTTATTGTTAAATGTTTCATATATCTATCTTTCACAAGTAGATTGGAGCAAGATGATTGTAATTTGGGGAAATTTTTCCAGTCCGCTTTTTTAATATATGCTATCGAAATATAGACTGCCAAATCAACAAGAAGGCGAGGAAATTATAAAAATAATCAGGCGAGATTTTTTTATTCTAGTAAAAAAGATTGTTCTTTTTTTACTTCTCAATTTATTGCCTCTGATTTTTTTCTATTTAGCCTCGCTTAATTTTCCGACTATGCTAGTTGGGGACATTTCCCCGCCCTTGTTAATTTTGGGGGCGAGTATTTATTATTTATTTATGTGGTTATTATTCTTTTTCTCTTTTGTTGATTATTATTTAGACGTTTGGATCGTAACCAATAAACGTATAATCGACATTGAACAGCGAGGTTTGTTTTCCAGAGTGATCTCCGAACAAAAATTGTATCGCGTGCAGGACGTGACTAGTGAAACCCACGGATTCTTTCCGACGATTTTTGCTTACGGCAGTGTTTTAATCCAAACAGCCGGCGAAAAAGAACGCTTTCATTTTAAACAAATACCGGATCCTGATAAAGTTAGAGATGTAATTATAAAATTAGCTGAGTAAAATAAAAAAGAAGAAAAAATTAAAGATGATGTTTAAAAAGTTAAATATAAAATTATGTCAGAAAAAAAATATTTTGAAAAAATTGGTAGTCAAATGCCTGAAGGCACAAGAGAAAATATGCTTCCCAACGGCAAGGTAGAATTTGATTTAGCAGACGTTGATAATGAGAAGAGCATGGATCAAAGAGCGCGCGAAGAGGTTGCTATAAAGCCAAGACAAGCCAGAGAAACAGAGTTGCACACCATTGTTAAAAGATCGCCGGATATTTTAAGAACTCGACAAACGTTATCTGAAAAACAAAATGCAATTTTTGGAAGTCGAGAAAGAAACTTTAATAAGTATGGCCTTAAGAAGGAATCTAAAGATAGGTTTTTAAATTCATTGGCTAGAAAGTTTAAAAGAAGTGTTGGTAGAGAAGTACCAGAAGATGATGCGTCAGATGTTAATATTTAAGTTACCCCTTCAGCTTATGAAGCTTAGTGATTTTGATTATAATTTACCGAGAGAATTAATTGCGCAAAAACCAGCAAAACCGCGAAATCATTCGCGGCTTTTGGTTTTAGATAAAAAATCTGGCAAAATTGAACATAAACATTTTTATAACATCATTGATTTTTTGCAAGCCGGTGATGTTTTGGTTTTAAATAATTCTAAAGTTTTTCCAGCGCGTTTAATCGGCAATAAGAAAGAGACTGGTGGAAAGATGGAAGTATTTTTGCACAGACGACAAAATGATTCTGTTTGGCAGTGTATGCTTGGCGGCCGCGGTGCGAAAGTTGGTTTGATGGTCGTGTTTAACAAAGGTTTAGAAGGAGAGGTTATAAAAAACAATAACGACGGAACTTGGGAGGTTAAATTTAATAAAGCCAGAGAGGCGATGATAAAAGTTGTTAACCAAATTGGGCAAGTGCCATTACCGCCTTATATTAAACGGCATAATTCTAAAAAAAGCGACGTTGATAACTATCAAACTGTATATGCAGATAAAATTGGATCAGTGGCGGCGCCTACGGCCGGTTTGCATTTTACGCCGAGTTTGCTCAAAAAAATAAAATCCAAAGGCGTTAAAGTTTTGTATGTAACTTTGCATGTCGGTTTGGGGACTTTTTCGCCAGTTAAAGTTGATGATTTAACGAAACATAAAATGCATGCTGAGTGGGTCGAGATTAAAAAAGAAACCTTGCAAGAAATAATTAAAGCCAAAAAAGAAAAGAAAAGGATTGTTGCCGTAGGTACTACATCGGCCAGAACACTAGAATCATTTTTTAGTGTCATTCTGAGCGTAGCGAAGAATCCCGAAAATTGGCGCATCAATCATGGGATCCTTCGTCTTGATAAATCAGGACTCAGGATGACAGATTATTCTGGTTGGACCGATATTTTTATTTACCCTGGCTATAAATTTAAAGTTGTCGATTCTTTGATCACTAATTTTCACTTGCCAAAATCTAGTTTAATCATGCTTATTTCCGCCTTGGCTGGCAGTAATAAAATTAAAAAAGCTTATCGGGAGGCTATTAAGAAGAAATATAGATTTTATAGCTACGGCGATGCGATGTTTATTTATTAACTTGACGTAGATAGCATTTTTAGTTTATACTTAAATTGTAATTTTGTATTTTTAATAAATAATTTTATAGTTTTTCCTTTTTATGACAATTCCTAAAAAGAGGCACACCAGCAGCAAAGTTGCTAGACGAAGGTCGCATCATGCACTTAAAAAAGTTAAATTAACTGCTTGCAAGAAATGTGGCAAAGCAATTATGCCGCATCGAGCCTGTTCATTTTGCGGAAGTTATGACGGCAAAGAAGCGATTAAAATAAAAACAGCTAAAGCAAAGGGCAAAAAGTAATTCTTTTTGCTCTTTTGTTATTTAAATTTTGATTATGTCCAATAGACATTTGGGTCGCACCATCGCTATGCAAGCTCTTTTTCTTTGGGATTTTCAAGGTAAGAGCGGAAGTATGAGCGAAATTACACGAATGGTTTTAGAAAAATTTAACCAGAATTTCGACGATCAGGCTTTTGTTAAGCATTTGTTAGAAGGTGTTATCGGCCGCTTGCCAGTGGTTGATAAATATATTATTAAGTATGCAACTGAGTGGCCGTTAGACCAAATTACAATAGTCGATCGCAATATTTTACGTATTGGTGTTTATGAATTGGTTTTTGACGATGACATACCGGCAAAAGTTGCCATCAACGAAGCTATAGAAATCGCCAAAACTTTTGGCTCCGAATCTTCCGGTAAGTTCGTTAACGGTGTCTTAGGAGCAATTTATAAGGACATTCTTAAAGAAAAGGGAGAAGCAATTAATAGCACTAAATAATAATTTTAAATAATTGCTTAATTGTTAAATTGCTAATTAAAGCGGTAGCGATTTGCCAATGCAGCAATGTCTTTAAAGGCATGAAAGATTTCTCTAAATTAGAAAAGGAGATTGGTGTAAGATTCAATGACATCAATCTACTTAAACAATCCGTTGTTCATCGTTCTTATTTAAATGAGCATCCTAAATTTGAACTAGGTCACAATGAACGTTTAGAATTTTTAGGTGACGCAGTTTTGGAGATTGTAGTTACAGAGCATTTATTTCGCACTTTTCCCGACACTCCGGAGGGGGATTTAACTAACTGGCGCGCTAGTTTAGTCAATGCTAATATGCTAGCAGAGGTGGCTCATGATATTAAATTAGGAGACTTTCTCTATTTGTCAAAAGGAGAGGCGAAAGATTCTAATTCTAAAGCGCGACAATATATTTTAGCTAATGCCGTTGAAGCTTTAATTGGTGCTATTTATTTAGACCAGAAGATAAGCGTGGCCAGAAAATTTATTCTTGGTAAGATAGTTTCAAAACTAGACAATATTTTAACTCATAAATTATATCTAGATCCAAAATCTAGATTTCAGGAAAAAGCCCAGGAAATTTACCGAGTGACCCCGCATTATAAAGTATTAAAGGAATCAGGACCAGACCATGCTAAGATTTTCGAAGTCGGGCTCTACATCGACGATAAGTTAATCGCTCGTGGCAAGGGTTCGTCGAAACAAGAGGCGCAAGTTGATGCGGCTGCCAAAGGGATAAAAAAAGAAAATTGGTAATAATTATTATATCGTCATGCTGAGCCAGTGGGCGAAGCATCCCGAAAATAGCACATAAGACAAGGGATCCTTCGCTGACGCTCAGGATGACAGACATATACTATGGATATCAAGGAGCTATTTAAATTAGCAGCCCAAAAAAATGCATCCGACCTACATTTAGTTGTCGGATTGCCGCCTTTATTGCGCATTGACGGCGATTTGTCTTATGTCGAGGGTGAAAATGCATTGGACGAAAAGGATATGGAGAAGATTGTTGATTCTTTAACGACCGAAGAAGAAAAGAAAAGATTTTTGGCAACCCGCGAATTGGATATCGGCTGCGCGATTGATAATTTTCGTTACCGTATTAATTTGCATTTTGAAAAGAACAATATTGGCTTGGTAGCTCGTGTTATTAGCGACAAGATGCCGAGTTTAGAAGAAATTGGTATACCTAAAATTATTTATAATTTGCTTGATTTAAAACAAGGATTGATTTTAGTCACTGGTCCAACCGGCTGCGGTAAATCGACAACCCTCGCCGCTATGATTGATTATATAAATAATAATCGTTTTTGTAATATCATAACTTTTGAAGATCCGATAGAATATTTATTTAAACCAAAGAAAAGCGTGATAGTCCAACGCCAGCTAGGAACCGATATGTTGTCTTTTGCTTCTGGCCTTAAACATGCTTTACGCCAAGACCCGAATGTTATTATGGTCGGTGAAATGCGCGACTTAGATACGATTGCTGCGACGATTACACTCGCCGAGACTGGGCACTTAGTGCTCGCCACTTTGCATACATACAGTGCCGCCCAGACAATAGATCGTATAATCGACATCTTTCCCCCACACCAACAAACTCAAGTACGCATGCAACTTTCTATGACGTTAGCTAGTGTTATCTCTCAGCGCTTGGTTAGCAAAAAAGATGGTGGCAGGATTGCGGCTCGTGAGATTTTACTTAATACCCCGGCAGTCGCCAACATGGTTCGTGAAAATAAGATTGCGCAAATCAAAACCGTTCTACAGACCAATATGAAGGAAGGCATGATTAGCCTCGATCAGGATCTCATCAGACTTTATAAAGACAAGACAATAGAAAAAGAAACTGCGCAGGTGTATATGGAAAATCCGGAAATGCTAGAAAAATTTAAGCTTATATAACGCATAACATTAAACACGTAACATATGAAAAGAAAAGTTTATTAATTGATTGATTGTTCTAGAATATTACTGAAAGAAACTGTATTCTGTGGAAGAACTGTTAATATGAGAAATGTTTAAAAGTTAGACAAGAGAAAAATTTAATGATTTTTAACAAAAAAATGCTAATTTTAGTTAATAAAGATAATGTGTAAGCGTTAAAAATAAAAGAGGGCCTAATTCTTGACAGAAATTATAAATACTGTATAATATAAGCACGTGTAAAATTCGATAAAAAGTATGAAAAAAATCAGAATAACTACTAAATATAAAAGCGGTTAATTACTTGCCTAATTAGGTGTTGTAAAGCAACCGCTGAAGGGCGGTTTTTTGTTTCTTTAAATAAGGCAGTTTGGAAATTTAATGTTGGAAGTTAAAGTAATTTAATTTTCAACTGCAATTTCTAAGAGAAGCTGAACTTTGACAATTTAAGAGAGCATCTAAAAATATAAGAACCAATAATAAGATTATTAAAATCAATAATGTGAGAAAATCACGTTAAGGGTATATGGTGGATGCCTCGACATAAGAAGACGATGAAGGACGTAGCAGCCTGCGATAAGTCTCGGTGAGGTGGCAAGCAACCTGTGACCCGGGAATCTCCGAATGGGGAAACCTTTCCGCTTGAAGAGCGGAAGTCCGTTATCTGAACACATAAGATAATGAGACGAATACCCGGTGAATTGAAACATCTTAGTAGCCGGAGGAAAAGAAAAAACTTCCTGCAGCAATGCGGGAAAACATTCCCTTAGTAGTGGCGAGCGAAAGGGGAGAAGTCTAAACCGTTTAAACTGCGCATGGAATTCTGAGCAATCAGAAAGAAATGCAGAAGGATCTAGGTCCATATGTTTAGATGGGGTTGTAAGATCGTTGCATTTATTTCCTAGATAAATGAGGTAGGGCATACGAAGAATAACTTTCCTAGTTGAAGCGAGCTGGAAAGCTCCGCCAGAGAAGGTGATAGCCCTGTAAGGCGAAAGGAGTTATTACTCTACTGCAGCATTCTTAAGTACTGCGGGACTCGTGAAATCCCGTGGGAATCTGGGTCGACTATGATCCAAGACTAAATACTTCTTATGATCGATAGCGAACAAGTACCGTGAGGGAAAGGTGAAAAGCATCCCGGTTAGGGAGGTGAAATAGTATCTGAAACCATATACTTACAAGGAGTCGGAGCCCCACACCATTTGGGGTTTAATCATAAGCTGAAGATGAAAGCTTGTGCCAAATGGTGTGGGGTGACGGCGTGCCTATTGAAGAATGAGCCAACGAGTTTGTTCTATGTGGCTTAGCTAAATTCCGCTTGGAATGGAGCTACAGTGAAAGCGAGGGTTAATAGCCCGTTTCCATCTATTTTGCAGGGACAAAAGCTTTCTGTTTCTGCAAAATATTTGGATTGTCGCATGGACAAGACCCGAAGCCGGGTGATCTAATCATGGCCAGGTTGAAGTGGCGAGAAATCGTCATGGAGGACCGAACCCACTAGCCGTTCAACACTAGGGGATGAGTTGTGATTAGCGGAGAAATTCCAATCGAACTCGGCAATAGCTGGTTCTCCTCGAAATAGCTTTTGGGCTAGCGTCGGATGCTGACTACTGGGGGTAGAGCACTGAATGAGGTTGAGGCCGCAAGGTACTCTCCTTAACCAAACTCCGAATACCAGTAGGTGAAATCCGGCAGTCAGACTACGGGGGCTAAGCTTCGTCAGTCAAAAGGGAAACAGCCCACATCGCAGTTTAAGGTCCCTAAATATATGCTAAGTGTAAAAGGTGGTGTCGCGACCGCGACAACTAGGAGGTTGGCTTAGAAGCAGCCATCCTTTAAAGATAGCGTAATAGCTCACTAGTCAAGTTGTCTCGCGCCGAAAATTTATCGGGGCTAAGCATATTACCGAAGACGCGAATTCTGTGTCTCACTAACGTTCGACACAAAAATTTAAAATGCAAAAATCAAAATTCAAAATTATTGTGTCGCTGCGCGACAGATTTATTTAAAAATATTTTAATTAAATCTTGAGCAAAGCGAATACCAAAATTTTGCATTTTGCATTTTGATTTTTGAATTATGTGACGAGCGGTAGCGAGACACAGAGTGGTAGAGGAGCATTCTATGTGCGTTGAAGCCGAACTGTGAGGTTTGGTGGAGTGCATAGAAGAGAGAATGTTGGCATAAGTAGCAAAAAGGCGGGTTAAAACCCCGCCCACCGTAAGCCTAAGGTTTCCTGGGCAACGCAAATCGTCCCAGGGTTAGTCGGTCCTAAGGTGAGGTCTGTGTAGTGCAGACGTAGTCGATGGATGAGCTGGTTAATATTCCAGCACTACTGTAGTTTTCCGATGGGGGGACGCAGTTTTAAAGTTTGAGCGTGCTATGGTATGTACGTAGTTGGCTTCTTGGCATGATCCAGGTAAATCCGGATCGCCAATGTCGAGAGGTTGACTGAAGATGAAGTCTTTGATGGAATCAACTCAAGTGGCGAAACTGTCTAGAAAAACCTCTAGGGTTAAGACTATAGTAACCGTACCGTAAACCGACACAGGTAGGCGAGGCGAGTAGCCTCAGGTGAACGAGAGAATCTTCGTTAAGGAACTCGGCAAAACAGCGGTCGTAAGTTAGCGATAAGACCCGCCCTACGCAAGTAGGGCCGCAGCTAAAGATCCCAAGCAACTGTTTATCAAAAACACAGCTCCCTGCGAACTCGTAAGAGGATGTATAGGGGGTGACGCCTGGCCAGTGTCCGAACGTTAAGAGGAGAGGTTAGTCGCAAGACAAAGCCTTGAATTTAAGCGCGGATGAACGCCGGCCGTAACTATAACGGTCCTAAGGTAGCGAAATTCCTTGTCGGGTAAGTTCCGACCTGCACGAATGGCGGAATGACTTGGGAACTGTCTCAACGAAGAGCTCGGCGAAATTGCAACACGAGTAAAGATGCTCGTTAACCATAGCTGGACGAAAAGACCCCGTGAAGCTTTACTACAACTTGATATTGGATTAGAGCTATGCATGTTCAGAATAGGTGGGAGTCCCGAGCAATCGGGACATCAGTGAGATACCACCCTTGTATATTTTTAATTCTAACCCTCGACCGTTATCCGGTCAGGGGACAGTATCTGGTGGGTAGTTTGTCTGGGGCGGATGCCTCCCAAAAGGTAACGGAGGCGTTTACAAAGGTTGGCTATCCCGGAATGGAAACCCGGGAGATAGTGTAAAGGCACAAGCCAGCTTTACTGCAAGACCTACAAGTCGAGCAGTCGCGAAAGCGGAACTTAGTGATCCGACCGTGCGATATAGGACGGCGGAAGCTCATCGGATAAAAGCTACTCCGGGGATAACAGGCTAGTCAGGTCCAAGCGTCCACAGCGACGACCTGGTTCGGCACCTCGATGTCGGCCCGTCGCATCCTGGGGGTGTAGAAGCTCCCAAGGGTTGGGCTGTTCGCCCATTAAAGCGGCACGCGAGCTGGGTTCAGACCGTCGTAAGACAGGTCGGTCTCCTATCCACTATGGTCGTGGAAATTTGAGGAGTCCCTTCTCTAGTACGAGAGGACCGAGAAGGACGGAGCTCTAGTGTACCGGCTGTCCCACCAGGGGCATTGCCGGGTAGCTACCTTCGGTTAAGATAAGCGCTGAAAGCATATAAGCGCGAAGCTGTCTCCAAGATTAGATTTCATAGGCTCGTAGTAGACTACTACGTTGATAGGCTCTATGTGTAAGCACAGTAATGTGTTGAGCAGAGGAGTACTAATAAGCCATTTGATTTTCTCACATTATTGGTTTTAAAAAAATTCGTTCATAGTTAAAATATAAAAAGCGCCATCGTTCTGGTGGTCCTAGCGAAGAGGTCACACCTGATCCCATCCCGAACTCAGAAGTTAAGCTCTTCAGCGTCGATGATACTTGGGCCTGAGCCCTGGAAAAGTAGATCACCGCCAGAACAATGGTGCTTTTTTTGTACTTATATTTTAGCATAGTTATTTGCCAAAGATGTTCAATAATATAATATTGATTATTTTTTTTATTTTGGTATAATTAAAATGAGATGCAATATAATAGTTAATTAATAACTTATTAATTATGAAGAATCCTTTAGAGATGTTTCAAAAACCAAAACCATATTCAAGAGATGAATATGACAAAAAGGCAAAAGCTATAGAGGAAAAACAAGAAGAAGTTGAATTGGCAAGACACTCAGTAATAAGACAAGTTAAAATTTCTAAGACAGGTGAATTGCTAATGCGTGAAGGCACCTTTACACCGAAATATTTTGAACAAGCCATTGAAGAAATAAAAAAAGAGCAAGGTAGTTTAAAGAAATTGGAGGGTCAGGCTCAAAGTGAAGCGCTTGATCTCAATCAAGAATACGATGCGTTGTTAGAAAGAGCCAAAACTGCAAATTTAGAATTGTTAAAATTTCAACAAGAAAAACTTGGCATGAGAGTTGGGGGAGATGAAATTGAAGCGAGACAAGACAAGGCGGCTTAAATTATTCAAATTTTTAATACAAAAACCTATGGTGAAAGAATCATCATAGGTTTTTGTATTTTTACTCAATGAAATAATTAGTTCATCAAAAAGGCTGCTACGGCCACCATGGTGAATCCGCCCATGGCCATGCCGATGAAAATTGCCCAGAAAATTATTGAGTAGACGTCAACTTGTTTCATAGCTTAAGCCTAATTTATTTATTTTTAGTTAACTAATTTTTAGTATGTGGATGAATTAATTTTATTATAACATAATTTTTATTTTTTGGACAGAAAATATATAAAAATATTTTTTATTTTTTAGAAAAAGAAAAAAATGTGGATAACTTATATTTTTATCAAAAGAATATTGACAAAAATAATATTAAATTTTATTTAATATTAAATAAAATAAGAAAATAATAATATTTTTGTAGAAAAAATATTGACATTATTTAATATAGCATTATAATAACAATAAGATCATTCCAACATAGAAAATGCCTAAAAGATGGCTAAAAAAGTCATCTCAAAGCTTTTTAAAAAATAACAAGCCAACCAAAAACAACGGGGAGTTTTTACAGCTCCCCTCAACTTATTTTTATGGATATCAATATTTTTAAAAAATTAAATTTATCAGAAAAAGAAATAACGGTTTACTTAAGCTTGCTAAGAAGTGGCGGCGCTTCAATTAGAAATTTAGCGGAAGCATCTAATTTGAATCGAGGCACTGTTTATGATGTTTTAAAAAAACTACAAGAAATCGGTTTGGTAAGTTTTTATCATCAAGACACGAAGCAAAAATTTGTAGCTGAGGATCCAGAAAAAATTACTGAGCTAATCCATCTGCGCGAACAAGAGCTAAAGCAATTAGAAGTTAAAGTGCAGGAAATTATTCCAGAACTAAAATCATTGCAGGAAAAAGGCGGCGAAAGGCCAGTCACAAAGTTTTATGAAGGCAAGCGCGGCATTCATTTTATTTTAGAAGACATTCTTGAGCAAATGAAAAAGAGCCACGAAAAAGATTATTATATTTATTCCGCTGTTGGCGTGCGCGAAGATGTTTACAGCGCTTACCCAGATTTTAACAAAAAAAGAATTAAAAATAATATAAGCGCCAAAACAATTTCTTTGTCTCCTGGCGGCGGTACTTACGGAATGGACGATCGCAAATGGTTGAATGTAAAAAGTGAAAGCGAGGGCATGACTTATATTTTAATTTATGATGGTCATTGTGCCTTTATATCTAGAGATGTTAATAGCAATCCAGTGGGGGTAATTATTGAAAATAAAATGATTTACGAAACGCAAAAGACTATTTTTTTGCAACTTTGGAAATTATTATAATTTTATGTGTGGTATAGTCGGCTATGCCGGGAAAAACGAAGCTCGACTAGTTCTTTTAGAGGGACTAAAGAGGTTAGAATATCGCGGTTACGATTCTGCTGGTATAGCTATTTTAGGCGATGGCATTATTGTGAAAAAGGCGGTTGGCAAAATAAGAGAATTAGAGAGTAAAATAGATGGAGTCAATTTATCTGGCAACTTAGGTATAGCTCATACTCGTTGGGCTACTCATGGGCAACCTTCAGAAGCTAACGCCCATCCTCATTCTGATTGCACTGGTAAAATTTGGGTAGTGCATAATGGTATTATCGAAAATTACCAGACTTTAAAGAAGTGGCTGGAAGAACGAGGGCATGTTTTTAAATCAGAAACAGACACTGAAGTTGTCCCCCATTTGTTAGAAGAATTTTACGAAGGTAGTATTACCAAAGCCCTGCAACGAGTTGTGAAGATGTTGCAAGGAGCTTATGGCTTAGCTGTTTTACATCAAGACGAACCCCAAAAATTAATAGCTGTTCGCTATGGCAGTCCGCTGGTAATCGGTTTAGGCGACGGAGAAACTATTGTCGCCTCCGATGTTTCGGCAATAATCAGATATACTAAACAAGTTATTTATTTAAATGATGGCGAGATAGCGGAAATTAATAGTTCAGGATTAAAAATTTTAGATTTTGATTTCAATGAAATAAACAGAGAGGCACAAAAAATAGAGTGGGATGTCAGTCAAGCAGAGAAAAACGGTTTTTCTCATTTTATGCTTAAAGAGATATTTGAGCAGCCCAAAACAATTTCTGATAGTATTAGGGGTCGATTGGTAATTAAAGATGGGAAAGTTAAATTAGGCGGCCTCGACAATGTTATTGATAAAATACGTAGTATTGAAAAAATAATAATCGTCGGTTGTGGAACTGCCCGCAATGCAGGGTCAATAGGTGAGTATATGCTGGAAGAATATGCTGGCGTCGCCACTGAAGTTGAATATGCCAGTGAATTTCGCTATCGCAAACCAGTACTAGATAATAAAACGGCCATTATCGCTATCAGCCAATCAGGAGAAACCGCCGATACTTTAGCCGCAGTTAAAGAAGGCAAAGAAAAAAATATTTTAACCTTGGGCGTCGTTAATGTTGTTGGTTCGACGATTGCTCGCACCACTGATGCTGGCGTTTATAATCATATCGGTCCAGAAATTTCTGTTGCCTCAACTAAAGCCTTTACTTCCCAGGTGGCAATTTTAGCTTTAATCACTATCTTGTTTGGTCGTCAACGCAATTTATCTTTGGCTGTGGGAAAAAGAATAGAAGAAGAATTATTAATCTTGCCAGATAAAATTGAGAGCATTACCAGACAAAGCGAGAAAATAAAAAAGATAGCTGAAAAATACTGCCATTTTAATAATTTTATTTATTTAGGGCGCAAGTACAACCAGCCGGTCGCTGCTGAGGGTGCCCTAAAATTAAAAGAAATTTCTTATATTCATACTGAAGGATTGCCGACTGGCGAGATGAAACATGGCTCAATTTCTTTGATTGACAAAAACTTTCCTTGCCTATGCATTGCGCCGCAAGACAGTGTTTATGAAAAAAATGTCAGCAACATTGAGGAAATAAAAGCGCGTAGCGGTAAAGTAATCGCCATAACTACCGAAGGTAATGATCAGCTAAACAAATTGGTTGATGATGTAATTTTTATCCCCAAAACCTTAGAGATGCTAACTCCAATTTTGTCGGTAATTCCGCTACAACTTTTTGCTTATCATGTAGCGGCTTTGCGCGGTTGCGATATTGATAAGCCTAGAAATTTAGCTAAAAGCGTAACTGTTGAATAAAATTAATTTTATAAAATATGACAATTAATGAAAAACAAGTAGGTTGTTCAAACTGCAAGGGCACTAAAATTTTTATAGAGAAAAATGATGAAGAAGTTGCTCGCGCCTATCTTTACTTTATACAAAATGATTTACGATCGGAGCGCTATGGCTTAATGGAAGATTTATTCGTTGACGAAAGTTTGCGCGGGCGCGGCATAGGAACAAAATTAATAAAAAAAATTATCAGATTGGCCAAAGAATACGATTGTTATAAATTAATTTGCACTAGCAGGTACGAGAATGAGAAAGTTCACGCCATTTATGAACGTTTAGGTTTCAAAGATCATGGAAAAGAATTTAGAATTGATTTTTAATATGCAAAAAAAACAAAAAATAGTTACTATTGGTGGGGGTAGCGGACAGTATGTGCTGCTTTCCGGCTTGCGGGATATAAAAAAAATTGATATTACTGCGATCGTTTCAATGGTTGATAGCGGAGGTAGTACTGGCAGGTTGCGAGACGAATTCGGCATTTTGCCTCCTGGCGACATTTTAAAATGTACGATCGCTCTTTCGTTTTATCGTGAAGCAGCTCGACAAATATTACAAAAGAGGTTTGCAAGTAATAATCGTTTGAATGGTCATGTGGCCGGCAATATGCTTTTGACTATTTTATCTCAATATACCGGTAGCTTTCCAGAAGGCGTAAAAGCATTGGGTGAAGCTATGAATATTCGAGGGCGGGTTTTGCCGGTGACTACTGACAAGGCTACTTTAGTCGCAGATCTAGATGATGGGACTACTTTGTATGGTGAGGGCGTGATTGACGTTCCTAAGTCAGGAAGGAGAGGGAAAATAATTAAAACTTTTTTAGTGCCGCATCACAGCGACAGTATTAATGTTTATCCTCCGGTTATCAAGGCGATAGAAGAAGCGGACTTGATTATAATCGGTCCCGGAGATTTATACACCAGCATCACGCCTAATTTTTTAGTCGCAGGAGTTAAGGAGGCTTTAAAAAATAGTAAAAGTAAAATTATTTATATTGTAAACATAATGACAAAATTTGGCGAGACTGATGATTTTACCGTCAAAGACTTTATTTTGAACTTAGAAGGTTTTCTTGGACGCAAGATAAACGTAGCTATTGTGAATTCAAAAAAACCAAAGGGTAAAATGGCCAAAGAATACGAAAAACAAAAAGCTGGATTTGTTAAGATAGATGTCGCTGGTAATTGGCAGGGCAGAAAAGTCATAAGAAGAGATTTGCTGAATACAAAAGGCGATTTGGCCAGACATGACGCTAAGAAGCTAGCTAATTTTATTAGTCAGTTAATAGATTGATATGATAATAATTTTTGATCTTGACCACACGTTGATGAATTCGGAAAAATTTAAAAATTGTTTGCCTGGGATTTTTAAGTTGACTAAAAAAAGATTTTTGTGCGAGATTGACATTTATTTTAAAGGTAAAAAAGATTTATACAGCCCCTTAAAACATGCCGTATTAAGATATAAGAACGGTAAAATTAATAAAAAAAGTTATGTAAAAACGAAAAACAAACTTTTTTATTTAGCCAAGTCCACAAATTCATATGTTTATTCAGACGCCGATCGGCTATTAAAAAAATTGCGTCAAAAAAATAATTATTTATTGCTTTTATCGCACGGAAATTGTCAGTGGCAACGACTTAAAATTAAGGGTTTACATATCAAGGGGTATTTTGATAGAATAATTATTACGGATAAGAAAAAAACAGCCGCTTTAAAATTTTTAAAGAATAAGAAAGAGGATATTCTGATTGTTAACGATAGTTCGCTAGAAAATAAAGAAATGCTTGATTTTTTAGGAAGAGGAAGGGCAATTTTAATAAAAAGTACTCATAGTTACGAGATTAAACACAATTATAAGTTGCACAGTTTTAAACAAGCAACTAAAGTTATAATGAATAACTTTTAGCATCGACAAAATTATGATAAAAGTTGTTATTTTAGCCGCCGGCAAAGGCACGCGCATGAATCATAAATTACCGAAAGTATTAGTGCCAATTAAAGGCAGGCCAATGATTGAATACTTGTTGCAAGCGATTGTTGATTCGGGTATTAATGGTCGGCCGATGATAGTCGTATCTCCTGATAATAAAGATATAATGCAAAAAAATTTAGCCAATTACGATTGTGATTATGCCATTCAATATAAACAATTAGGAACTGGCCATGCTTTGTCTTGTGCTCTGTCTGAAATTGATGAGCCAATTGATCATGTCGTTTCTTTTTATGGAGATCATCCTTTTGTTCATCCAGAAACTATAAAAAGGCTAGCTGAATATGAAAACGGCGCCTTGACACTAATGACGACAACTGTATCTGACTTTGAAGATTGGCGAAAAAATTTTTATCATTGGGGCAGAATCGTTCGTCATCATGAAAAAGTGGAAGCGATTGTTGAATTCAAAGATGCAACTGATGAAATAAGAAATATAAAGGAGGTAAATCCAGGTTTTTATTGTTTTGAATATAGTTGGTTGAAGAAAAATATAGATAAGCTAGAAAATAAAAATGCCCAACAAGAATATTACATTACTGACTTAGTGCAGATTGCTTGTAGCCAGAACATTGAAGTTGGCACCATTTCAATTGATCCACGTGAAGCAGTCGGCATAAATAGTAAAGAAGAGCTAGAGATAGCTGAGAGTCTGATAAAATAAAATTTTTAGATAACAAAAAATCAACTTGTGATTTAGATAGACCTTTTTTAGATCTACCTAAGAAATAAGTTGATTTTTTGTTGATGTGTTGTGTTGATTGTTGATTTGCATTCCGTTTGCTATAAAACGGAGGCATCGAAAGTTTGAAAGAGCGTGGTTGTTTGGGAAAAGAAAAGGGTGTGTGGGTGATATGTTGTTATAATAACAATTATTTTATTGAGCGTCAAATTAAATTTTTTATACTAATTTTAGCCATTTATTAGAAATGTTCAAGTTTTTTTAGATTTTTAAAAATAAATGTGTGGAAAACTTTTTTTATTTTTTTGATGTTTGTCTTTAAGTTTGATAGGTGATAAAATAAAAGTACTAGCAATAATAAAAAAACATGGCAAAAATTAATTATAAAATGATAAAAGAGATAAAAGAGCAACCGCAAGTCATGGAAAAAATCATTAATAAGCATATTAAAGGTAGTGAGATAGTGTTTGATGAATTTAAAAAGATGGCTCGCGATTTAAAGAAAATAAAAAGATTTATTTTTTTAGGTTGCGGCTCTTCTTTTCATTCGGCTGTTTATGGCAACTTAGTTTTTGAAGAAATAACTGGTCTAAATTGCGAAGTTGACTTCGCTGATGAATTTAATAAACGCAACCCGGTAGTCGAGACGCAGACCGTTGTTATAGTTTTAAGTCAATCGGGAGAGACAAAAGAAGTTATAAAAGCGATTAAAACAGCCAAACAGAAGAAGACATTCGTAATTGGTATTACGAACAATAAAAAATCAAAAATTGCAAAATTGGTTGACGTCCATATAGACCAAGAAGCTGGTAAAGAAGTGGCTGTGCCAGCAACCAAAACTTTTTCTAGCCAGTTGTTGATTTTATTTTTACTGGCTTTATTTATAAGACAAGATGTTAAACGCGGTTTGAAAATAATAAATGATGTGAAAAAAATACCAGCGTTGATAAAAAAAAGTTTGACTGACGAGAAGGTAATTAAAAAATTGGCGATTGAAATTAAAAACAAACATAAGTTCATTATTTTAGGCCACAAATATAATTACCCCCTGGCTTTAGAGGGAGCTTTAAAATTGAAAGAAGCTGCTAATGTTTTTGCTGAGGGCATAACTACGGTCGAATTTGATCACGGACCCAAAGCCTTGCTTAATAAAGTCGAATTGATAAAAATAGATAAAAGAATTTTAGAAATTAATAAAAAGAAAATAATAACACCATTTGCGCCAGAGGCAATATTACCGATTGTGTCAGTAATTCCATTGCAGCTTCTAGCCTTCAATTTAGCTATACAAAAAGGGATAAATGTCGACAAGCCGCAAAATATAAAAAAAATTGTTAAATAAATATTTATGCCATTCCCGCGAAAGCTTGCCTGCCGGCAGGCAAGCGGTAATCTCCACCCGAACGGCTGGCATTCAGTCGGGCAGACAGAAGTGGATTACGGCTCAAAGTCCGGGATGACAAGAGCAATAGACATGCAGCAAATAGCCGACCTACATATTCATTCTAAATACTCCCGCGCTTGTTCGCGGGATTTAACGCTTCCCAATATTGATAGAACTTGCCGTATTAAGGGAGTCGACATCATTGCTACTGGTGATTTTACATTTCCGGCTTGGTGGCGCGATATAAAAAAATTGTTAGAAGAGACGACGTTTGGCTCTGGTTTATATAAATTAAAAGAGACTGGCGATGATAATGTAAAATTTATACTTTCCACGGAGTTAGCGTTAATTTATAAAAAAAATGATAGGGTAAGGCGCATTCATATTGTTGTTCATGCACCTAATATCGAAGCAGTCGAGGAGCTAAATAAATTTTTAGATAGTAAATATAATATCAAGTCAGATGGTCGGCCAATTTTAGGTATGCCAGCCGAAGATTTAATAAATACATGCCTAGCTATTCATCCGCAATTTTTAATTTATCCGGCGCATATTTGGACGCCCTGGTTTTCGGTGTTTGGTTCTAAGTCAGGCTTTAATTCGATGGAAGAATGCTTCGGTGATTTCACTAAAAATATCTATGCTTATGAAACAGGATTATCAAGCGATCCGGAAATGAATTGGCGCTTGTCAGCGCTAGACAAATTAACGTTACTTTCCAACTCCGACGCCCACTCTTTACCTAATATCGCCCGTGAAGCTAACATTTTTGATCTGAAGGAGGCAACTTATAAAGAATTATATGGAGCTATCAAAAATAAAGATATAAAAAAGATAAAATATACAATTGAGTTTTATCCAGAAGAGGGCATGTATCATTACGATGGTCATCGCGATTGTCGTGTTAGGTTTTCTCCAGAAGAATCAAAACTACATAAGAATATTTGTCCGGTCTGCAAAAAGCCTTTGACGATTGGCGTGATGAATAGGGTCGACGAACTAGCTGACCGTCCTATGGGGTTTGAGCTGAAAAGTTTGCCTGGTTTTATAAAATTAGTAGAGCTGGACAAGATTATCGCTGAAAGTTTGGGTATAAAAAGCCGCCATTCGTCCAAAGTGCAGAAGGAATACAATGCTTTAATAGAGAGGTTTGGCAGCGAAATGGACATATTGATAGATAGGGCAGTTGAAGATTTAGAACAAGCTACTTTACCAAAAATCGCTGAAGGAATAAGGCGAGTTCGAGAAGGTAAGTTGATAATTGAACCAGGATTTGATGGTCAGTACGGAATAATAAAAATATTTGATCGCGAGGAGGCGGCTAGCCAGCAGTCCAGTCTGTTTTGAAAAGTTTTTACAGACAAATAACAAAGGCACTGACTGTAAAGTCAGAGCCTTTGTTTTAAAAGAAATGCTTACGCAATTATTTTTTCTTCTTTTTTGCAGCTTTTTTCTTTTTTGGTGCAGCTTTTTTTGCAACTTTCTTTTTGGCTGCTTTCTTCTTTGCCATGGAAATTCTTTCTGGCTTTACAAATTGGTAAACCAATTTTTTAAGCCTTATTTTTTAAGAATTATTATATATAATAGTTATCCACTATTTATATTTTACAATAGAAACTGAATAAGCGCAAGTATTTTTGTCAAAAAAAATAAAGTTTGTGAAAATAGTTAATAAATATACTTTCGAGAGAGATAAAAATAATTAGCAGAGATGTCATCTGCAATGTGAAGTTAAAATTTCGACAAGAATAATTTTTTATTTGCTTTCAAAATATTTTTTGTGATTAGAAGATTAAATTTAGGAGAAAATTAAAAATTTTTGAAAAAGCTAGTTGCTTTTTTGCAAAAAAGGCGGAAGAAGAAAGAAGTCTTTGGGATATTTTATTGATCTGAGTATTAAGGATTATTATTTTTTAATAATTCATTAACAATAATTTGCTAATATAAAATTACTAATATTGTATTATTGTTTATTTTATTTTTTTGTCTAATATTAAATAAAAATTTGGTTGTAAAAAAGTAGACCTTGACAAGCTCGTAAATTTGTGATAGGATGTAAGGTCATTTAAAAAACAAAAAGTTTTATAAAAAAAGACCGCTTTGAGCGGGCTAGGCACGACAAGCATGGGGATTTTTCTGTAAGGGCTATTTCGGTTCTAGAACTAAAATTCTCCTTACAAAAATTTCTTGCCTACCCGCTTAAGTCGGTCTTTTAATTTTGTCCGGTGGTGCTAGCTGAACCGCTGCCGGCAGCTGCCGAGCTGGAAGCTATTTGATGATCTGACAATTTTTCAACTCCCAAGAGACACACCTCTTGCCAAGGAACGTAATGGGAGATAAATTTCTCTTCTTTAATTTCGCCGCCTGGATATTTAACTGTGTAAAAGAAATAAGCATCGGCGCCATTATGAGACGTTTCTGTGCATTTTTTTACTCCTGGTTTTAAATCTAGAGTCTCTATTATTTTAGTGGGCGGTGGTTTTTTAATATTATATATTTTAGGATAAGTTGTTGTTGCTTCTCTCCCATCTTTTTTCCCCCAAAAATCAAAGTATAAATTGTCCCCCTCTATACGTGATTGAATCAAAATATAATTATCGGTGTCGTTTATAAATTTTAGATCCGGCCAAGGATCGTAAATAGTGGCGTCAGTGCCAGCTGGTTCGTAATATTGAACGCGGTAGGAATGATTTCTTCTCTCGGTAATAGGCAGGCCGGAAGCCAGAGCGGTTCTAAACATAGTAGTACCGATTTGACAAAGTCCCCCGCCATATTCCGGAATTGTTTTGTTTTGCTTAATAACCAGTTCGGGCAGATAGCCAGTAGAAGCGTCAATCGGAACCAGTGATTTCATAACTGCAAATTCTTCCCCTGGTTTTATCAGCATTCCATTTAAGGTGTTGGCCCCTGTTTTTATGTTGTGGCGTCGATTGGCAGGCGAACCAGCAAAGTTAGAGTGGCCAGTGCCGATAATTTCTTCAATTTTTAACTCGTTAACATCATCATCTCCAACCTCGCTTTTTATAGTGTTGATTACCAGTTCAACGTCTTTTTGATTTTTTATCAAAGCCTCTTTAATTTTAACAATACTTGCCTCGACATCTAGCTCAATTCCGTCTCTACTAGTCTGAAACTCGGTTACCCTTCCATTTTTAATTGTGAATTTTGAATTTTGAGGTTGCTTATCGACTTCTGTTGATACAGCTTTTTTTAAATAGTTTTTAATTAATTCCAGCGCCAGATCAACGGCGATTTTATCATTACTGTCTTTATTAGCAACTAGTTCCAGCCATTCAACAACAGTGTTCGTTCCTATCGTTTTATTTTTTCCATCGTATTTTAAAATTAGCGGCATTTTATTTAAAACAGCGTTGGCCTTTTCTTCAATGTTCTGACAGTCTCTCTGGTAAACAACCGGATATTGATTTTGGCTTTTAAGCACAATAATCGAATTGTCAAAGCTGGCTAGGTTTTGTTTTAATTGCTGTATTCCCGAATCATAATCAGCAACAACTCCGTTTTTTTCTTCAGTGATATTGAAAGTATATTTATTTTTATTTTTGTCGTAATTATAAGTTAATCCAGCGTTTTTAGCCGGCGTTTCGTAAATTGAGAATTCGTCAGTCAGAATTTCTTTTATTTTTTCTTGATTGATTGTTATTTCGACCGATGTTTGTCTGTTTTTTCTGCCGTCCCATAATCTATTTTTTATATTTATAAGCGCATTTAAGCCGCGGCCGATATCGTAAGCCCTGTCAACAGTTTTTTCTAAGTCAAAATTAATTAATTGATAGGCGACCTCTCCTTGTGGTGATGCGGCAATGGTCATTAAAACAGTTTTATGATCTAGGTAGCTGAAAATAATACCATTTTGGTTTATGATGTCGGCGCGTTTTTTTAGGGTTTGCACAGCTTCTTCTTTAGTAAGCCCACCTATATTGTCTTTTCCGACATATATCCCCGGATAGATTCTGTCTCGGTACTCTTTAGTAAATTCATAATAAACAACTCCCACTAAAATAACCGCAATTAAAAAAATGGCTATGATAATAATTAGCCACTTCCAATCAACTTTTTGTAGTATCGCTCGCGAGTCCATAAAATATGATATTTATACTAGCGCAATTTAGACTGTTTCTTCTACGTCCAAAATTTCATTAAGAATATCTTTGGCTGTCTTTTGGTCGCCGTTTCCGCTGTTGACAGCAAAAGCAAGCAAGGTTCCTTCCTTGACGTCTTTCGGCAATTTAGCGCGAGGCCAAATAACCATATCATTATCTTCCGACTTTAAGATTGCCTTGTCTTCTTCCAGCTTATCAATTTTAAGCTCGATAATCATATTTTTTATCTCTCCTTGACTTTGATAGAGATTTGTTTGGCGCTTTTAGCTTTTGGTAAAACGACAGTTAAAACGCCGTTTTCTAAGTAGGCTTCGATTTTTTCCGCCTCAACTTCTACCGGTAAAATAATAGAACGGGAAAAAGAGCCCCAATAGCATTCGCGGTATAAATAATTTTCCTCCCTGATTTTTTCCATCATTTCTCGGCGACCACGGATAGTTAGAAGGTCGTTATTGATAGAAATATCAATATCTTCCGGTTTAACTCCGGCAATAGTTGATTTTACGACTATGGTATCAGGAGTCTGGTAAACATCAATAGAAAGTTGACCCTCTTCGTAATCGGTCTGCATCCATTTTTTTTCTTCCTCGTCAATTGCTAGCAGACTGTCTTCGTTGTCTTTAAAATATTCTTCAGCTTCTTCAGCCAGCATTTCTTCTTCGTCCATTTCTTTGTTTTTATCAAAACCAGATAATTTTTTTAGTATGCTGTTCATAGAATTTTATAAATGTAATTACACCCTCCTTTAAAGAGTGGTTTTAATAGTTTTATTATAAAATTTTTTATAATATAATGCAAGCAAAAAAGAAAATGGCTAAAAAGCCATTTTATAATAGTGGACATAAGAGGACTCGAACCTCTGGCCTCCACGATGTCAACGTGGCGCTCTAACCAACTGAGCTATATGTCCAGTATATAAAAATATTTAAGATAATTAACGTGGCGCTCCCCGCCCGACTGAACGATGACAGTCGTTCGGGCGGGTAACCAACTGAGCTATATGTCCCTACTTCGCCAAGTCTACATGGGGCAAGCTAAAACTTTCCGTCAAAAGATTGCTTGTCATCCGAAGCTTAAGCGTAGGATAGTGCGCTAGGATGGATTTGAACCATCGACCCCCGCTTTATAAGAGCGGTGCTCTAACCACTGAGCTACTAGCGCAGTTAATTTGTACAACCGACTTTGGCGAGCGGTGCTCCTCGCTCGACTGAGCGATGACAGTCGTTCGGGCGGGTAACCACCGAATCTGCCTGCGCAGGCAGACTACTAGCGCCCTGCTACATTTCTAACAAAAAAAGGACTTACATCCTGATTTTTAATATATCATTGTCAATGGTTTTTTTCAAGATATTTTACAGAGGCATTTGTCGTAACTGTTCTTTAATTGTTTCACTCACTTCTTTTTCAGCATCAAAAATATTTTTATTCAATGTTATTTTGACTAATGATTTCGTACCAACTGGGTGCCATTTTTTAGCTAGTAGTAAAGAATTGATATTGCGGATAGAATAAATTAAGGCTTTAGTAATAGTCTCTTCCGACTCCTGGTTATCATCAATATTTTTTTCTAGAGTTTCATAAAATAGGACAATTACTTTAGCTTGTGGTATGTTGATAATTAATTCGTCTATGACCTCGTTTAAATCTTCTTCTTCTGAACCGGTTTTGCTAAAATCGGCGGAAGTTAAAACTGACCAGATTAAAACATTATCTAAGTCGCCAGTTAATCGCGCCAATACTCGCCCCCAAAGTTTTAGAACATTAAGTGGACGCGAACGATAAAGATGATTAACGATTTCCTCGCGGCGCGCTCCCATCGCTATTAATTGCGCGGAAGCTGATAAAGAATTAGGCGTAATATTTTGTGTTTTAAAACTTTTAGTTTTAGAAATAATACCAGCTAAAAGGCAAGTAGCAATGTCTTCATCGATTAAATCCCTAGAGTATTCTGAAAATAAATTGAAAAGAATTTCGGCGGTGGCAATGGCTGTAATTTGGACATTATTAATTTGGCCATATTCTTCGTTTTCGGAATGATGATCAATATTAATAATCGGTACTTGATAGAAGAACTCTGTGTCATTGTCATAAATAGAGCCAAGCGATTCTAAATCGGGTGTATCCAGAGTAATAATTAAATCATATTTAAAACTACCGGCGTGGGTAGTTATGTCTTCTTTGGTAAAAAAACCTTCTTTTGGCGAGATAATGAAATTTAAAGTGTTAGCTTCAGCTTGGTATTTTATTTTTTCAACCTTAGCATTAGTCGTATCTAAAGAAATGACAAATTTACGCAAGTTGTTAAACGAATTGCTAATTTTGCTGAAGGCTGGTAAAAATTGGAATAATTTACCATGGTCAAGCTGTTCAGCTACCACATCAACATTTTTATCCATCTTTTTCAAAATCAAATACATAGCTAAAGCCGAGGCCACAGCGTCACCATTCCAAAGTTTATTAAAAGTAACCACGATATTGTTAGCTTTTTTTATTTGTTCAAAAATTTGTTGGTTTTGATCTAACATAATTTGTCGCTCCTTGTCGTTCGATTTACAACTTTATTATCATATCAAGCGCGGGGAGAAAATGCCAGCTATTAAATATATCTGATAATTACTCACGTGTCAATAGATGTAACTTTTTTGTTTTTAATTCAATTTTAATTTAATGTTAGCACTGATTTTAGTTATTTCCTTGACATTAGCGAATTGAAGATTTAATATTCAGACATTCTTCTCCTTTAGGTTGGAAAACGTCAATTTGGGAACGGCCCCCTTATTAGTTTTCCAGAATAAAGGCGTTTTCTGTAAAAAGAATAGGCGACATTAAAGAAACAAAAAATAAGGGGGCCATTTTAAAAAGGAGGAAAAGATGAAAAGGAGAAAGCACGTCCCAAGGGGTTACTACGATGCTATAAATTATTCAGTTTCGTGGGGGGATATATTACGCATCGTTGGGATTACTACCAGTCTTAAAGCTAATCCAAATCCAGTTCGCTATTTAAAATTGAAATGTTGTTTCCATAAAGAACGAACACCCTCTATGTATTTGTATGAAGGAGGGACTTTTAAGTGTTATAGTTGTAATGTTATAGGGGATGTTTTTGGCTTCGTTATGAGACTTAAAGGATTTGACTACTGGAAGACGGTAGATTTCTTTAAGAAACATTTTAAAATTACGCCCGATAACTTCCAAAAGTTTATCGAGGACAGAATCAAAGAAGTTAGAGAACAAGTGGTAGTTAAGAAAGACGATGGTCTTGACACCTTGCCTTTTTAATGTGAGGTGTCTTTTTTTTCTTGTAAAAATTGGCTAATTCTGGTAAAGTAAAGCTACAAATACAGTGAATTAAAATTATAAAAATTGATTATATTATGAAAAAAGAGATTCCAAAAGCTTATGAACCGGATAAATATGAAGATGATATTTACACTTCTTGGGAGAAGTCAGGCTATTTTAATCCAGATAATTTAGATTTGCCAGAAAATGCTCATACCTATACCATTGTCTTGCCTCCACCAAATATCACTGACAAACTGCATTTAGGACATTCATCAATGCTTGCGATAGAAGATTTAATGATTCGTTATCATCGTATGAAAGGTGATCGTACGCTTTGGATTCCAGGCACCGACCACGCGGCTATTGCTACGCAAAATGTAGTTGAAAAGAAACTACTAAAAGAAGAAGGTTCGAGTCGACATAATTTAGGTAGAGTTAAATTTTTAGAAAAAGTTTGGGAGTTTTTGAATGTAACGCAAAGTACAATTTTGCATCAGACACGAAAAATGGGAGCTTCACTTGATTGGTCGCGTCAAGCCTTTACTTTAGACGAGCAAAGAGAAAAAGCAGTAAGAAAAATGTTTGTTGATATGTATAATGCCGGGATTATTTATCGTGGAGAACGAATAGTAAACTGGTGCCCGAGATGTAAGTCGACTTTAGCAGACGATGAAGTCGAATACAAAGAGCAGAAGACAATGCTTTATACTTTTAAATATAGTAAGGATTTTCCAGTTACTATTGCGACGACTCGACCGGAGACAAAATTGGGTGATACAGCCGTAGCCGTTAATCCTAAGGACGAACGCTATAAAGATTATATTGGCAAGACCTATGAAGTTGATTTCGTTGGTGTATCTCTTCAATTAAAAATAATTGCTGATTGGCAGGTTGATCAAAATTTTGGTACAGGCGCTTTGGGCGTAACTCCTGCACACGCTATGGTTGATTGGCAGATGGCGGGAGCTAATAATTTGCCGATTATAAAAGTTATTGACGAAGACGGGAATATTCATAAGGGCTTTGGCGAATATTCTGGCAAAAAAGCCGTTGAAGCAAGAGAAATGATTTTGGGAAAGTTAAGGGAAAAAGGACTTTTAGAAAAAGAAGAAGAAATAACTAATAATCTATCACTTTGCTATCGTTGTGAAACCCCCATAGAGCCTTTGCCGTCGAAACAATGGTTTGTAGCTATTGATAAAGGTTTAGAGCATCTAGGTGGCAGATCGCTCAAAGCTAAGGCTATAGAAGTAGCCGAAAAGGGGGAAATCAAATTTATTCCCGATAGATTTAAAAAACGATATTTAGATTGGATGAATAGTCTTCACGATTGGTGCATCAGCCGTCAAATTTGGTTTGGTCATCGTATTCCTGTTTGGTATCGCGGAGAAGAGGTCTTTGTCGGAGAAGAAGAGCCTGAAGGTAAGGGCTGGGAGCAGGATCCCGATACTCTTGATACGTGGTTTTCTTCTGGCATGTGGACTTTTTCGACTCTAGGTTGGCCCGATAATTATAAAGATAAAAAGAAGATTGGCGATTTAGCAAAGTTTCATCCGACACAAATACTTGAAACCGGTTACGAAATTATTACACTTTGGGTTTCGCGTATGATTATTATGTCACTTTTTGCTTTAAGCGAAATTCCGTTTGAGAATGTTTATTTACACGGCATGGTCCTAGATAAAAACGGTAAAAAAATGAGCAAGTCAAAAGGCAACGGCATCGATCCAATTGATGTTATCGATAGGTTCGGTACCGATTCAGTACGTTTGTCATTATTAATCGGCAATACTCCTGGCAACGACCTGAGATTATCCGAAGAAAAGATTGCCGGTTTTAGGAATTTAGTTAATAAAATTTGGAACGTAGCGCGATATATAATTACGAATTACGAATTAACAATTACGAATTACGAATTTGATGGGGGAGAGTTAACTTTATCAGAACAGTGGATCTTATTAAAGCTTAATCAATTAACAAAAGAAGTTAGTGAAGATATTGCTAATTATCGTTTTTCGCCGGCCGGAGAAAAGTTACGCGAATTTACTTGGGACTGTTTGGCTGACTGGTTTTTGGAAACGACTAAATTTGAAGATAGTAAAGAAAAAGAAAAAGTATTAAGCCATATTTTAACTACTATTTTGAAGCTTTGGCATCCTTTCATCCCGTTTATTACGGAAAAAATCTGGCAGGATATTGATAGCGGTAAATTTTTAATGGTAGAAAAATGGCCTGAAGAACTAAAAATAGAAAAGCCAAATAACGATTTCGAAATTATTAAGGATATTATCATTGCCATTCGCAATGCGCGGGCAGAAAATAAAGTTGAGCCGGCTAAAAAAATAAAAGCTATAATTTATGCCGGCAGTAAAAAAGAGCTGATAGAAAGTCAGACGACTTTAATAAAAAGTTTACGCACCGGCATAGAAAACTTAGAAATAAAAGAAGGTGGAGGAAAAATTGACAACGCGATATATGCGACCACCAATGGAATGGAAATATATTTGATTGGCGCGATTGATACGGCTAAAGAAAAAGAGCGCTTGCAAAAAGAAATAGCTAATTTAGAAAAGATGGTAAAAAATATAGAGACAAAATTAGCTAACGAAGAATTTATCGTCCGTGCGCCGGAAGAAATTGTTAATCAAGAAAAAGAAAGATTAGAAAAATATAAAGAAGAATTAGAAAAGCTGAAAGATAGATTTGAGAAATTATAATTTTTTATTAACATTTAAAATATGGCCTCCGATCCTAGACAAGAAAAAATACTTTGTATAGATTTAGAAAGGGCATGTAACGATCCTTCAGTACCAGAGGAAGAAATTTTTTCAAATACTCCTTTTGATGCAAAAAAAAAGAATAAAAATTCGGCAAAGAAGGAAGATGCAATACAAAGTATTGAAAAAAGAAAGGAGACAGAAGAAAAGTCTAGAATTCGTGCGATTCAAGAAGCACAAGAAGCACAAATTAGAAGCGAGCTTGAACAATTAACCAAGATTAGAGCTTTATCGAGCGAGACAGCTAAAGAATTGCCAGATAAAAAAAATCAAGCAAGCGAGCAGCAACCCCAAGACGACGGAATGACTCGACGAGGGTTTTTGCTGACTGGTTTAAGTATCGCAGCTGCCTGGGCTTTTAGTAAATTTAGAAAGGAGAGTAAAGGTGACGCAGTGCACATTGAGATTGAAGGCCACAACGATCAAGAAACTGAAATTATAGAACCTGACATAGAAGTGGTGCAAGAGCGATATTCTGAAATGTTTAAAACCCTAGGTCTCGATAAAGACGGAGAAATACAATTAGATCTAGACAAAATGGTTGAGGTGAAAGATTTGATAAAAAAGCAGATGATAACTCGAGAAAACCTTTACTCTGGATATGAGCAGGCAACTTATCGAATGGGTGGTTGGGAAGATAGAATAAAAGCTGAATTCAGAAAAGCAGGGGTACCAGAAAAATATGTTAATCTGGCTATTATTGAATCGCATATGATTTGTCGAGCAAAATCGAAAACCGGGGCAGTCGGGCCTTATCAATTTATGCCAGATACAGCCAAAGAACATGGTTTAAGATTTCAGGAACCTGACGGAAAAGGAAATTTTGTTTTTGACGAAAGAAGAAGCCCAATAGCTAGCGGGAAGCAATGTGCAGTTTATTTGAAAAGACGCCAGAGAATTTTTAAAGATTGGATGTTGACGCTTAGTTCTTACAACGGAGGATATGCCTCGCGATACAGAAAAAAAGCATTGAAAAATAATGAGGAAGTAAATTACGCAGGCTTTGTTCCTTATATGGCAGATCTTATAAATGATAAGAAGGTAAGTATCGAGCGAGCGGGTGTATATGAATATAAAGTTGAAGCCGGTGATACCCTTAGTAAAATTTCAAAAAAATTCGTAGTGACGGAAAAAGAACTCTGTGAACTAAATCATATTTATATTACGAGTACTATTATAGAAGGATCGAGGTTAACCATACCCTTTAAAGAAGACAATAAGCAAGAAGTTTTAGCAGATGCTTTGTCTGGCGAGTTAGAAAATTTATTGTATGCCCAGAAATTTCAAGCTTACCAAGAGTTAAGTGAAGAAGGAGTTTTTGCAAAGAAACGAGAAGCTTATGATTTAGACGAAGAGAGAATAAAAAGAAATGAACGTAAATTTATCGGATACCAAGTGGAGCCTGGCGATACATTATACGGAATAACTCATAGAAAGTTTAGAGAATATTTTCCTGATCAAAAAAATGCCGTTGCTATGCTACAGGCACAAAATAAACATATTGGTTCGACAATCGGGCCGAAAGATAAAATAAAAATACCGACTAATCAGCTCGAAGATGTGACAATCGGTAAAGTTGTGAGAAACAGAATAAGACAGAAGCATGAAGGACAACCAATATCGCACAAACAAATAACTCAAGAAATAAACTATTTAACAAAAGAATATTTAGAAGTAAACCCTGCTGTTAGTGGCACTAACGTAGCTTTGCCTGACGGCTATGTGCTAATGCACCCTAGAGCTTAATATTATATTAGAAATATTTTGTAAAAAGTAGAACGACCCGGAAGGATTAGAACCTACACGGGTCGTTTTTTTTTGCGGAGCATAGATTCCTAGGTTGGCCTCCTCTTTTTCGTGAGGAAGGCCTCTCGGATGATCAGCCATAACGCCCTGATCATCGCCGAGAGCCATCCACAAAGGATTCCCACCAGGAACCCCCTGTAGACACCTCCGGGTATGGCGTTCTGGGTCTCACTGAACGAAGGGAGCAGCCCCGTCATGAAGGGACCGATCCAGCTCAGCAAGATCCAAAAACCGAATGCTGTCGCAACGACAGCCACTAGGACCAAGCTGTGCCAGAGAAATCCAAAGATAAAGTTCCATATTGCCCCCAGATTCCGACCGAAGTCCTTTGCATCGTTTATCATGTTTTGGACCATTACGGGTGTTTGCATTGTAGTCTCCTTTTCTTTTTTTTGTTTTTGCGCATTTTTTTTGCGCAAATCAGAATATCATAACTTAAAAGTGAAAACTTGTCAATAGTAATAAGCTGGACAAAATTAAAGATATGTGCTATTATATAGGGTTATTTGCAAAGATTAATAAATAACCTTTTATTTTACATGAAAAAAGCATATATTCAGCAGATAGTAATTTTGGCTATTTTTAGCCTTATTTTATTGTTTAGTACAGATAATAAAATAGGCCAAAATAATGCCCAGGAAGAGATAGTTAAAGCGGCTCTAGCCGAAGAAAATATAGATAATGACGGGTTTGACGCCGATGGCTGGAAAACCTATATAGTTAAGTCGGGCGATAGTTTGGCAAAAATCGCTAGACCTAATTTAGTAAGCGTTTATCAGCTTCGAGAATGGAATGGCTTAAACGAATATTCGGTTTTACGGCCGGGTATGGAAATAAAAATAAAGAAAATAGAATACGAAGCTTACGAGGGTATGGCTAGCTGGTATGGTCCTGGTTTTCATGGCCGACCAATGGCCAATGGCGATATTTTTAATCAAAACGAAATTGTGGTCGCTCATAGAACTTTCCCCTTGGGCTTAAAAGTGAAAATTACTAATTTAGAAAACGGTAAAAGCATTGTCGCACCGGTTTTGGATCGCGGTCCTTACGTTAAAAATAGCAAAGGCCAATATACTCGCGAAATCGATTTATCTAGCGCCGTTGCTGATGCTTTAGATACGAAGCATAAGGGCGTAGTGAAGGTTAAAATCGAACCGATCAATATATAAGTTGGAAAAAATAATGTAGTGTGATATAACATAGAGACAGGTTAATAGCCTGTCTCTATCTATGTAAGAGTTATGAAGATAAAAGAATTAGAAAAATTTATTGCGGCCAATAATTTACCGAAATATCGTTTGCAACAGATTGTTAAAGCGATTTATCAAGAAGGTGTAATTTTGTGGCAGGAGATTAGTACGTTGCCGAAAGATTTGCGCGTTGAGCTGGAAAAAAGAATTGAGATTTTGTCATGCCAACCAATCAGAATGTTAAAAGCTGATAATAAGTCTTCGTTCAAAGCTTTGCTTAAAGCCGGAGATGGCTGTGTTTTTGAAACTGTTTTAATGCGCAATAAACCAGGGCGCTGGACAGCTTGCATATCTTGCCAAGTTGGTTGTCCGATCGGCTGCGTTTTTTGCGCTACTGGCCAAGGCGGGTTTAAACGAAATTTAGAAAGCGAAGAAATAAATGATCAAATTCTTCTTTGGCTTAATTATATAAAAAACAATTTTCCGAAAGAAAAATTGAATAGCATTGTTTATATGGGCATGGGCGAGCCGTTCTTGAACTGGGAAAATGTTAAAGAGAGCATTAAGGAATTAACCAATCCAGAACTATTCGGATTCGGCGACCGCAGTATTTCCGTTTCGACGATTGGCATTGTCGACGGATTCAAAAAGTTAGCCAAAGATTTTCCGCAGGTTAATTTAGCCGTGTCCTTGCATTGCGCTAACAATGATAAGCGTAGCGAATTGGTGCCGATAAATGATCAGTATAATTTAACTAAATTGCGCCAAGCGATTAATCAATATATCTCCTTAACAAATCGCAAGGTTTTTTTGGAATATGTTATGCTCGCCGACATTAATGATACCAAAGAAGATTCGGGATATTTGGTCGAGTATGTAAAATCTTTTGACAAGCCTTATTTACTGCACATTAATTTAATTCCTTATAATGAAACGAAAGGTAAATTCAAAATGACTAGCCAGGAAAAAGCAGACAGATTCAAAAATTATTTAGCTAAGAATAAAATTTCAGTAACGATTCGCCGCAGTTTAGGAAGAGAGATTAAAGGCGCCTGTGGTCAGTTAGCCGGAGAATAGTTTTAATTTATAAATCAATTCTGAATATTTAGGGTTGATTTTTTTATATCCGTATTGTAAAATTTTTAAAAAAGAAAGTTGAGGAGGGGATATGTTTAGCATCGATGAAAATAGAATCAGGCATTCGTTTATTAGCTTTGGCACCAATGTTATCGGTATCAGTATTTTTCTCAAGTTTTGTCCAGATGAAATTCATGCCGCTCATAGATTTTTCAGCAATTTGCCAAAGAATGTGTGTTGCAAAAAAGCTGAAATAGCGCTTGACGATGGAGGGGTTTTTATCAAAGATGACATAGCCGACAGAGAGTTCTTTCTTTGCATTAAGAAGCTGGGCGTCGACAGCGAAAGATTTGCAGCTTTAAAAGCAAAGCTAGACGAACAAACTCCGCACTACAATATCAACAGATCGGCTGGAGATGAAATCCAAATTAGCGTTTGGACGCGAAGTTTGCGTTCCTAGGCTTATAGCTTCATCGAAAAAAAATTGGTCGGCGATGTCAGTCGACCTTTTTTTGTTGAAAAATATAAAAAAATTTGTTATAATTAATATGTCTATGCAAACATTGAAGCTAGAGAGGGGCAAAAAAGCAATTGCGATCGTAGCTCATCCGGATGACGAAATAATTTTTATGGGCGGAGCGATTATGAAAAATCCGCAGATCGATTGGATGGTTTTTTCTTTATGCCGAGCGAGCGATAAGGATCGGGAGCCGAAATTTTGGCGAGTATGCAAAAGAAATAGGGTTAAGGGAATCATTGCCGACCTTGAAGATGAAGACAAAATGAGCGTCAAGCAGAGCCTGCCGATTATTGAAAAATTAATTAAGGATAATTTAAAAAGTAAGCGATACGATTATATTTTTACGCACGGAGCTAATGGCGAGTATGGCCACAAAAGACATGTTGGCGTTCATCAAAGCGTGAAAAAGCTAATTAAAAATAAATTTTTAAAACCGGAGGCGGTTTTTTATTTTAATTACAAAAGAACTGGCAGAAAAAAGATTGAGGCTAAATCAGGAACTAATTGCCAATTAAGACTGTCAAAAAAAGAACTTCAAACTAAAAGAGAAATTGTGGGTCATATATATGGTTACGCTATGGACGGAATTGATGTCGGTTTTTGCACTAACCCCGAGACATTTATAAAAGTTGAGATAAAAAATTAATTTTTTAGCAGTCAAAGATGATTATTGTCATTTCGAGCGCTAGCGAGAAATCGCTTATAGATTGTCGACGGAGTTTAAGGGATTCCTCCCTGACGGTCGGAATGACAGTAAAAATAATTGTATGAAAATAGCAGTTTTATTTGTTCATCCGGTGGAGGCAGATGGTTTAAGTATTCAAGGCAATTTACTTTATCATGGTCTAAAAGATATGGGCGTTGAAGTAATGCCTTGCCATTATTTCTCTAGTTTTCAAAAACAATGGTTGCTTGATGTTTGGAAACCGGATGTAGCTATCGGTATTGGCTGCTGGACCTATGCGCCGGATATAATTTTTAGTCCGCAGCATGCCGGCGTGACACCGGTGCCGTGGTTAGTGGCTGATGGCTGGGTAGCTAATTATCAAAAAGAAATTGGTGATTTGCCATTAGTTTTTTCAACCAGTGATTGGGTGACTCAGACTTATAAGCGTGATGGCGTGGATACTAAAAATTTTAGAACTTTGCCGATCGGTTTCAATCCGAAAGAAATTTTCCCCGTATCTAAAAGCGATCCGCAAATAAAAAGATTGCGCGAGATGCTAGATATACGTCCGCATGAAAAAATGATTTTGACTGTTGGCGGCGATGTTACCAGTAAGGGCGCGCAAGAGATGCTAAAAGCGATTGCGGAAATCGATAAGGATTTTAAGGATTGGAAATATGTTTTAAAGCATTGGGATTCAGAATCAGCCGAAGTTCATGGTCGGGAAGAAGAGGTGCTAATTGAAAATTTAGGTTTAGATAAAAATCGTGTTCGTTATTTATCAGGAGCTTTTTCTCATGACTTTATGTCGTATTTACTTTCGGCCGCTGATATTTATGCCGCGCCATCGCGACTTGAAGGTTTTGGCATGATTCAGATGGAAGCGGAGGCTTGCGGCGTACCGGTTGTTTCTATTAACGTTGGCGGACCAGTTGACACGATTGTCCACGGCGAAACTGGATTTTTAGCCGAAGTCGGAGATGAAGTGAAATTAGAAGAAGAATGGGCTTACGAACATATGGGCTTTGACGCTGATCATAAACGAAAGTTTGATGAGCCCAAAACGTTTGCTTATCGAGCCAGTATTCCAGATTTAGTAAAGTATACCAAAATGCTTTTAACCGACGACAAATTACGCGAAGAGATGGGTAAGAAGGCGCACGAGCATGCCATGGCCAATTTTCAGTATACGGATGTAGCTAAAAAAGCATTAAAGATGATTGGAGATAATTTAGGATTAAAGTAATCTTTATATTGTGTCATTCCCGCGCAGGCGGGAATCCATAATTTTTCAATGCTCGCACCGTTCTAGTTCAGTAATTTAAATAAAAAAAGAAGGCAAAATGCTTTGACCTTCTTTTTTTGTATTGATTCTATTACAATTGAGTAATGAACTGATTTATTTTTTCTTCTGCCTGATCTTTTGTAACTTCTACGGTTTTTAGACCTAGCGTCGCAGTTGGTTGGGTGCCGACTAAATCACCCATTCGTTTAAAAGTTTTTTCAAGACCGCTACCACCATAGGTGACTAAAAAGGCAACTTTTTTTAGTTTATCTTTTTGATTCGTTATATAAGTTCTGACCGCTGGTGTCATATTTGACGCCCAATCCGGTGTACCGATAATTACTAAATCATAATCGACTGGATTTTTTTCTATTGGTTTTATTTCTGTTAAAATTTCTTTCATAGCGTCGCGGCCGCCAGTAATATAGCCAATAGGACCTTTACGATCTTTGATATCAATTATTTCTTCGATATCACAGTTTAGTTTTTGTTTTAAAATTTCCGCTACTTTTTTAGTTGTCCCTGTACGGGAGTAATAGATGATTAATGTTTTCATATTTTTGTCGTTTTTGTCATCCCGGGCCTGACTTGGGATCCATTTCTGACTGCCCGGCTGAATGCCAGTCTTTCGGGCGGGGATTCCTGCCTGCGCGGGAATGACAAAAAGAAATTAGAAATGCAATACTTTTTTTCTTTTTGAGCACTCATAAGCATATAAATACATACCGGCGCTCCAGGCTTGATATGGTTCACCTTTCGGTTTGCCAACTTTACCGTCAAGCCATTCATTAAATTCGTATCCTTTTTTCATATCGCGAATTTGTAATTTTTGCAGATTAGCCTTAGCTAATGATTCTAAAGCTAATTTAGCTTTTTTATATTGTTTGGTTTTTACTAAAGCTGTGGCATAAAGTCCGCCGATGAAGGGCCAAATGCCAGCGTTTAAATAATGATAAGGTTCGCGCGCATCGCAAAGTTCAAAATAATTACGCCATTCTTTGTCGCCCTTTTTAATCGGTGGCCAAATAGCCTTGCAAGGGAAGGGTTTATTTATTTTGTTTTTCTCAATATAATTTAAAATATTTTTAGCGATTTTATCTGTCGCCAATCCGGTAATAATAGCCAATAAATTGCCGGCCGTGTCAAACCATTCTTCATGTTCGCGAATATTGTCATGATTTTTCCAACCCCACGGATAATAATAACCTAGTTTTTTGTTGTAAAGTGAGGCATAAGTATGGCCATCGCCATTAATTATTTTTTTTAAGTTGGCTGCCTTTTCATTTTCTCCCATCAACATTAAAACTGAATAAAAAAGAGCGTTGCAGTGAATCGTGTAGCCATATTTATGCGGAAAGGCATCTTCCCAGTCATTCGTTGGCTGCTGGGCTAAAAGTCCTAGATTGTCAGGATCTTGTGCACGTAGCCACCATAAAGTTTTTATTAGTTGCTTACTGTATTTTTTTAGTAGGCTTCTGTCTTTAAAATTTTCAGCGTAAACAAAATTACCAATAATAAACCAGAGCGAAGAATCAACGCTATTAAAAGTGACAGCTGATTTTCGATCCAGGTTATAAGAGCCAATACAGTTAGGAATCTGTCCCATCTCCGCTTGATTTTTAGCGAGCAAGCTAATGCTTTTAGCAATGACATTTTTAAACTGATCGCCAACTAACGACGCACCAAGACTGGTAATCATAGAATCGCGCGCCCAAGTTGCTTCATAGCCGCCTTTTAAACCAGAGGCATAAAGACCAGTTGGTTTTGAGCAGGCAGTTATAACGTCAATCGCTTTATTGTATGCGAGTTGTTTTGTGTTCATATAAATCACGCAACACATAACATTGAGCACACAACAAATTTGTTTAATATTTTTTTGTTATGTGTTATGTGTTACGTGTTATATAAAATTAATTGTAAACATTTTTAATTGCTAGTCTGGCCAAGAAGTATGACAGAGTCGATTCCGCTCCTTGGTTAAAATTTAAAGAAAAACGACCTAGACCGTCGTAGCAGCCACCAGTGGCCTCGTCGTAGACCATTTGATTTAAGTGATTTTTGCCAAGAAACCATTCAAAAGCTAATTTTGCCTGGTTTTGATATTTTTTATTTTTTGTAATTTGATATGCAGCGACTAAAGTCTCAACAGCCGATGATGCATCTTCTGGTTGCTGGTCAAAGTAGGCGCGCTTGCCATTACGGAAATACCAGCCGTCTTGACCGATGGGTGAGAAATATTCCGGTTTTTCAAAGGTCACTCCTGACAAGAAGTCTAGAGTTTTAATGGCTATCTCTAAGTAGGTTTTGTTGCGCGTGACTATGTAGGCTCGAAATAAAGCTTCGGGTAGTTTGTAATTTGAATAAGTTAAACAATCTTCAAACCAGCGCCAATCATCGCCAGTGTGCTCGCGATAATGTTTAATCAATTTTCCAGCTAAATCGTTGATAATATTAACAAGCTGCTCGTTGGTTTCTTTTTCGGCAACATGGCTCAAGCCAATAGCAGCGAAAGAAATAGCGCGCAAAGACTCCAGTTCATCCGCCCATTTTAAAGCCTTTTTTAAAATAGTATTGGCTTGTTTTTTAAAATTTTCCGGGATATAGTCGCGCGACAGTAAAAAACCTAATGCCCAAATAGCTCTGCCAAAAGAATCTTCACTTTCGGTTTGGTCAATAAATGTTTTTTGATAGCTGACGAAGTTATGGAAACGGCCATTTTTTTTCTGGACGAATTTGATGAAATTAAGATAAATTTCAATAGAATCTAAAACTGATTGTTTCTTCTTTTTAGCGTAAAGTTCGGTAAAGCCGATTAGCGCGCGCGCGTTGTCGTCCAGACAGTAGCCGGAATGAGGATCGGGTTTAGTATGGTTGGCGAATTGGATAATTCCGAATTTGTCGGATAAATTTTTAATATATCTAATATCAACCGGTAGTATCTTATCTTTTTTCTTGGGAACAATTTTAGCGAAATTGTTAAACAAATTAAAATATGACAAGGAGACATTTTGCCAGGTCATGTGGCGAGTATAAAAATAAGTGTTCTTGCTCATTTCTTTGCGCATTTTTTTATCAGCAATCATTTCTAGAAGCGCTTTTTTAATATCGTTGGAATTACGAAAACGAACTAAGGTGCCACGCTCACGATTAATAACGCTTTGCGCATATTGGCTAGCGGTCGCGATTGTCGGGCAGGCGCAAGACATAGCGTCGGATAGAGAGCCGCTAGAAGCCTGTTCTTTACTGAGCATCGGATAAATATAAATATCAGTGGCTTTTAGAAATTCGGTTATTTCCCACTCTTCCAGATAGCGATTATAAAATTTAACATACTCTTCCAGTCCTAGCTGGTTTACCATTTTTATTAATCTATTGCGATATTTTTCGCCTTCTCGTTTTAAAATTAACGGGTGAGTGGCGCCAATGACCAAGTACAAAATATTAGGATGCTGTTTAACGACTTCCGGCAGAGCCTGGATGGCATATTCAATGCCCTTATCGCGGCTAATCATGCCAAAAGTAGAAATAACGAAACGATCGTTTAAGTTTAAAGACTTTTTAGCTTTTGTTTTGGACGGAAAAGGAACGTGAAAAACGCCATGAGGGATTAAATGAATTTTATTCTTTTTTACTCCATAAATTTCATGCAAAATATTTTTGGCCGTATGATTCATGACAACAATCGCATCGCATTTTTCCGAAATAGTTTTGGTTATCTTCTTCATTTTTTCTTCCGGCCGAGGGAGGGTGGTGTGCATGGTAACTACACAAGGCTTTTTTAATAATTCCAAAAAGAAAATTAAATATTCGCCTTGATCGCCGCCGAACAAGCCGAACTCATGTTGGATATTAACTAGTTTTATATTGGGAGAATGATTTATTTCGTTGGCGCGATTAATATAATCTTCAATTTCCTCTTCGTTAATTTGCGCAACAACTTTGCGCGGGTAATTATAAATTGAAGTATCGCTGTCGTTGATCGCTAAAATTTTACTTTTAATTTCTGGATTAAATTCTTTATCAAAAGAATCAGTTAGACGTTTAGTAAAAGTAGCAATGCCACATTCGCGCGGGGGGAAGGAGCTCAAGAATAAAATGGACGGACTATTAGGTTTGGCCATAAATCATTGCTAGAAGAATTATACTATTTCTTTTTTGTTCTTGTTTTTTTAACCTTGTATTTTAATAGTTCTTTGAGTAGACTTTTAAAATTAACACTGGCCGCAGCAACATAATTGTCAGCGGCGCCATAATAAATAAACAGCCTGTCTTTAAATAAGGCGGTACCGGTCGGGAAGACAACATTATTAACTTGCCCGCGATTTTCGTATTCTTCATCTGGGCGCAATATTGGATAAGGTAATTTAGCTATAATTTTTTTTGGATCTTTTAAATCAAGCAAGACCGCGCCGGCGTTATAAATTCTGCCCTTATTGCGTTCAGCGGCTCCATGGTAAATTAAAAGCCAACCGTGTTTAGTTTTAATTGGTGGCGCGCCAGCGCCGACATGGCGTTCTTCCCAGCCAAAAGTTTTTTCCAGCACCACGTGCTTGCCGATATGATGCAAATGGTTGTGCCAGTATTCAGCATTTTTATACATTTCAAAATTATCTACGCGCGCTTGTTGTATGTCTGGTAAAATTCTATGTAATAAAGCAAATTTACCGCGAATTTTTTCCGGGAAAAAAACTCCATCTTTTTCCCAAATTAACACTTTATCGCCAGCGTATTTTTCGTAATAAGAAGCAAACCAAAAATAATCATCTTTGATTTTAGAAAAACTCATTAGTTTAGCTGCGCGCTTATAGGTGATTTGGGGGCTAATTATACCTCCGCGTTTTAAGTCAAGAATATTAGAGCCCCGCATATAGGCGATTTGAGCATTTTTACCGTCATGAGCAACATAGGTCATTAAAAGTTCATTACCAAATTTGGTAATCCGCGGATCTTCCAGCCCTTTTTTCTCATAAGTGTATTGGGGTTTAAATATCGGTTTTTTCCAACGCTCAACAACCTCCATAGGACCTTTTAATTTAGCATAGCCGATGGAAGAGATATTCTTTTTATTGACCGCTCGATAAAGAATGTGGACGTAGTCGCCTTCTTGGTAAACTCCAGGGTTTAAGACCGCCAAATTTTCAAAAGTTTGTTTAGTCGGATGCAAAATTACACCTTCACGTTTTACTTTTAGCATAAGGGGAAAATCCAACGCACCTAACCTATTTTTCTAATCTTTTTTGGAGACAATAGCCGATCTGTTAAACAAAAATATGGCCTAACTCTCAGTATTTTAGGTGAGGTGGTGAATCAATAATTATAGTAAAATTATAGCAAAATCTATTCAGATAAGCAATCTGTTTGTTATAAAATAGACTATCTGCGAACGGCACAGATAGTCTTAAGTGCATTTAATTTTTACAGCTTGAGAAAGAGCAATGGCCTAGATAACTTTATGAGCGAAAATTTCGCCGATTTCATAGCAGGCATCGCCATACCACGAGCTGACTAAGATCCTGTTGCAGACACTGCCAACGTAGATAGGATTGTTTCTACAGAAATCAGCTGAGTTGAAACACATCTTTTTGGGTAGAAAGTCGCCAACAGCGGCATAAGACAAAACGTTGGCTGGCGCCCTACCTTGGTCAGTTCTCAGGACCGAACAGAGGCGCTTGAATATTGGAAGATTGTCTTTGGTGACAGGCGCCTTGCCCAGTAGCCACCAGGCAATTTGGCCGCGATCAAGAGCGAAATTCCGTCCACGGCAATAATGATCAAAGGCGTAATTGTCGAAAGCGCCTGGAGTTGATTCTATCTGCATTTCGCAGATTGATTTTGGCAGAAAAGCCACCAAGTTGCAGTGTTCAGCGCACTCTTTCAGCTGTTCTTCGGAAAGATTAATGTAGTTAAGGAAAGATCTTTCCGGTTGACTCGGACTTGTCCTAAGAAGACGAATGGCCGTTTCAATCCCCAATACGTTATCCCTCCCGAAAATCTGCATTGCACGATTTCGTGATGTGACCCAGCTTCCTCTTTCCTGACAAGGAGACAAAAAACCTCTAGACATGAAAACCTCCCATAAAGTTGTTTTGCTCAATGCGCCCGAGCAGACGGCCTGCTTATTTTGGGTAGGCCTTTTACATAGGCGTTCTGGCTGTGATTAGGCTGTGATTAGTTAGAAAGGACGACTCAAAATAAAGCGAAAGCTTTGAGCGAAAAACAAAACGCGCTCAAGGCGCTCGCTTCATTAGAATGAGTTTGACCTAAAAAGGCCAACCATAATATACCGCTAAGCGCATGATTGTCAAGGGGTCGAATTTTTTTTCCTTGTGGACAACATACTCGGACCCATATGGGCTAGACGCGGACTAAGGCTGACGAATTTTTTCCCTCTTTAGATAAAGAGGGAGGTGGAGGTGAGACGAAGAAATAAAAGAGCCACAGTCCTTGCGAGACTGTGACTTGGCTGAAATATTATCTAGCTAAAATATTATTTACCTTTTTCTTTAAAGGTTACAATCCATCTTGCAGCTGACTCCATTTGGAATGGAACAAATCCTTGCAATGTGAATTTACATCCCTTATCCCAATCCATTGGATCAATCCATCCACTATAAAAAATTTTGGCTAGTCCGCTATCATCGAGGATGGGGTGATTTCTAAAACCATAAGGATCATTGTTTTCGCTACTTAGTTTTCCATCGTCAATTAGCTTTGCTATTATTCCTTTGGAGTTTTCTTTTACATATCCGTCATATTTTGGCAACTCTTCTTTAAAAAATTTTTCAACTTCTTCATACTGTTCAGTTCCCTTTGTGTAAGGATTTCTTTTTTCCAAATTTATCGAGACATCTTCGATATTCATTTCTCTGGCTTCTTGAGCCATCTCCTCAGCCTTTTCAGCTTCTTTTTTCGATGGAACATATTGAAGTGTTTTTTCTTTCATAGTTTTTGTTTAATTCATATTATTTATTTAGCTATTTCTATTTTACCCCCCCCCTATGTCAATTTGTCAATTTTAACGAAATAAGGGCATTTGCTAAAAACAACAAAATAAATTAAAATAGAAGAATAAAACAATAAAAATTATAACAATAATATGGCTAAAGTTATTACAGATAATAAAAAAATTGAAGAAATATTAAATAGAAGTATTGCAGAAATTTTACCAAGCAAACAAGCATTCAGAGAAGCGCTATTGTCTGGGAAACAGTTAAAAGTTTATATTGGCGCCGATGCTACGGGGCCGGCTTTGCATTTGGGGCACGCCACTAATTATATGGTTCTTGAACGTTTGCGTCAGCTTGGGCATAAAGTGGTTATTTTAATCGGTGATTTTACTGCCAGAATCGGTGATCCGACTGACAAGTTAGCGGTGCGCCAACAGTTGACCAGAGAAGATGTGAAAAGAAATGTAAAAACGTGGTTAAAACAACTGCAACCAATAGTTGATTTAAAGGATAAAGATAATCCAGTTGAAATAGTTTATAATCATAGCTGGCTGTCAAAATTAAATTTTGAGAATATCATAAATTTAGCATCAAATTTTACCGTACAGCAGATGTTGGAGAGAGACATGTTCGAAAAAAGAATGGTTGAAGGAAGGCCGATATATTTGCATGAGTTTTTTTATCCATTAATGCAAGGTTATGACAGCGTTGAATTAGACGTAGATGCAGAGATGTGCGGGACCGATCAAAAGTTTAATGCTTTGGTTGGTCGCTCTTTGATGAAGAAGCTTAAAAATAAAGAAAAATTTGTTATCATTACGACGCTTTTAGAGAACCCAGTTACTGGAGAAAAGATGATGTCAAAAAGTTTGGGAACAGGAGTGTTTTTAAACGAATCAGCTGAAAATATGTATGGCAAATTAATGGCTCAGCCAGACGAGAATTTGCCCCAGTTATTTATTGATTGCACTTATGTTTATACGGAAGAGATAGAAAAAATAAAAAAGGATTTAAAGAGTAACGCTGTTAATCCGCGCGACATAAAAATGCGTTTAGCTTACGAAATAACAAAAATTTATCATGGTGAAATAAAGGCGCAAGCTGCTCAGGAAAGTTTTGTTAACACTTTTCAGAAGAAAGAGATTCCGAATGAGTTGGAAGTTTATGAGGTTAATAAAGTTGGAAGCATTAATATTATAGATTTGTTGAGTGAGTCAGGATTGGTAAATAGTAAAAGCGAGGCGAGAAGATTAATTGATGAGAAAGCAATAAAGGTTGACGGTGAAGTAATTAGCGACACAAATAAGGAGATAAAGATTACTGAAAAAGGATTTGTTTTGCAGAGAGGAAAGAAACAGTTTAAAAAAATTATAAAAGTATAACCTTTGTCATCCCCGCGAAGGCGGGGATCTAAAAATAAGGAAATAGATCCCGGCTCGGAGGCCGGGATGAAAGTTTACAAAAAATGTATACCTTAGAAAAAGTAAAAAATGAAATAGTTGAAAAACTAAATAAGAAATTTGGCGAGAAAAGCGTGCAAGTTTCCGATATTGTTTATCCGCCGGACGTAATTATAGGAGATTTAAGTCTGCCCTGTTTCGGCCTATCAAAAAAGTTGAGCAAAGCGCCAGCCGAAGTGGCTTGCATGGTCGTCAGCACTGTAAAGCCAGAAGGATTAATAAAAGGTATAAAAGCCGTTGGCCCATATGCCAATTTTACTTTAAATAAACAAGAGCTAGCCAAAGGTGCCATCAGTGAAATTAATAAGCAGGGGGGCAAATATGGGAGTAATAAAATTGGCCGCAGTAAACGGGTAATGCTCGAATTTTCTAACGGCAATACCCACAAAGAATTGCACGTCGGACATTTGCGCAATATTTGCCTTGGTGATTCGTTAACCAAAATTTTAGAAGCGAATGGTTTTGAGAGCATCCCCGTTTCTTATATAAATGATTTCGGGATTCATGTTGCTAAAACTATTTGGGCGCTACAGGAATTTTATAAAGACGAGCAGCTACCAGAAAATAGGGGTTGTTTTTTGGGAAAGATTTACGTCCGCGCCTGCCAAGAGTTAGAAAAAGATTCGGCTGGAAAGGCAACAGTGAATTTTATCATGAAAAAAATTGAAGAGAGAAGGGGCGGGGAATACAAACTTTGGCAAGAAACTAGAAAATGGAGCATTGAACAATTTGATAAAATTTATAAAGATTTAGGAGTTGATTTTCAATATACATTTTATGAAAATGAAGTAATTGACAAGGGTAAAAAAGTCTCAGCCAAGCTTTTAAAGTCAGGTATTTTAGAAAAAAGTGATGGAGCAGTTATCGCTAATTTAGAAAAATATAATTTGGGAGTTTTGGTTTTTTTTCGCTCGGATGGAACAGCGACCTATCCGGTGGCCGACTTGGCTTTAGCCGAAGAAAAATTTAAAAAGTTTAAAATAGATAAGTCAATTTATATCGTTGACGTCCGCCAGGCTTTATATTTCAAACAATTATTCAAGATTTTGGAGTTAATGGGCTATAAAAAAGAAATGATCCATCTGGGCTATGAATTTTTAAAGTTACCGACCGGCATGATGTCTTCGCGAACCGGACAAGTCATTACTTTTGAGGAATTGCGCGACCAGATTTTTGCTAAAGCTCAAGAAGAGACTAAAGCGCGACATCAGGAATGGGATGAAGAAAAAATAAACGAAGTTGCTAGAATTTTGGCGCTCGGGGCGATGAAGTTTGAGATGATAAAAGTCGGAGCTGATCAAGTAATTACTTTTGACATTGAGCAAGCTTTAAGCTTTTCTGGTTTTACAGCCGCTTATTTACAATATACTTATGCGCGGCTAGATAGCATAATCAGAAAAGCAGGCGAAATAAAAAATAAAGTTGAATATAGCTTATTGACTGAAAATAAGGAAAATGAGATAGTGATGATGCTGGCTAAATTTCCAGAGACCATAATGCGCGCCGGCAAAGAATATAACCCATCCGAAATTGCCAAATATTTATTTGAACTAGCGCAAATGACCAACGATTATTATCATCAGATTCCAGTGATGAAGGCCGAGGAAGATATAAAACAGGCGCGCCTGTCTTTAATCAGCTCAGTTAACCAGGTTATTGAAAGTGGTTTAGAGATGCTGGGGGTAGAGATTTTAAAAGAAATGTAAATTTATTATTAAATTAAAAATTATGAAGAAAACAATCGTCATTTCGTTAATTGCCGTCTTTTGTTTAGCTGGTTGCAGTTTTGGAAAAAATAAAACGGAAGATGCAAAAAAAACCTCTGAAGACACAACTTTGTTAGGGCAGTTAAAAAACAGCGAGGGGATATCATGCGTCGTTAATACTTTAAACGGTGAGGTTAATATTAAGGCTAAGGGCGACAGCATCAGAATTGAAGGAGTATCTTATGTCTATGACCAGACAGCAACAGCTGATATGACCAGTCCCCAGACTAATTTAGGCACAATGTTGTCAGTCGGCGACGAGCAATATATTTGGAGTGGTCAAAAAGGCACAAAATTTAACGCTAAGGAATTGAGCAAAATGACGGGCGAGCAAACCGAAATTGAGACGGCAGCTAAAGATTGGCAATCCACTATTGGCGAGTGGCAGCAGGCCGGATTTAATTATCGATGCGAAAAAGAGAATTTGTTAGACGATATATTCACCCCACCGAGCGATGTGGACTTTACCGATTTAAATGAGACGTTGCGCCTTTTACAAAATTTAAATCAGCCGACATCTAATGATATAGGTTCTGATGGTATAATTTCTGACTTAGTAAGTGATTCAGCGGGCATTGCTCTGCCAGTAAATATTCCCGCCCTGACTGAAGAGGGTGACGTTGAAAACGAATAAGATATAAAAAGTGAAGATAAAAAGGCGACCTGTAAGGTCGCCTTTTGGTATGATAAAAAAATTGACAAAATACCAGTGAGAGTTATAATATAAAAAGCAGCTTAAGAGGAGATTGGCACCTCATTTAAAATAGCTACTACGATTAAGAAGCCTTTCAAAGATTTTGGAAGGAAGCTAGATGGAACCGCGGGGCACCCGCCTTCGTCAAGACTACGGCGAGGCAAAGGAAACCTCGTTCTAGCAACTTAAATTTTATTTAGGTTGTCAGAACGAGGTTTTTAAATTATCAATTATGAATATTGAGTACGAAGCTACTTTTACTAATGTGGACAAAAACGAAATACGGACAAAATTAAAATCTATCGGCGCCCAATTGATTAAGCCAGAATTTTTAATGAAAAGAACTGTTTTTAATTTGCCGGCTGGCCACGAGATAAATGGTGGCTGGTTGCGCGTTAGAGATGAGGGAGATAAAATAACAATGAGCTTAAAGGTGGTTGAAGCTGGCAAAATTGAGAATCAAAAAGAAGCTTGTTTGATAGTTGATGATTATCAAAAGGCTGCAAATTTTTTAGAACATATTGGTTGCGCCAGAAAATCATATCAGGAAACAAGGAGAGAGTTGTGGATTTTTGATGATGTTGAAATTACCATCGATGAATGGCCATTTTTAGAACCATTTGTTGAAGTAGAGGGAAAAAGTGAGGACGAAGTTAAGAGAATAAGTGAAATGCTCGGCTTTGATTATAATCAGGCATTGTTTTGCGCAGTTGACACTTTGTATAGTCAAAAGTACGGAATTTCAGAAAAAGCGGTTGATAAAGAGTCCTTAATAATTTTTAATAATTCTAACCCATTCATTAAATAAGTTATATGTCAAAAGAAAAAGAAAACGATCTCATGCAAAAAATAGTATCTTTATGTAAAAGAAGGGGTTTTATTTTTCCGGCTTGTGAAATCTACGGCGGTTTTGCTAATGCTTATAGTTACGGTCCTTATGGCGCGGAATTAAAAAATAATATCAAAAAGTTGTGGTGGAAAATGTTTGTGCAAGAGCCGGAAGAAATGATTGGTATTGATGGTCCGATCTTGCTTCATCCGAAACTTTGGGAAGCATCCGGCCATACAGAAGGATTTAACGATGCCCTGGTTGACTGCAAAGAATGTAAAATGCGTTTTCGTGCTGATCATTTGGTTGAAGAAGCTACGGGCAAAGATTTAGAAGGAAAGTTGGAAGAGATGACCAAAATATTGAAAGAGGAAAAAGTAAAATGTCCTAATTGCGGTAAAAGTAATTGGACTGATGCGCGTTTTGTAAACATGATGTTTCATACAGAAATGAACAGCTACGAAGGTACAGTTTATCTGCGCCCAGAAACAGCTGGCGCTATTTTTGTTGAATTTAAGAATATAATCGATGCTATGCACCCTAAATTACCTTTCGGTATTGGCCAAATTGGTAAAGCTTTTCGCAACGAAATAGTGGCGCGAAATTTTATTTTTAGAATTAGGGAGTTTGAGCAAATGGAGATTGAATACTTTTTTAATCCTCAAGAAAAGTGGGAACCGATATTTATGGATTGGCTAGAGAGACAGGAGAAATTTTTTTACGCCCTAGGATTAAAAAAAGAAGATATTAGACTGTTCGAACATCCGAAAGAGAAGCTATCTCACTATTCAAGAAAAACTGTAGATATTGAATATAATTTTCCTTTTGGTTGGGGAGAGCTTTCTGGATTAGCGCATCGCGGTGATTTCGACTTGACCCAGCATTCTAAATTTTCTAATACTAAACTTGAATATTTAGATCCGGTAAGCGGAGAAAAATTTGTACCGCATGTTATCGAGCCAACTTTTGGTTTAGATAGGACTATTTTGGTCGCTCTGTTAGCAGCTTATCATGAAGAAAAGGTTGAAGGCGAAGAGCGAGTAGTGATGAAGTTTCCTTTAGCAATTGCTCCAATAAAAATTGCAATTTTTCCGTTATTAAAAAATAAACCGCAACTAGTAGATAAAGCCAAAGAAATATATAATTTATTAAAGCAACAATATACGTGCGAATTTGATGATAATGGCAATATCGGTAAGCGCTACCGTCGGCAAGACGAAATTGGCACACCTTTCTGTATTACCGTTGATTTTGATAGCTTGGAAAATAACGATGTAACGATACGCGACCGAGACACTATGAAGCAGGAGAGAATAAAGATTGATGAACTAAAAGAATATTTTGAAGGGAGATTTAACAAATAATATTTTTACATTATCATTTTTAACTTTGATTTTTTAATTTTAAATTTTTTACAATGGAAATTAATATCAAATATTTATCAATTCAAAATCCTTGGTGGTTGGGTGGTACTTTAAAATACGACCCGATTTTAGAAAATTACGACCAGCAAGACGTAAAATTTCGTCCTAAAATTTTAGATGAGATAATTTTGGATAAGAATTTGATTTATATTTTGCGGGGTCCGCGCGGCTGCGGCAAAACGATTATCCTAAAATTAATTATCCAGAATTTAATTGAACGTCATGCTGTCAATCCGAAAAATATACTATATTACTCTTGTCACAATATTAGCTCCTACGAGCAATTGAATGAAATTATTAAGGTTTTTTTGTCTGAATCTAAAGCCCGTGATAATAAGGATCGCCTTTACATTTTTATTGATGAAATTACTTTGGTTAAAAATTGGGAAAAGGGCATTGAGTATTTGCGTCGCGCCGGCTTGTTCAGTAATGCTGAATTGGTATTATCCGGTTCTATGTTGTCCGACTATAAAGTTAGCTCCGAGTTTTTAGACCACAAATCCTATCGCCAGTTAATTGTGCCCACCTCATCTTTTCGCGAATTTTTGGAGTCCCTTAACCCTGATTGGGAGCAGAATTTTGAAAAAGAAAAAATTAGTGTCAACCAACTAACTAAGCTTGATTACTATCTGGATATTTATTTTTTAACCGGAGGATTTTTAGGCGCTATCGACAGCTATAAAAAACACACCGCTGTCAAACAATATATCTATAGCAATTTTATTTATTGGCTAATTGCCGACGTCGCTAAAATGGGACGAGACTTGGTTTTATTCCGGCAAGTATTAGAAAAGGTAATTTTTAACTTAGGCAAACCGTTGGGTTACAAGACGATTACGCACAAAACTAAAGCCAAGACGCATCTGACTGCCGAGGAGTATATAAATATTTTAGAAAAGATGTTCGTTTTAAAAGTCGTTTATCAGGCCGGTGATGGTGGCGTGCGCAAAAGTAAAGCCAAAAAAATATTTTTTCTTGACCCATTTCTTTTTTGGACTTTTTATTCATATATTTATGGCTCACTGAGCTATTGGCAGTTCAGCCGTATTTCTTTATATCAAGAAGAAACATTTTTGAATTTGGTAAAAAATTTGGTTTTTTGCCACTTGAATCGCAAAAGCCATGAAGATTTGACTAGTATAACCTTTTGGCGCGACAATATTAAAAAAAGCGAGATAGATTTTATAGTAAAAATTGATCGGAGAACGACACCAATTTTGGTCCGTTATGGTCAAGAAATAATCGAACAAGACAGGAAAATTTTTGCTCGAGCTGGCTTTGAGGAGGGCGTTGTTGTCAGTAAAAATAAGATGGATTTAGAAGGAAAAATAAAAATAATGCCATTAAATTATTTTCTTTTATATTTTTAATAATAGTTCCCCAAAAAATGTAGAAGCTCCGGACCAAAGCCCGGAGCTTTTTAACGACTACTTCTCTTTTTTGCCCCGACGATTATTAGCCCTTCGCCAAGTAGTTGACATCTTTTTCCATTTTTCCTGACACAACTTAAGGTCGGACTCATGACAGAAAGCAGTCTTGTCGAGTATGGGACTGTCGAACTGTCTGCTGCCGATTTTTTTGACAGCATAATAGGCATAGTGTTCGTCTCTATACATCGGCGCGTTGATATCGGCGCCGAACATGACCAAGATATCAGGTAGAATTTTGCGGAAATTGCCTTGAGAACCAGACCATAATTCACTGCCACCTAAAATAGTGCAGACACCTACCGGAGCCCAAGTGCACTTAGCGACTTTGAGAACAATGCCGCTCGTCATTCGACAAGCAAGCGGGTTGACGATTACATGTCTATTTCTAGCCAGAAAATGATCGGGCTTGTTCATTAAAAAATCGTGCATAATTTCAACGATTTTTTGCACCAGACTATATGTCATATATTCGAGGTCGCTGTAATTTTTGCCCCCTTCCTTCATGTCGCCCTCCTTATTTTTTATTATATATTACCAAAAAAATATGAAAAGTAAATTAAAATTTGATATAATTTAGTTATGATAAAAAAGATATCCATAATTATATTTTTAGGCGTTTTGCTAGTTTTTTTTTCTGTTGTTGGCTATGGTTTGTTATTACAACGACAAGTAGGATTAGAAATTATTTTTTTAGATATCGGGCAGGGCGATGCTACGTTGATAAAAACGCCATTTGGGCAAAACATTTTAATTGATGGCGGACCAGATAGCGCAGTTTTGAAAAGATTGGGAAAAAATCTGCCGTGGTGGGACAAAAAAATTGATTTAATGATTTTGACTCATCCTCACGATGACCATATAGTGGGATTGAATGAAGTAATAAGAAGATATGATGTGCAAATGATAATTTACACCGGTATAATATATGATTCTCCTGCTTATGAAAATTGGCAGGAGCTAGTAAAAAAATATCAAATTTCTACAATTGTTGTTGATCGGCCACAAATAATAAATTTGGGCGATAATTGCGACTTAGAGATTTTATATCCGCGGCAGGCTATTTACGGCCAAGGCATTGACAATTTGAATAATAGTTCAATCGCTTCTAGATTAATTTGTGAAGGAACTAAAATTTTATTAATGGGAGACGCGGAGCGGGAAGAAGAAAAAGAATTATTAGCAACAAACATTGACCTGTCGACCGATATACTTAAAGTCGGACATCACGGTTCAGATACGGCGTCTAGCCAAGAATTTTTAGATAAAGTCCAGCCAAAATACGCAGTTATTGAAGTCGGCGAAAATAATTTTGGCCTGCCAAGTCTGCGCGTAATAAAAAGACTGGAAAGATCGGGGGCAGTAGTTTATCGGACCGATCAAAACGGCGCCATCAAAGTAAAAAAAGATAGCCAAAACGTAATAATTTTATTTGAAAAATAATTTTGGACGGCGTCTTGTTTAATTTAAAATAATTGCTATAATTATTTAAGATATTGGTAAATTAATAATTTAAAAGTTATATTTATGGCAGAAAAAACAATTTTGATTGTTGAAGATGACGAATCCATCAGCAATATGTATCAGACCAAGTTAAAACAGCTAGGTCTAAATATTTTAACAGCAACTGATGGCGCCAACGGCCTAGAGGCAGCCAAAAAAGAAAAACCTGACTTGATATTACTAGACGTGATCTTACCGCAGCTGGATGGATTTTCAGTCTTAGCAGATTTGAGGAAAGGCAAAGACACGGCCAAAATTCCAGTGGTGATGTTAACTAATTTGAGCACCACTGAAGACCAGGAAAAAGCCAATAAATTAGGCGCCAATGGTTATATTGTAAAAGCCAGTGTGACTCCAGCAGAAGTTTCGGGAATAGTACAAAAATTGTTAAATTTAAAATAGTTAACTAGACGGCTTATAAAAAAGAGTCGCAAAATAATTTTATGGAACATCCAAGCAAGGAAAGAACCTTAGTAATTATTAAGCCAGACGGAGTTCAGCGTTCGTTGATTGGCGAAATTGTCCGTAGATACGAGCGCACCGGTTTAAAATTAACCGGTTTAAAAATGGTAATTCCAACCGAAGAATTAGCAACTAAGCATTACTATGAAGTAGGCGGCGATGCCTGGATAGAAGAAGTTGGCCGTAAAGCCCGAGCTTCTTACGAAAAAAAAGGTTTAACTTCGCCTTATAAAACTAACTCCGAAAATGGTTGGGCGGTCTTAAAATCTAACGCTAAATATTTAAGCTCCGGTCCGGTAGTTTGTATGATTTGGCAAGGCAACCAGGCAGTGGCCTTAGTTAGGAAAATAACCGGCGGCACCGAACCGTTAACATCAGATGTCGGCAGCATCCGTGGTGATTTTACTTTAGATTCATATTCAATTGCCGACACCGATCAACGTAGTGTCCGCAATTTAATCCATGCTTCCGGCGCTACCGATGAGGCTGAAAAAGAAATAGCGATTTGGTTTAAAAAGGATGAAATTTCTCAGTATAGGCTAATTGCCGAAAGTATCCTTTATGACGTTAACTTAGACGGAATAAAAGAGTAATACTTGGCGCGTCGTTATGGAAAAACGGACTTTTGACTTTTAAGTTCGTTTTTTATTGACAAAGCCCTTACTTTGGTATAAGATATTGTTATATGGAAAAAGCCATACTCAAAATTCAGAATGTATTTACCATTATTTTAGTCGTATTGGTCGGCATTATTATGCCGGAATTTGAGATGGTCAAGAAAGTATAAGGTAAAAAAATAACATAGATTATAAAGGGCCATCTCAACCGAGACGGCCCTTTTAGTTTGTTCTTTGACAGTCCTTGCTAAACTCTAGCTTTAGAGGAATGGGGAGAAACATAGAATTTTTTTAAACAGCTTAGGGGGTGTAAATCTTATGGATACGGGCATTAACGGAACAAACAGAAAAACGAATATAATCAAGAGCAATATCCAGTCCTTAAACGGCAGGCTGGAAATTGCCATAACAAGGGGTGACGAACATGATGCGAGACTTTACCGATTTCAGCTGAAACAGGCCTGGACAGGACTGAGCCGTTTGGAACCGGCAGAGTTTCCTGAGACTTAAAACAGAGAGTTAGCAAGGACGAGTGGCGTTAGTCACTATTTTTCGGAGACTAGGATACCGTCCTACTCCATTCGGGGGTCTTACCCAGATCCCCTTATTTTCCTAAAAATAATTTATATATGAAAAATTTTCAGAAAAATTTAAACATTATTATTATCGTTATTATTATTTTAAATAATGTTGTTTAAGTTTTTTTGAAGACAAAAAGAAAATAAAAGAGGGCGGTCTTTAAAAGAATGTCCGCTTTTTAGACAAAACAAAAACGCTCTTATTAAATTTTTTAAGGAGGATAATATGACAGACGAGACTTCATGCGGAATTTTTTCAGGCGTATTTCTCAATGAAGATGCAGTGAGAAGTTCTTTACAGGAGCAACACGCTATCGTCGGCGTTATTTTGTTAGACGGAAGAGTTGCTACCTATTTAGATTCCCAGTCTGATCACGGTGGATGTGTCAGAAATAGGTTGAATAACAGGATGTCAATTGTTAGAACCATTTGTGACTGTAAGCGAATTTCCCATGCGGGGATAAAGATTATCAGCACCAACGATGATTTGGCGGCAAAATAACCCAGACTTGAAAAAAAAGGAGAAGACCATGAACCTGAAAGAATATTTTATCGACAATGACGACAAAGACCAAAGAGTATTTTAAGATATACTCTTGGAGAAGAGTGGAAAAATGCCAGTTGGTTACTGTGCAGTGTACGGTTTTGACAATGGTGCGGCGTACATTATAGATGAACCCAGCGAGACAAAGAAGTCTTTCTCATATTTTGAGAGCTTAACTAAGCGAGAAGCTTCTTTAGGAAAAGACTCCGGTATAGTTATCAGGTCGAATGGCGTGCCATTTTTAACTGTTGGCGAACCATTTGAGAAATGGCTCAGGGCTTATAAAATGCCTGGGCATGACGTATTTGTCCTGGAGGGGAAAGACGGAACCTAGACCGTCAGCGAGTATTGCTTGCTCCTCGCCATATACCTTTTCAATTATTGGCGAGGAGCTTGATTTTTCTTATTAATGTGTTAATATAAAAACAGTATGATACAAGCTAAGCAACAAGCATTGTTATTAGGTTTATTGTTATTACTACCTTCGCGGGTGGCTTGTTTTCATGTAAAAAATAGGTAAATAAGATTTACATAAAAACGCAGAATGGCTGCCCGCATCAAGCGGGTAGTTTTTTTGTGATCAAAAGGAGGAGGTTCATTCAAGATGAGTAAATTACAAGCACAAACATCTGACAAACAATTTTCGTGTATCGGCGGTTGTGGCGACCTCGTGTATAGCAAAGGTGAAAAGTGTGCTTCCTGCCAAAGAGCAGAAGCGACTGTAACTTTTTTGATCAAACAAGGAGGGGGTGAAATAAGAGACTGGGAAAGTTGCCCAACATATCAAAGGATCGAGCAACCGTGTGAAAATGAGTGCTCCGGTTGCATGAGGGCCTGGAGTATAAAAGAGACGAGAAGACAAGTCGGCGCAGCAATAGTCAATGCCTAAACGATACAAGGAGGAGCTCTATGAAAAATTCTATGGAAGATCGTGTTTGCCGTTGCTCCAATCCGCATTACAGAGGCGGAGTATGTATAACTTGCGGCGGGAAGTTTGTCGTCAAGTCAATTCGGCCGCTTTGTTGCCGAGTACCAATTCCGCCCAAGCCGCCTAGGTGACAGTCGGATCAATGCTCTCTTGTTCGAGGGGTGGCTTTATGTCCACCCCGCTTTTTTTATTAAAATTAGGTAAAAAATAGGACATGCTTGCATTTTTGTGTAATTTTGGTATAATTATCCACAAGAGTAAAGATATGATTAAAACATCACTAAGAAACAATTTCTATTTTGGCTTTTATTTTAGTCTCCAGGGGAGATCGTTTCTTAGTGGTGTTTTGACGAAATAGTAAAAAACAAACACCATTAGGGAAAACAAAACGAGCCTCCCCGTAAACCGGGGAGGTTTGTTTATTAAGAAAAATAGTTTAAATAACATGAAAAAGATATTACAAACAACGAGCTTCTATTTCTACCTTTACTTTTTTAGATAAAGGCTGGTTGTTTGTGATATTTTAAATCACAAAAAGAAAAAGAACCGGCCTTGAAGAAAGTCCGGTTCTTTAATTATATAGATCTTTAGCAATTATCTTAACTATCCTACATCAGGGAGGAAGACGACAGATGGGAAAAGAGCTTATTTGGGTTGGAGAAAAGTGTCATCAGCTAGTAACAATCGCTAGTAACGACAAGCACGAGGGGGTGTGTCCAGAGTGCGGTAACGTAGAGTACGCGATACGCGGGTTTTTACATTCCGATGGCACTATTGAAGAGGCAACTATCGACAGCGTCAGTCGGTGGTTAAGGGAAAAGGTGCAAGAAGCAGCAGCAAAAGCTGCTTAATACGAGGAGGTTTGAAACCATGAAAGAAACACAGACACAGACGATAATTTCAGGCGCGATGTTTTTCCGGCTCGGCGGTTACTTTGAGGACGACACCCATCTTCAGTGGCTCAGAAAAGCCCTTGAGGAAAGGGGTGTTATGCTGATCGATACAGAGCCGTTGCCTTTGAAGCCGCATCTCAATCAGAAGCCGACAGGAACCCAGGTCTCAATCGAGGCCGGCATACTCGAACCGCTTGAAGTGACGGAACTGATGTGTCCGGCATTGAGAGCAAGAGTCCTCGGCTTCTCTTGGACGGCTGAGCCCGACCCTGAGCATTCGGAAAGGATCGATTCTGTCGGCACCAAGTCGCAGGAAGCTGCGAGGTGACGACATGGACGAACAGGCAGTAGGAGAATACAACTTCTTCACTTATGATTCAGGCGACAAGGGCGACCACCAGCCGGCAGAAGGGGAGACATCCAGTTCTTCTCCATCATCAACAACAGCGCCTTCAGAACAGAAGCGCATCAAGTACCTCTTCTCAGATGTGGGGAGGTAGCAAAGCCCGATAGCAAACGGGGAAGGAGGTAGTCAGATTAGGTCCGGGGAACGTAAGTACCTGGACCTTCTTTTTATTTTTAAAACTTGACAATTTTTAAAACTTATGCTATACTTTTTAAACAAAAAATGCCCTTTGAAAGGAAAAACAATGGACAAAAAGCATATATTGGTTCTTGATGACGAGCCAGAACTTACAAATTTTTTGTCAGATTGCCTTGACAGCTATGAAGTCAAGCAGTGCACCAAAACCGACGAAGCTATCGACGAGTTAAAAAACAGCCCAGAGAAATATTTTGGCTGCATAATTGACAACGATATCGATGAAGTTGGTGGTGGCGTAAGGTTTGCCAAAACGATAAAGAGCCTAAAGATCGTAACCACGATCGTTATGTTCACGGGCAAACCTTTGCAAAAAGAGGAAGAAGCGGTAATCAGGAATACGGTTGATCGGTTAGAAAAGAAGCCGGTCTCTGTCAAAACAATCAGAACAATATTCCCTTAGAGGAGGAAGATATGGACGTGATAGTTTTCTGGATTATTATTTTTTTTGTCAGTGTACTTTCTGGTATTTTATTTTGGGGTATGAGCAACAACAAAGGACAGTCAATCGCGATGTTCATCTTGAGTGTTGCACTCATGTTTCTCGGGTTATTCTGGTTCCTTCCTGCCCTTAATCTTCAGAGGGAGCCGGGAGCAATCATTGTGGTCGGCTTCATTGTTCTTTGTATTTCATTTGTGTCGGGAGGCCTTCAGTCTTTCGTTGATTGCAATAACAGGAGAGTAAATAAAGCCTGAGCTAGTTAATAAAATAGCTCTGGCGGCCCTCGGTCCACCGTTTCACGGACCGGGGGTTGTTTTATTTTCTGGATTCCCGCCTGCGCGGGAATGACAATGTAAAGTATATTTTGCTATAATAAGGTTATATGAAAATAATTTTTGCCACACACAACCAGGGAAAATTAAAAGAGATGAAAGAATTGTTGTCTGGATTTGAAGTAATGAGCGCGGAAGAGGCCGGGGTTTCCGATGACGTTATTGAAGACGGAATGACGTTTAGAGAGAATGCTTTAAAAAAAGCGCGGTTTGTTGCAGGTAAAACTGGAGAATGGGCAGTCGCGGATGATTCTGGAATTTGCATTGATGTTTTAGATGGTGCGCCAGGGGTTATGTCAGCGCGTTGGGCAAAAAGCGATGAAGATAAAATTAATTTAACTCTAAAAAAATTAAAAGGTGTGCAGGATAGTGAGAGAGGTGCTTCTATGGAAGTAGTTTTGGCTTTAGTCGCGCCTGACAGACGCGAGTGGATTTTTGGCGGGCGTGTTAAAGGTAAAATTGCGCTTGACCCCAAAGGTGAAAGTAAAAAAAGTCTACCGTACGATAAAATTTTTGTACCCAAAGGTTATACTAGAACTTTTGCGGAAATGACGTCTGAAGAAAAAAATGCCCTGAGTCATCGCGGCAAGGCATTCAAAAAGTTAAAAGGATTTTTAGATAAAAAGCTATGGCAAGAATAAAAATTATTCAAGGCGATATTACTGAGATTAAGGTTGACGCAATAGTTAACGCGGCAAATAATAGTCTACTGGGTGGAGGTGGTGTCGACGGCGCTATTCATCGCGCTGCTGGACCGGAACTACTAGCTGAATGCAAAACTTTAGGCGGCTGTGAGACTGGAGATGCAAAAATTACCAGAGGATATTTACTACTGGCAAAGTACGTAATTCATACCGTTGGGCCGGTTTGGCACGGCGGTAAAAATAATGAAGAAGAATTATTGATTTCATGTTATCGGCGTTCGCTGGAAGTAGCAGCAGAAAATAATATACAATCAATTGCTTTTCCAGCAATTTCAACTGGCGTTTATCATTTTCCGAAAGACAGGGCTGCGCAGATTGCAATTAGTACGGTAAAAGAATTTTTAGAAAAAAATAATGATATTGAAGAGGTTGTCTTTGTTTTATTTTCTGAAGATGATAAAAAGATATACGAAGAACTAATCCAATAAATACTTTTCAAAATTAAAGAAGAGCGGGTCTGATAAAATTCTGCTTGTTGCTTAGAATTTTATTTTTCCCGCTCTTTTCTGTGTCGAATCCACGAATCTTACGACTGATGAATTCCGCTTTTCTCGTCGATACTCTCCAACGAGCAGGAGAATGACAACGATTTATGTCGCCCCTCGTTGTTGACCCCTAGCTTTTCTAGAACGATTTCCAGTATTTCGATCGACCGACGATGAAAGTCGTCTTTGTGCATTAAGTCGAAGTTAAAATTGAACGCAGAGCCGTCATTAAACACTCCGTATACACTTGGCACGTTTGTAAGGAGATCTAGTATCTCCTGGAGTCTCGCAGCTGGCTGACGAAATCCCTGTAATATAAACATCTTAAAAAACACCTTTTGTCCGTTGGGCATAAGCTTCGTCTGAATCTTGTCGACTAGATAATGCCTCTCGTCTTGTCCTTTAATTCTTTCCAGGATATCTACCTCGAATTTTGTCCTCCAACCTTCCGGGCCTATGTTCCAAACCATAGTCCAGCCACGCAGTCCATTGTCCATTGAGACTCCTCCTCGGCTGCTCATATTTTTTTCCAATCATATGACTGGTTTTTGGCAGCGCCTCTAAGTTCATAGAAACTCAAAAGTACTGCCAAAATTTTAAAAAGAACTTCATCGAAGAGTAACATATTATTGATCTTTAGTCAATATTATCTAAAGTGGATAATTGACTTTCGGAGTAAGAAATGCTAATAATATGGATATTTGAAAAAAAGACGAAAAGGAGGAATAAACATTGAAAAGAAAACAGCAGAAAAACTACAAAGCAAGAAAGGTTTTCGTCAGAAAGGATAGCGGCGACAATCTTCAGGCGGCAACTTTCGAGGTCAGACCTCGTTTGGTGCTTTTTCTCGAACAGCCCCAGAGCATCAGACCCTGTAGTCTAAGAGGTTTTTTACGAACATACAAGAAGATGTTTGAGGTTCTTGAGAACATACCTCTGAAGGTTTCTGATGTCTATTATCGGAAAGGGAGAGCCATGATCAGGGCTAGGTTCGGTTGTGGTCGCAACTTCGCCGAACTTACTTTGCCAGCGGCGGCTTTCTGCCGTCGGAAGAGGTAATAAAGCTGTTTCCAGAGCGGCGGTTGTCTTCAGACACCCGCCGCTTCACCATTTTTAGAAAATAAGTTATAGTTTTATTGATGAATATTTCTATGCCCACACCTATTGCCCATACCGCAGTCTCCATAGCTCTCTACAAAACCATCATTAAAGATGGCAAGGGTTTTAAAATCTTTTTTTGGTCGGTTTTTTGCGGAATTATTGCCGACCTTGATTTAATCGGATATTTTTTAAATGTGCCAGTAGAGAATTTTTGGGGACATCGCGGCTTTACTCATTCTATTTTTTTCTCCGGTTTTTTAGCCTTTTTTGTTTGTTTTGCTTTTTTCCGCCAGCACAATATAAAAGATAAAAATTTTTGGTTCTTGTTTTTTAATTTTTGTCTGATAGGCGCGTTGCACTCTTTTCTCGACGCTTTAACGAGTCGATATTACGGCACAGCCCTCTTTTTACCTTTTAGCAATCATCGTTTTGTTTTTTTTGGTTCGCCGATTAATGACAATATCGGCGCGAATGATTTTTGGGGGTATTATTCTACCTGCGGTCTAAATTTGATTGTGGTTGAAGGAGCTATAATTATTCTTGCTTTGCTTTGGCTATGGTTAATAAACAGGCGAGGCAGGAATTGTTTTGCAAAAAAATAATAATTCGGAAAATTTAATTTATGAAAAAAACAGCTATAATTTTGTTAATAATTTTTCTTTTGATTGTTTTGGCCACTATTTATATAGTTTGGTTTATTTTTAAAGACCTCCTTTTGCTAGTTAAATAATTTTGGTCAACTAATAAAAACTGCTGGGTGCCAGCTTTTAATTTTTTATTAATAAAAAATTAATTAATAATTAACTATAAAAAATTATAATATTTATATAATAAACTTTTAACTAATTTAGCATAATTATTATTAATTAATTTTAAAATTTATGAAAAGTTTAAATGTTTTTGATTGGACGGCGCTGGTGTTGGTAATTGTCGGCGCTTTAAACTGGGGCTTGGTTGGTATATTTAAGTTTGATTTAGTGGCGGCCTTATTTGGCGACATGTCCATTCTTTCAAGAACTGTTTACGCTCTAGTTGGCGTTGCTGCAATTTATTTAGCGGTTATTGCCATGAATTTACAAAAAAGAAGCGCTTAAAGCCAGCATAGATTTTTTAAAGAGGGGCGCCTAAAACAGCCTGTTTTGGGCGTTTTTACATTTTAAAAAGATGCGTTATGTGCTACTATTAAGATTAGTTGTTACCTATCTTTAAGTTTTTCGTTATTTATTGTGGTGGCATAAAATTTTTATGGACAACGAAAAAGATATTATTGTCTCTTGCCAGCAAGGAGATTTAGAAAAATTTTCCTGGCTCTACGATAAGTATATTAAAAAGATATACGATTTTATTTATTTTAAAACTACTCATAAAGAAACCGCCGAAGATTTAACGAGTCAAACTTTTTTTAAAGCTTTGGAAAAAATAAAAACCTTTAATTCTGACAAGGGTACATTTTCCGCTTGGCTTTATCAGATTGCCCGCAATACCGTGATTGACCACTACCGTACAAGGAAAAAAACTGTTGACATTGATGATGTTTGGGATATGGCTGAAGATCAAGACATTGAGCGCGATATTGACGTACAAGAAAAATTAAAATCAGTTGAAAAACATTTGGCTAAATTAAAGAGCGAACAAAGAGAAATTATAATTATGCGCATTTGGCAGGATATGTCGTACGCCGAAATTGCCGAAGCGCTTGATAAAAGCGAAGGCAGTTGCAAAATGGCTTTTTCGCGCGCTATCAACACCTTGCGCCGAGAAATGCCGCTTGAAATTTTTATTATGTTCTTGTTACTGCGATGGTAAAATTTCGTTTTATACTATAGAGGGTTCTTCAATCAATAATTAAACTAAAAAATATGAGCAATAAAATAAAGATTATATTAGATGATTTATACGCGCTTGATCCTGAGCTAAAAAAATACGAGGCAGAAATTATGAAAATTATTGAGGAATATTTAAAGGCTAAGCCGGACTCTAAGTTTGATAAAAATTTCGTTGCTGAATTAAGAAAGGAAATCATGAGACGGACAGAATCTTTAAAAGCAGAGACGGAGTCGACCTTTTCCTGGCTGGGCAATAACATGTTCTATCGTTTTGCTTATGCGGCCGCCGGCATCATAGTTTTACTACTAGTGGCGGCTTCTTTGCCGTTTCTTTACGGTCAAAAGCCTGGCGCCCGAATCAGCCTGGCGCCCGAGCTACATTTATCAGGCGGAATTACTAAGATGGCTGATTCCGCCTTTGGCAAGCTCGCTTTAAATACAAGTCAAAATGAACAAGTCAGAGATAGTGCTGCTTTGGGTTTAGGCGGCGGCGGAACTATGTCGGCGGCCACTAAAGAACTCAGCCTGCCCAGTCCGATTGCGCCGGAAAGAATTAATTATGAATACGTTTACCAAGGAGACGATTTTTCCGTTGACCAGGATAAAATGCCGGTTTATAAAAGAGCAGCCAACAACATCGCTAGCCGAGAGTTAGGCAGGTATTTGACTAGCTTTAAACTCGACGCCTTAGACATTAAGAAGTTTAGCGGCGCAGATCTGAACAATCTAATGATAAGCGAGGATAGAGAGTTCGGTTATATGTTAGCAATTAATTTTCAAGAAGGAGCAATTGATATTAACAGTAATTGGCAAAAGTGGCCTCGTCCGGAGACTAAGTGTCGTGATGAGAGATGCTATCAGCAATATCTTTTGACGATGGATGACGTTCCAGCAGATGAAAAAATATTAGCTACGGCTGAACAGTTTGTAAAGAATTATGGCATTGATACGAGTCATTACGGTCAGCCATACGTACAAACTGGTTGGAAAAGATATTATGGCGTCACTGAAGATAAAGCTAATTTCTATGTTCCGGAAGACGTTACAGTTATTTATCCTTTAGTATTAGAAGACAAAATTGTACATGACGAAAGTGGTTATCCTTACGGTTTTTACGTTTCAGTCAACATTAGATATGACCGTGTTTCCGGCGCTAGACCTATCACTCCTTATAATTATACAAGTTCCGACTATGAAGTAATAACTGACAAGGAAAAAATAATGGAGTATGCTAATCGTGGCGGCATCTACCCGACTTATAAATATCCAGATCCGACCAAAACCATAGAAATTGAATTAGGAACACCGGAGAAGGGTTTAGCTAGATATTGGAACTATAATCAGGACACAGCACAGGGGGAAGAACTTTTTGTACCGGCGCTTATTTTTCCGGTTGTTAAAGATGGTGCCGACAGCACAGTTTATTACAATGACTATGTTGTCGTGCCGTTAGTAAAAGAAATCATTGAAAGGCAGCAAGATAACATAATCGGCATCCCGATGCCGACGATCAAAGAAATGCCGACTGTCGTCGATGATACTCCTGTCAGCTCGGTTGGAACGACTAAACAATAAATATTATTTTTTTAGTTTTATAAGCGCGCCTGTTAGCAGGCGCGCTTATATTTTTTACTAATTTTACATAAATCAGGTTTTTTACTATAATTAAAATAAAGTTAGAAATTTTACTTAATTTAAAAATATGATTAAGCATCCTCAGCCAGTCCCCCCAAATCGTCCCTGGCTCAAGCAATATTCCTCCGGCATACCCGCTAATTTAGAATATCCGGAAATTCCGGTTCATGAAATTTTAGAACAAAGCGCTGCTAAGTATGCTGATAAGCCGGCGCTTTCTTTTTACGGCAAAGAAATTAGCTATCGCGAATTAAATGAATTGAGCGATCGTTTTGCTAATGCTTTACAGCATTACGGAATTAAAAAAGGCGATAGGATCCTTTTTATGCTACCGACTTGCACTCAATTTTTTATTGCTTATTTTGGCGCGTTAAAAGCTGGCGCGATTACTATTCCTTTAAATCCGCTTTATACGGTTAAAGAATTGGAGTATTTTTTTCAGGATGCTGAGCCGCGTTTGGTGATAACGTTGGATGTATTTTATGAGAAGACTAAACAAGCAGCGGAGGTGACGCCGCAAATTGAAAAAATCATTGTTACTAATTTAGCCGATTATTTTTCGCCGTTGACCAGAGTTTTGGGAAAGCTACTGAAGAAGGTGCCGAGCGGCAAAACAGGCGATGCGGAGCAGCTGAAAGATTTTATTGACATCGAAGCAAAGTATAATAAAGTCGATATCAATCCACGAGAGGATTTGGCGCTGATTATTTATACTAGTGGTACTACTGGCACAGCCAAAGGGGTGATGATTACCCACTTTAATATTGTGTCAGCTAACATTAATGTTAGTACTTGGGTAGGACCGGAGAAAAAAATAAATAGCGACTCGGTTTTTTTAACTCTAGTGCCGACTTTTCATATTTACGTTCCTGGGTTTGCCGCTATTTGGCCTATTTTAGAAGGAGGTAAAAATATTTTACAGCCAAAATTTCATACTGCTGACGCTATCAAGGCAATCGTTAAAAATAGAGCTAATGTCTTTTTTGGCGTGCCGGCAATTTTTTCGGCTTTTTTAAAACATTTCAGAGACAATCCGCAGGCGTCTAAACTTGTCAGTTTACAGCTTTGCTCCTGCGGATCGGCTGCCTTACCGGACTATCTGGTAAAAGATTTAAAAGAATTTATGCCGAATAATATTATGGTGGAAGCTTATGGAGCGACCGAAAATACCGGTATAGCCGTACTTGATCCCTTTGACCGCAATTACCAAAAGGCTTTTAATTCAGTCGGCATTCCTTTTTTGAGTTTTGATGTAAAAATTGTTGACCCAGAAACCCGCGAAGAAGTTCCGTACAATACTAAAGGAGAATTTGCCATCGCTGGTCCTCAGATTTTTAAAGGGTATTGGAAAAATCCAGAGAAAACCGCCAAGTGTTTGCAGGACGGCTGGTATTATAGCAATGATATTGTCCGCCTGGATGAAAATGGTTTTATTTATGTTGAAGGGCGTATGGATGACATGATTAATATTCGCGGTGAAAAAGCCTGGCCGCGTGAAATTGAAAAGGTGATTGAGGACCACCCCAAAGTCAAAGAAACCGCGGTTATTGGTGTTAAAGACGACTATTATGGAGAAAAAGTTAAGGCCTATATAGTGCCACACGAAGGCCACGAGGTTAAAGATCAGGAGATCAAAGATTTTTGTCAAGATAAATTAGTTAAACACAAAATTCCGCACGAAGTTGAATTCGTTAACGAATTGCCCAAGTCGCATATTGGCAAAACGCTTCATTATAAATTAAGACAAAAAGATAATGCCTGAAATATCAATTCCAATTTACGCGCAAATTCCAAGCGGTATTCTTATTTTTGCTATCGGGCTTTATAGCTGGCTGAAAGTCAGAAAAAAAGAAAACTTTATTTTTTTCTTGCTAGCCATCACTCAGACCGTTTTTGCTTACGGCGCCGTGGCTCTGTTTTATTCTTGCGGTAATGATAAATTAACGACCTTTATCGATCGAATTTTTTTGTATCCTTTCTGCATAATGATGCCGATTTTGGTTTACCACTTTTCCATTGAATTTTGCGAAATAAAGATTCGCTGGCAGAAAGCGGCTTTATACTTTGGCTATGCTTGGAGCGCGGCGCTCGTTGTTTGGTCGCAATTTGATAGCTTTATTAGCGGCGTTTATCATTATCGTTGGGGCTGCCACACTCAAGGGCATTTGGGCAATCATTTTTATGTTCTGCTAATTATTAGCTATGTCATTTTAGCTATTTATAATCTTTACAATGTTTGGCGCGACAAAAAAAACGATGCTTTAAAAAGAAGCCAGGCGGTTTATATTATGATCGGGTTTTTCATTTTTTCTTTGGCCGGCTTTACTTTGCTCTGGGCTTATGGCATTGGCATTTATCCTTGGTCATATTTAACTTTGCCACTTTTTATCATTATTATTGCTTACGCCATAACTCGTTATCGTTTAATGGATATCAGCTTTATTTTTCGTCAGTCCACGATTTATTTAATTACCATATCATTATTTCTGCTTGTTTTGTATTTTGTCTTGATTATTACCGCATGGTACTTGCAGATTTCGATTCATTGGAATTTAGTAACTGCAGCTTTTTTAGCATCAATATTGATGCTGTCAATGTTTGATATTGTGCGCAATTTTATTGCCAGATTGGTTGGCAGATATTTTTTTAGCGAAGTAGTTGATTATCAGGAAGTTATCAATGACTTGACTACACAACTCGCTAGAGAGATTGATCTCAAAAAGAATTTACAGATTATAAAAGATGCTTTGACTAAAAAGATGAAATTGGGCGGAGTCAGGATTGTTTTATTTGACAAAAAACTGCACACCGTTGAATCTTTAGTAAAAGCAGGTTTTAGTAGCGATGTTAGTCACTTTCTTTTAAGAGATTTTTTACTTGAAAAGGGAATGGTGATTGAACAGGAACTGGGCTTTATATTAGAAACTGAAAAAGATAATGAAAAAAGAAAAAAGATCGGAATACTAAAGGAAAATATGAAAAGAATAAAAGCATCTGTCTGTTTAGTACTAATGGTTGGCGACGAATATATCGGTTTGATTCTTTTGGGAAGTAAGTTGTCGGCCAGCGCTTATACTAAAGAAGACATGCAAGCCCTGTCCGTTTTTAGCAGCCAGGCGTCAATCGCGATAGCTAACGCTATGCTTTATCAAGAGGTGCGAGATTATAGTCTAAATTTAAAAAGGAAAGTTAATGAGCAAACAAAAGATATTAGAGAAAAGAATGAGCATTTGAAAAAATTACTAGAAATGCGCAGCGAATTTTTAAATATCACTTCACACCAATTGCGCACTCCGGTCTCAGTTATCAAGGGAACTTTGAGCATGCTCAGAGAAGGCCGTTTACCGGAAAAAGATAGGGAGCATTTGCTGGAAACAGCTTACGATAAATCCGTTAAATTAACAGATGTGGTTAATGATATTCTTTTAGCTTCGGAAATGAAGTCCGATAAGTTTAAGATTGATATGGAAAGAGTGCAACTAGCCGAAGTTGTTCAGGAAGTTTACGAAGACAAAAAAGAAGAGGCACAAAACAAGGGCCTTGAGTTAAAACTCGATTTACCGTCAACAAAGATTGGCGAGGTGCTTTCCAATGCTAAGTATTTAAAACAGGTTATTTATAATTTAATTAACAACGCCTTGCAGTATACTTTGAAGGGCAGTATAATTGTCAAAATAGAAGAGGGGAACGATATTATTTTACTGCGTGTGATTGATACTGGCATAGGCATTCCTAAGGAATCACTGCCAAAATTGTTTCAGCGCTTCAGCCGTGCACCCAACGCAGTTGCTACTTTTACGGACGGTTCAGGTCTGGGCTTATTTATCATCAAGGAGATTATAGATAGTCATAAAGGCGCTAAGGTGTATGTTGAGTCTACCGAATTGGGCAAAGGCACAACGTTTACCGTAGAATTGCCAAAAGCAAAATCAATATGAGCGAAAAAACAAAGTATAAAATTTTAATGGTAGAGGATGACGAAGCGCAATCTTTAATGTATCAGATTGAATTTAAGAATTTTGGGATTGATCTAGCTATAGTTAATGACGGCGAGGTCGCTTATGATGAGATTGTAAGGCAAAAGCCGGATTTAGTTCTATTAGACATGCTGATCGGAAAAGTCAGTGGTCTCGACGTACTTAATAAAATAAAAGCTGACGCAGCCACCAAAAATATTAAAGTGGTTATTATTTCCAACTATAATAAAAAGGAATTAAACGCGGAATGCAAAAAAGCGGGCGCGATTGATTATTGGGTAAAAAGCGATTATGTGCCGAAACAAATTGTCGAAAAAGTTCAAGCGATATTAAAATGACATTATTTATAATGTCATCCCGAGCGTAAGCGAGGGATCTCTTGTAGGTTTTTAGAAACATATAAGAGATTTCTCCCTGCGGTCGAAATGACAGCAACAAGCAATAATATGGAAAAAAGTAAAAATAAATTAGTGGTTTTAGCACATTTTATGGATAAAGCCAGCATAAAACGAGCTGCGCCTTGTTTGGGCTGGCTGCCAATGAGCGTTATCGAATTTATTCTTTGGCATCTACCGCCACAGTGGAGTTTTTTAGTCGCTTCACATTTTGATATCATCGGTCAAGCTGAGGGTTATATTGTTGGCATTGCCCTAACTCCGCGCCAGATGAATAGTCCTAAAAAAGAAGTAGTCAGAAAAAAGATCTTGGCTGCCACACTTTATGCTCAGGAAAAGCTTGGTTGCGAATTCTTAATGTTGGGCGGACTAACGGCTCCGGCGACTTCCGCCGGCTTATTCTTAACTGAAAATAACCAAGTTAAATTAAACGTTACAACCGGCAACGCTTATACGGCTATGATAACCCTGCAGTCAGTCTACGAAGCGGTTAGAAGAGCCAAGAAGAATTTAGCCGATTTAACTATTGCTGTTATCGGTGCTTCCGGCACAATCGGCGAAGCTGTCGCTCGGGTTTTGGAAAACGAGGCTAAAGATTTAATTTTAGTCGGCCGCAACTTGGAAAGACTGGGCAATACGGAAGCTAAGTTAACTAAAACCAATCATAAAATTTCTATCAACGTTGATGATATTGCGGCAGCTGATATAATCGTAACCGCCACTTCGCATCCCGAAGCTCTTATTAATCCTAAGGTTTTAAAATCAAAAGCGATTGTGATTGACGTAGCCGAACCATCTGACATGCCTAAAGATTTTGAGCAGCAACGGCCGGATGTTATTAACATCGATGGCGGACGCGTAAAATGGCCGAATATCGAAATGGGGAAAGTTTTAGGTTTACCGGCTAATGTCGGTTTTGCTTGTATTACCGAAGGTATGATGATGACTCTAGAAAACGATCGCCAGCATCACGTCGGCACAATCGATTTAGATTATTTACGAAAAACAGAAGAGTGGGGTAAAAAGTATGGCTGGAGTGTAGCTGATTTTACTTCATTTAATAAATCAGTACCGGATAGTAAATTTGAGATGTAAGATATATGAAGAAACAAAAAATAGATACTATCGTCAGTGCTTGTTTAGTCGGCGTGCCTTGTCGATGGAATGGTAAAGCTAAAACTAGTAAGAAAGCACTAGCATCTTACAATAAAGGTAATTGCCTAGCTATTTGTCCGGAATTAATGGCTGAACTAGGTATTCCCAGGGACAAATGTGAAATTGTGAAAGGCAAAATCATTAATGAAAATAATAAAGATTTTACAAAAGAATTTATAATTGGCGCTAAATTGGCTTTAGAGTTTGTGAGGAAGAATAAAATTAAGAAAGCGATTTTAAAATCTGGCAGTCCGACTTGCGGTTGTAAAACTATTTATTCAGGAAAGTTTGATGGTAAAAAGAAAAAAGGTATGGGGATATTTGCAGCAATGCTCAAGAAAGAGAAGGTTAAAATAACTGAGGTCTAAATTTTTAATTAAATAAACTAGTACTTAAATATTTTTTTTCGCGATCAAGGAATATCGTCATTAAATTTTTTGATTCTTGAAGAATATTATTGGCACATAAATAAAAACCGGTGAGTTTGGGTTTGAACCCGAACTCACCGGTTTTTGGCATCGCCTGCCCTGCGCTAAGCCTTTGTCTGCTTGGCTTCAGCAGGAACGTCTGCCTTTTTGTCCTTGCTCTTGACCGTTATGCTTGTAACCTTTTTGCTGTCTAACACGGCCTTGCATTTGGACATAGCGTTTACCTCCTTTCATTAGGATTGATGAGCGCCCGAAGAGGCGCAATCACCTCGAAGATGTTGGAACCATCCGGAAAAGCTGAAATAGCATCAACCTTTCCGTAGGTATCCATGATATTCATAAGAAGCTTGGGAGATGTATACTCAAAGGTCCTAAGAACTTTTAACAGAAATAGTTCTTTTTCCCGACCTTTGAGGCCACGTGCGAATTGGCAGTCTTTATGCAGAACCACGGATACCTCGTTCTGAATTGTCGCAAAACCGATGGGGTACATCCTGCAAACCAGAGGCCTTGAGGTATAGATCGAACAAAGTCCTCGGTGTCTTAACTTGCACGGAGGTTTTGGTCTCTCGATTAACAGGCGGCCGTTAACCTCCTCGAAAGAATTGATAAAGGAAGTATTGTTGTTTATCTCAACGATAGAGATGTTGAGATCATATAGTGCTGAAGCTTCTTCTGGCAGAAGCCACACATACCCCTCGCAGTCATGGTCACCGCAATCCGCACAGACAGACAGTATTCCTTGATACAGGACATCAAAGTCTATATATATCTTACGTAGGGATTCTTCCATTGTCAATTTTCCTCCTTTATTATAGGGCATTTGCGAGGTTCGTTGAGAAGTAAGCTCACTCCCCGCATACTGAACAATGAATATCGACATCTGCAATTTGCGAAGTCCTTTGCGTTCGCGAAAAACAGCTCCATTGTATCTTTTATTTTCCGCTCAAGAATATGAGCGATTGATTGGTTTCGAGAATTCAAAGCAATTTCCGCGCAAGCATAGACTCTGCCATCGCATCGAAGGTAAACGGACCCAGGAGAAACCGAGCACCTTTCATCGCAATCGACGCATTTGATAACTATACTTTTTCGCAACTGCGAGATTATACGGTTTTTCCTTTTCTGAGTGTCGGTCTGTTGAGGACGTAGAAATAAATTTTGCGACGCGTTTCCTTCCATGTTGATTTCATTTAAATGAAAATTACTAACGCCCATAGATATTAGTCCGTCTATAAGCAAATCAAGCGAATTTTCATTTAAAGAATGCACGGTGATGTAAACGGAAAGATTTATCCCTAAGTCCAGTACCCTCTTCACGGCCGTCATGGCTTTTTTGTAAGATCCGTTACCCCGAAGACGGTCATGAACTTCTTTTTGCCCGTCAATACTGATAGCCATGTGCCTGATAAAACTTCCGTGTTTTTTTAAGAAGCCATCATTAAGCATTGTCCCGTTAGTAATCAGATCTACGTCTAAATTCAAAGAGTTCGCTTCCTTGATTATTAGACCTAGATCTTTTCGCATCAAAGGTTCTCCGCCAGTAAGTCTGAGATTTTTACCTCCGAGCCGGGCAATGCAGCTGATAGCTTTGAGCGATTCTTCAGTTGTCAGTTCTCGATCGCAGTGCTCTTTTCCAGAGATACAATGGAGACAATTGAGATTGCATCGTTTGGTGATCTCCCAGCTCCAGTCTTGCACTGCCAGCTCGTTTTTCATGGTTCACTCCTTGACGATGTCTATCGCCTCGACTTGTTCCAGAATGGACACAAACCTCCTGACCTCGCTCGCATCTACGGAATCTACGAACATATCTATCAACGATTTTTCTTCAGTTTCGCCGGACAGAATAAGCTTCATCAGAGATACGGAGTTTTCATCAAGGATAATCGTCTGATATCTTGTTATCAAATATTTTTCCTTGAATTGAGTATTGAGCCGCGCATATCTGTTTGCCCTAAAGTGACGTAGTTCGTTGGGGATGGCGGGGGTCGCATTCTGTTTCTGTGCCAATGCGTTCGGTTCGCAGAAACGTCCGTTTTCTCTGACTGCATAATCAATGCAGAAAGTACTTGAATGGTTCGCATCGACTTTGCAGCCACACATGCAATCTGCGAGAACTGCACAACCAGTGCATGGTTTTTCTACCCATGCTAGATCGCGGAATTCAGCCAGTTCCGGCTTATGCCAGATTGCTTCCATTCTTTCGTTGAGGATATTGCCATAGATACGTTCAGATTGGTTGCACAGCCTGACTTGTCCGTGAGGATTGACGGCACAGAAAGTAATTCCCGCACCGCAATCGGCGTACATATTTTCCGTCAGCAGCCGTTCATCCAAGCAAAACGGTATGGCCGTGCCCCATCCCACCGGAATTCCAAAATCGTCGCGGCCTTTGATCATCTGACCGAGTGCGATTCTGAATTGTTCAAGCGACGGTTTAAGCTCTGCTGAGCGAAGGCTCCCGATTCCACCATCTTCATACCTGTCGACGAAGACGCTTTCCATTCCGAGCTGTTTTGCCAGCCCTATGATATCGTAGATCTGATCGAAATTGGTTTTTGTGAGAACGGGTATACATCGCACATCGAAACCTCTGGCCACGTACCTTTCAATGGATTTCTTGGCCGTCATGAAACTCCCGTTTTTACCGGTAAGAAAGTCATGAACTCCATTGATGCCGTGAATGGGCACTCCGATGCAAGCCAGCTTTTGAGAAAGATCTTCAAGGTATATTTGGGCATTCGTCACAATGGTGACCGAAGATCTCTGCGACAGCAGTTCTATGTAGTCATTAAGCCGGTTTGAGCCCAGCAAGCTGGGTTCTCCGCCTATGAGATACACATGAGGAATCCAGGATTCGAAAATCGACATAACAATGCGATCAATGACCGTGCGATCGATTTTCATATCGCGGTTAGGGTTGTAGCAGAAGATACATTTTTGGTTGCAGGCATACGTTGTCTCTATATGAACCAGATGCGGAATGCTAGGCACAAAGATATTCTTCATAAGCTACCTCCTCCTCTGAGCGCTTTCCTTGGAAACCTCAATGATCTTGTCCATGTCATCATGAACGGATGCCTTATTCTTCTTGATGACGCCGCATTTCGAGCAAAGATAAATAAGTGTTATCACGTCTTTTTTGCCCTTTTCGATACCGATCGGCTTCATGAGTCCTCCACATTCCGAAGCTCTGTCTCCAGGATTATTATCAACATGCTTGCCGGTAAGGCAATGGGGACAATGATCCGTAAAGCCATTTCCCTCGACGAATCTTCCACATTTTGCACAATGAAAATTTTCAACTCGTTTCGTAAATCTCTTAGCCATTGCTGGCCTCCTTTTTTTTATTTTCTTGTCAAATAGCCATCTGTTTCCGAAATATACAAAATTTCATCTTCATATTCTTATACAACAAAAAAACGCAGATGTCAATCTTCCTTGACTTAATTTTTACTGTATGATAATAGAAAAAGACTAGCTCATTCCCAATGAAAAGGAGATACCGCCATGTTTAGACCAGCAATGAGAGAAGAGTCTTTTGGCATCGTCGCGGCTCTGCCCGATGGGACGATAGACTTATTTAAAAAAGACGCTGAAGATTTGTTCAAAGAGGGATGTTTCGACGAAATGGAAAAGTACAGCTTATGCAATTCGAAGGCGATTATCCAGAAAAAAAACGAAGGGGATTTTGACAGTATGAGGTCAAATATTCCGCTTGGCGTCTTATCCCGTTCAAGCATCTTCAAATCGCCTCTTGTCGTTCAGTTGGAGCTGACCACAGACTGTAATCTAAAATGTAAGTACTGTTTTAGCAAGTCAGGGAAGCCGAGGAAAAACGAATTAACAACCGAGGAACTCAAGCGGGTGATTCGTCAGCTCAAAGATGCCGGGGTGCTTTCATTTTTTTTGACAGGAGGCGAACCGACGTTACGTCCTGATTTTATCGAAATAGCCAATTTTATCTTTGATCTCGGTCTGGACTGTTTTGTCTTAACAAACGGTACACAGCTGAACGAAAGATTGTTGAGCCAGGTTTCTAACCGTGTTTACTTCGTCATGAGTTTTGATGGGATTAGTTCTCATTTTAACTCGCACGGTGGTCTTGATTTTGAATCGGTCCAGGAAAAATTTGCGCTGCTGAAAAAATTTGACTTTCCTTTTAGCGCGCAATACGTTCTCCACAAAGGAAACATCACTGATCTTGAAAGTACTTACCTGTGGTGCGGTGAAAATGAAGTTGATTTTGCGGCTATCGATTTGTATCCGACCGGCAGAGCCATGGCAAACCCGGATTTATTTTTCACGGAGAACGATTACGAAAGTATGCTTCGTCTGGCTATGGCTAAGTTTAGGTACGAGCAAATTCAATCCTCCTGGGTTGACGACCGTCTGGATGTGCCCAATCCATTCTATTTCAGCTTCATTGCTCGTCTGGAAGAAATCTTTAAACGTAGTTTCTCCGGCACCTTTTTTGCCTCCGTAGCTTCTGACGGGATCGTCTTTCCCGACAATTTCCACGCCGGTGAGAGAATGTTTCCGGCGGGAAATATCAGACAACAAGATTTTTACGAAATATGGGAAAGCGGTTTTGCGGAAGTACGCAGGCTTTGCGACTGGAAAAACTTCTCTTGTTGCAAAAGCTGTCCTTTGGACAAATATTACTGCGATTTTCGACTTCCGGTTTTTTCGTATAATCTTCACGGGAATTACAATTCGTGCGGAATGCCGGAGGTCCACAGAAAGCTTATGCTCGCACGTATACAGCTCAGAGAAAAAACGGAAAATGCTTTATCTCAGGATGAAGCCAGAGGGAGGGATAATTGGTAATCAAAAGGGCGTCCTTTTACAAGGGCGCCTTTTGTCTTTTTCTAATTTGTCTAAATGATAATTGATAATTTATAGATTTTTATTGAGTTTTCGCTAAGTACTTTATTTTCATCCCGCTCTCCTAATTTTAAAGATTTTACTAAGGCAATATGGTCTTCAATTTTACACATAGGCCAATCGGTACCAAGTAGCACCTTATCAGGTCTGTCAGCGATGGTTTTTTTGAGTATCTTTCTTATTATTTCTATGCCACCACTTTTTTCAACCACTTCCGAGTCTGCCAATCCGGCTAGTTCAAAATAAATATTAGGAATATTCTTTGTAATTTCGTAACAATATTCCACTTTTGGCCAGTAATAATGAGTGATAATAACCTTGAGTACGGGATATTTTTTTGCGACTTCAACAATATATTTCGGGTCATTCCATTTAGCACAATCACTATCTCTTGAATTTTCTCCGGTATGAAATAGAACGGGAACATCAAGTTTTTGACAAAGCTCGTAATACGGCAAGCATCTATCGTCGGTAGGGTAATAAGGGTCGTGACCGGGGAAAAATTTTAGACCCTTAATTTTGTCCTCTACCAAAAGTTTTTGATATTTTTCTAACTCACTTGAATCTCTTTGTATGATCTGTGGGCTGCCGAGTAAAAATAAATTTTTTTTCCCTTCAATCAATTCAGTCGCTTTTTCTAAATCCGCGATACTTTCACTATTTTCAATGTTATCGGGGATAATAATAGCAGCCGAAACATTATTTTTTTGCATTTCCCGTAGAAATAATTCAAGGACTTCTTGCAAAGAGCCCGCATTATTGTCATAAGTTGAAAGATGGATATGGGAATCTATAATCATACAGATAATTAGTTCATTAATAATAACGTTAATATAGCAAAATAAAAGAAAATTGACAATTGCAAAATTGTACAGTAACATCAAATATTCAGGCTCTTTCAAAACAAACGCCATGGAAACATGGGAAAGGAAAATAAAATGGACATCACTTTTATCAACCCCAAAGTCTATTATAAGTACAGTCACACTCCTTACCAGAACTTAGGAATCGGTTATCTTGCCGCCATGCTAGCTCCTGAGCATAATCTGTTTTTTGTTGACGGCCAAATGTTGTCCGAGAACAAATATCACGAATCACTTGAAGCGGTTGACTCGGAAATGGTATTTATATCTTCAACTTTATTTCAGCTGGCCGAAGCCCTTCGGATTGCAGATTTAATTAAAAGAAAATGTTTCAATACACGAGTGGTTATGGGCGGGGCTGCTTTTGGTCCTCTCAAAACCGACGGGCTAATCGGCAAACATTCGGTCGACATCGTAGTAATCGGTGAGGCAGAGAACGCTGTTCGGATAATTGCTAATTCCAGAACAGCCAAAGAACTGAACAAAAATGGCTTAGCAGTTCGGAAGATAAGGCATTTTACGGAAATAAAAGTGAAAGAAAAGCCGGATGTAAATGCTATACCATTGCCCCTTCGTAACGTAACGGAAACAAAAAAGTATATGGAGATATGGAGAAACTTCTTTGGGACGACATCGCTCCATTTGCTCGGATCAAGGGGCTGCCCCTTTAGATGCAACTTTTGTGACAAATCAGTAACCGGCAGCAGATACAGACCCCGTTCTGCCTCGGAAATCGCCAAAGAATTTCAGTTATTGGCGATGATTTTTAGTCCGGATGATATCTTCTATTTTGACGACTTGTTTACTATAAGCGAGCCGCGTGTCAATGAAGTATGCGAGGCAATAACTGCGTTGGAGTGCAAGGCAAAATGGAGCGCGCAGGCGAGGGTGGACACCGTGAACCTTAGCATGCTCCAAGTAATGAAAAGGGCAGGTTGCACTGAGTTGAATTTCGGTGTTGAATCAGGCAGTGAAAAGGTACTAAAAATCCTTAACAAGAGAATATCTAAAAATAAAATCAGGGATGCATTCCGATTGTGCCATTCGGTGGGAATAAAACCGGGAGCATATTTACTGGTCGGAGTTCCTGGCGAAACAAAATCAGATATTCTCGAGACAGCTGAATTAGTTAAGGAGATCTCACCATCATTAATTAATTTCTCCTACCTCACCCCCTTTCCCGGGACGAGAATATTTGAGACAACTAAGCATCTTATCAAATACTTTGATTTTTCAAAATGGGATGACTTCTCGGAAAGCATCTATAGAGACAACTGCTTCGAAATTAGCCCCAAAGATTCAGAGAAGATCATACAGGAGGCCTTTGATAAAATTAAACATTGAGACACGTTGCCACGGATTTTTTGTACAAGTGGCGATATATTGAAGTAACTCTTTTTTTAAGAACGTAAGACGGTGGTTTCGCACATAAGAAGCCACCGTATTATTTTTAAAATTTATAATAATAGATGATATTTTTATTCAGAAGTGTTTTAGTGGTTCTTTGATAGTTTATTATTTTTGTCTATTATAAGCCAAAAAGCAGGAAAGTACTTGCTAATATTCGGGAAATGTGCTAGTATAAAAGTGTTATTAAGGATAACACTTTTTAATTTAGTTTTAAATTTAGCCAGTTAAAATTAGGTTAAAAAGTGCTATTCGCAGAGCGAGAATCAATCTCGCACTCTAGCACGTGACCTTTGAATAAGAGTCCTTAGGGGCTCTAAAATAAAAATACTCGGAAAGAGAGGACAAGGATCATGACATATCTATTCTCGGCAAAGGAAATTCGGAACAGTTTCGTAACCGGAAATAAGGCAGAGGGTCTCGCGAGAGTCCTCATTGACATCATCGCCCTTTTTGGGATGATCGGTGCCTTCATCGTCCAGGTAAAGGACGTGACGATCTTCGTCGCAGCTTGGACAATGATTGTTCTGTGCTCCTCATTCTTCATCGTGAAGGAAGGGGTTGGGGGGATTCCGTACCATATCAGAGACTACATCAGGCGAAGGAAGGAGGTGCATCATGGCACAGGCAGCTAGAATAACCTTCGGAGCCACCAGCGCTCCGAAAAAGAAGGCAAAGAAAAAGACGGTCGCATCTGAGTTCAAGATGCATGTCCGTCGCATGTTGGTGGTTTTGTTCAACACCATCTGCGGCAATATTCTGTTTTACATTCTGGTCGGTATTATCAACCGGATGGTCGGGCGTCCCATTAAGTCCATATTTCTGTTTTACTCAGTCAACATTGAGTACAGGAGAACTATGATCCCGGATTGGTACGCGAAGGTAGTTGCGTGGCGTCCGGGACTCGGACAGGTCATCGGCCATGGTTCCTGGTGCGGAGGTTTGTCGTTCGGGATTACATCAAACGACGACGATTTCCGTAACCCGGAGAACAAAGCCAAGCTCCATAAGCTCTATCATGATGTAGATTTCATACGTCGCGTCGTGGGAGCTGAGCAGATGACCTTTTCCGGGGTACTCCCAGGAGTCTTTGTGTCTCTTGGCATCGTCAAGGAAGACGAAAGCCTGGAAAACGCCAACACCGTCAAAGTTGTCATGAAGGCGGTGGACGAGGTCGTCAGGCTCGAAGGCATGAAGGTTGATTGTCCCGTTGTTGTCCTCGGCGGTCGAGGATTCATCGGCAGAAGGATTGCCGAACTTCTTGAATCCTATGAGCGGAAAGTCTATTCCGTTGATACCAAAGATCGTACGACAATTCCGCAGCATTTGAAAGGGACAGCGACAATTGTTCTGAATATCACAAAAGCAGGTGCGCTTTCTGAGTATATCCCTCGTCTTTGGAAAGAGGCTATCATCGTGAACGAGGTATATCCTGAACCGTCAGTTCAGGAGCAGACTCTGATGCGCGTCAGGGGTCTCCGGTGCTACCATATCACCGGCGTAAAGGCGAGCGCGTTGCCTCGCTTCATGAAGGCGTATAAGGGAGGAATTCCTTGTTGCGCCGCCTATCTGCCTGATGATAACTTTCAGGCATTGGTCACAAAACTTGTGTGACCGCAATTTGACCATCGAAGGATCGGAAGAGCTTCTAGCTTCCGGTCCTTTTTTCTTTTGTACAAAAATCTGTTATAATATAGACAGCAAAATATGTTAGATTCAATCAATACAATATTATTGTTCGTTATTGTTGTTTATTTTATAGCAGCTTTTTTATTTTACAAAAAAGGGCCAGGAAAAATTGTGGTATTTTCTTATCTGTATGTTATTTTTTGCGCCGCTCTTTGGACTTTAGCGATGATGATTTATAGAGCTTCCAGCCCAGAGAATTCTCTATTTTGGTGTACGATCCTTTATATTATTGCAGTTTTACCCTCAAGTAGTGTTTACTTTTTTTCGATCGTTTTTCCTCGCGGTAATTTACCAAGCTTCAGGAATAATTTTTGGACCATATTTGTTAGTTTGATTGTTGTAAGTTTGGTTACTATGCCTGATATAATCATTAGAAGAGTCGATGTTTTTCCCGGCAGAGAAAAAGTCATAATATGGGGTAATTATTATTTTATCTATTTCGTCTATATTAGCGGAATCATTTCCTACGGTCTTTTGAATCTGTTTAAAAAATATTTAAGAGAGTCGGGATTAGTAAAAATTCAGTTAAGTTATATTTTTTGGGGCTACTTTGTAGGATCTGGTTTAGCAATGTTTCCTAATTTATTGTTGCCCTGGATAGGGATTTTTAAAATTAATTGGATGGGCCAGGTATTAGGAATGATTACGATTGCCATTACAGTTTTTGCGATAATAAAGCATCGATTAATGGATATTAAATTTGTAATGAGGCAATACCTTGTTCTTCTGCTGTCTTTTGCTGTAGTTGTTATACCGTCAGTGTTAGTAATAAGATTTTATGAAGATGTGGTGCCTCAGTATAAAGTATGGGTTGACTTGATGATACTGTTTCTAGCTGTTTACTTTTTTCCTGTGTGTCAAAAGTTTTTTTATAAGTTTGCCAATAAGTATTTATTTTCTTCGCTTTATGACAGTGCGCAGGTGATTGCAAAGTTAAGCGATAAGCTGAGGTCGACTTTGTATTTAGAAAAAGTTTATGAATATATTTTTGAATCTCTAAATAATGCGTTTCATCTTAAGGCGTTCGGCATTATGAGTTTTGATGAAAAGAAAGGAACTTATTACGTTCGATATAATAAAGGGTTTGAAATTGGCAGTTTAACTGAATATGAAGCGGTGCCAGCTTTAGAAAAAATGTTTATTAAGCAGAACAAACCGATTGTAGTAGATGAAATAAAAGTAGATAATCATGACAGCAAAGCAAAAAAACTGTTAAATTTTTTGAAGAAAACTGGGGTGGCGATATTGATGCCGCTTAATGTTAAAGATAAGACAGTTGGACTTTTGGCTCTCGGTGAAAAAGAATCAGGAGACATTTTTAATAGTGAGGATTATAAAGTATTAGACGTTGTTAGTGCGCAATCAGCGATTGCAATCGAGAACGCTATGCTTTACGATGAATCGCAGAAGTTTACGATCAAGTTAGAAAAAGAAGTGGAGAAAGCGACTAAAGAATTGAAAGACGCTAATGAAAAATTAAAGAAGCTAGACGAATCAAAGAGCGAGTTTATTTCGATTGCTTCGCATCAATTGCGCACACCGCTGACTGTAGTTAAGGGATATGTGTCGATGATACTAGAAGGTAGCTTTGGAAAAATTAGCGCTACGCAACGAGATTCGCTTGATAAGGTTTACCAATCCAACGAGCGCTTAATTCATTTAGTGGAAAATTTATTGAATTTATCGCGTATTGAATCCGGTCGCTTGCAGTTTAAATACGAGACCATGAATTTAGAAACAGTAGTTGATAGTGTATTTGAGGAATTGACCAGCAAGGCCAAGGAGAAAAAGCTAAAGTTTGAATACAAAAAACCAGCCAAGCCTTTGCCCAAAGTCGTAATTGACCAGGAGAAGATCAGGCAAGTAATTATGAATTTAATTGATAACTCGATTAAGTATACAGCCAAAGGCAGTGTCACCGTGTCTGTCAAAAAAGAAGCTGATAATATTGAATTTTGTGTATCAGACACCGGTATGGGCGTTGACCCGGATGACATTCCGCATCTTTTTCAGAAATTTCAGCGTGGCACGGGCACATTTCTAGTTCACACTGAAGGCACTGGACTGGGGCTTTACGTGGCGCGGGAGATGATTGAACAGCACAAAGGGAAAATCTGGGTAGAGAGTAAGGGGAAAAACAAGGGCAGCAAGTTTATATTTACAATACCGATAAACAATGTTTAATTTTTAATTTTTCAATAAATATTCTTGCTGTCATTCCCGCGCAGGCGGGAATGACAAAAAATTGGAAAAGTTTTTTAAAGGTTTGTTTTAATTTTTTTTCTGGATTCCCGCTTGCGCGGGAATGACACTGAACATTATGCCTAAGAAAATTTTAATCATTGAAGACGAGCGCGGTTTAGCTGAGATGTATAAATTAAAGTTTGAGAAGGAAGGTTATATCGTTTTAATTGCTGGTGACGGTGAAAGCGGCATTAAAATAGCGAGAGAAGAATTGCCAGATTTGGTTTTATTAGATATTGTTATGCCAGGACTAGATGGTTTTGATGTTTTAAGAACGCTACGCTCTGATTATAGAACCGAAAATTTAAAGATTTTTGTTTTCTCGAATTTAGGTCAGGATGATGAAATTGAGCGCGGTTTGCAGGAAGGCGCTGATAAATATTTAATAAAGGCCAATTTGACGCCTGGTCAGCTTTTACAGAAAATTGAAGAAGCTTTTTTGGCTGATCAAATGGAAGGCAAAAAAGATAACAAACCGGTCGTTAGTAAAAATAATTTTAAAGATTTAAAACAAGAAGTAAAAGCAGATGCCGCTAAGATTTTACTAATTGAAGATGAAAATGATATTATCACGATGTATGATTTGTGTTTGAACCGCGAAGGGTATAATGTTGATATTGCGCGTAATGGCGCCTGGGGATTGAAACTGGCGCGGGAGAAAAGTTATGACTTGATTGTTATGGATATGGTGATGCCGGCGATGAGCGGTTTAGAGCTTCTAAAAAAGTTAAAAGCTGAATCATTACATCAGAACATTCCGATTCTCGTTGTTTCCAACAGTGCACAGGACAAAGACATTGAAGAGGCAAAAGCCGAAGGAGCAACTGATTATCTACTAAAAGCATCGTTGACACCAGCTAATTTAATTAAAGAAATTAAGAAATACCTAAGATAAAATTTTCAATTATTAATTATTAATTTTTAAATAATGCTATAATTTTATAATTTTAAAAATTGGCAAATTAAATTATTAAGCAGTTGTTTAAAAACTAAAAATTAGAAATTAAAAATTAGAAAAATTATGTCTATTTGTGTAAACAAAAACACTTGCATCGGTTGCGGCGCTTGCGCTTCCATTTGCCCTAATAATTTTGCTATTGGTAATGACGGCAAAGCCGAAGTAATAAGCCAAGAGAATGTTGAATGCGCGAATAATGCTGCGCAAAGCTGTCCTGTTCAAGCGATTACTGTCGAACAATAGTAAAAACAAAAACAATTTCACCAGTCTGAGATTGTTTTTTGTTATTTAAAATGCTAGGATTAATTATAAAACATTATGGTGTCATTCCCGCGCAGGCGGGAATCCAGAAATTATAAATGGACAAACGTTACTTTGTTTACATTTTGTCAAATCAAAAAAATGGCACATTATACATTGGCGTTACTTCTAACTTAATTAAAAGAATTTCCGAGCATAAGGACAAAAAGTTAGTAGGTTTTACAAAAAGATATAGTTTGGATAAACTAGTTTATTATGAGGTCTACGGAGAAGTGGGAATGGCTATTTATAGAGAAAAACAAATAAAGAAATGGAGAAGAGCTTGGAAGATAGGATTAGTTGAAAAAGACAATCCAAGTTGGAAGGATTTATTTGGTGATCTATTCGAATGATTTTTTTCTGGATCCCGGGTCTACGTTTCACTTCGCCCGGGATGACACAACTATATAACATGCATTTTGCTTAATATGAATATTGAGGATGTAAAAAAATTGAGTATTCCCAAAGTTCCTGGATGCTATTTATATTCAGATGAAGCGGGGAAAATAATTTACGTTGGGAAAGCGGCTAATTTAAATAGCCGCGTGCTTTCGTATTGGCAAAAGGCAGCTGACCATACTTTAGCTAAAGAACTAATGCTGACAAAAATAAAAAAGATTGAATGGATAGAGACAGACAGCGAAATTGAGGCCTTACTTCTAGAGTCGAACTTAATCAAAAAGTATCAACCTAGTTTCAATATAGTTCAGCGCGATGATAAACGTTATGCTTATATTAAAGTTTCGACCGAAGAAGAATGGCCGCGTGTGTTTATAGCGCGTCAATTGGAAAAGAGCGGACGTTACTTTGGTCCTTTTGTGAGTGTTGAAGCAATACGAGAGACCTTGAAAGCCATAAGAAAAATTTGGCCATATCGATCTTGCAAAAATTTGCCTAAAAAAGTTTGCTTATATTATCGGATAGGCAAGTGCCCAGGCATGTGCGAGAACTTTATTAATAAAAAAGAATATAGCAAAATTATAAAACAAATTGTATTATTTTTAGAAGGCAAAAAGGGTGTAATAGTAAAAGGAGTTGAAAAGGAAATTAAAGAATTGGAAAAGTCGGAGCAAGATGAAGATAGGCTGAGTTTATTGAAATACCGTTTGCTTAACATGAAAAGAGTTTTGGAGCATAGCAATGTTTTAAGTCTAATCGATAAATATTCCTCTGATGTTATTGAGTTGGCCAAAGTTTTGAACTTAGTAAAAGTGCCGGCGCGTATTGAAGGCTATGACATTTCCAATATTTTTGGGCAAGAGGCGGTGGGGTCAATGGTAGTTTTTACTGATGGCGAGGTTAATAAAAATGAGTATCGAAAATTTAAAATTAAAATCAACCCATCCTTTGCTAAAGCTTCGGAGGGCAAGTCAGGTGATACGGGAATGCTACGCGAAGTGTTAACTCGGCGTTTTAATAATAATTGGCCAATGCCTGATTTAATTATTGTTGATGGCGGTCGAGGGCAACTAAATGCCGTTTTGTCGGTCGTGAAAAAAAGAAATTTAGATATCGCGGTTATTGCTGTTTCAAAAGGCGAGGGGTTGCGTTCTGCCTTAGCACCGGATAAAATATTTTTTCCAGATGAGACAAGGCCTTTAGAACTACCGCTCGCTTCACCGGCTTTGCATATTATAAAAAGAGTGCGTGATGAAGCGCACCGTTTTGCTATTAAATACCATCGAGAGTTGCGTAATAAAAAAATTCTAAATAAATAATTCTAGATTCCCGCTTTCGCGGGAATGACAATAAGCTAGATGAGACTGTCGTGCATCCTGGCTTTAGTTGAGCGCGGTGTAATACCGTGCTTTTTATTGTATTCTTCCTGCTTTTTTCTGCGTCGTCTAGTTTCGTTTATAGCATAGCGCATGGCTGGCGTAATTTTGTCGGCATACATTATAACTTTACCGTCAACATGGCGGGCGGCGCGTCCCATCGTTTGCATTAACGAAGTTTCGTTGCGTAAAAACCCAGCCATGTCAGCGTCTAAAATAGCGACCAGCGATACTTCGGGCAAGTCTAAACCTTCCCGCAATAAATTAATACCAACCAAAACGTCGTATTTACCCATGCGCAGGTCTCGTAAAATATCGACTCGTTCTAAAGTTTCAACTTCGCTATGCAAATATTGGACTTTAATTTTACGTTCAGCCAAGAATTCTGCCAACTCTTCAGCCATCCGTTTAGTTAAAGTCGTAACCAACGCTCTTTGTTTTTTAGTAACGCGTAAATTTATTTCTTTGATTAGATCTTCAATTTGGCCGGCGTTTGGTCGCACTTCAATATCAGGGTCTAAGAGTCCAGTGGGGCGAATAATTTGTTCGGCTACTTGCTTAGATTTTTTTAGTTCATAATCAGAGGGAGTAGCACTAACATAAATTACTTGGTTAACCTTAGAATTAAATTCTTTAAAATCTAATGGTCGGTTGTCTTTGGCAGACGGTAAGCGGAAACCAAAGTCTATTAAAGTCTGTTTGCGCGATTGGTCACCGGCATACATACCGCGAATTTGCGGGATAGTAACATGGGACTCGTCAATGAAAAGCAGATAATCTTTAGGAAAAAAATCCATCAAGGTAGCTGGTGGAGTACCGGATGCACGATTTTCTAAATGACGGGAATAATTTTCAATACCATTGCAATAACCGATTTGTTCAATCATTTCTAAATCATAATTGGTTTTTTTGTCGATGCGATAAGCTTCAAGTATTTTGTTTTCATCTTTGAATTTTTTGATTTGATCTTCTAATTCAGCGCGAATATTCTTTAGAGCTTGTTCCAAAAAACCTTCCGGCGTCATAAAATGTTTAGCTGGTAAAATAGTAATGCTTTTAGTTTCAGCTCTTTCTCGATCAATAACAAAACGAGCCAAACTACCGCCTTGTCCTGGTTTAACATTGGTGATAAATATTTTTTCAATTAAGTCGCCGTTCATTTGAATAGTGACCACGTCTTGGCCAGTGGCCAGATGAATGTCAATTGTATCACCTTTTACTCTAAATTGTCCGCGGTAAAAACCTTCATCATTTCTTTCGTATTGGATTTTTATTAGCTGTCTTAGAATCTCATTGCGTTTTATTTTCTGTCCAACTTTTAAAATAGCGCTAGAGGCTTCGTAATATTCGCGGTTGCCAATGCCATAAATGCAAGAAACGCTTGCGACAATAATTACATCGCGGCGATTGATTAACGACTGGGTGGCAGAATGGCGCAAGCGATCAATCTCTTCGTTAATGGTCGCTTCTTTTTCTATGTAAGTGTCAGTTTGTGGGATGTAGGCCTCTGGTTGATAGTAGTCATAATAGGAAACAAAATAATTGATAGCGTTATTGGGAAAGAATTTTCTAAATTCGCCGTAAAGCTGGGCGGCCAAAGTTTTATTGTGAGAGATAACTAAAGTCGGGCGCTGAGCCTCTTCAATAATTTTTGCCATCGCAAAAGTCTTGCCGCTGCCCGTAACGCCAAGTAAAGTTTGGTGATCAAATTTTTTATTCAAACCGTTAACCAGTTTAGCGATTGCTGTCGGTTGATCGCCAGTTGGTTTGAAATCAGTTTGCAGTTTAAATTTATTCATCATATTATCAAACAATCATTATAACACTATTTTTTATAAAAAGAAAAGAGTCGAACGCCTAGGCAAAATAGGTAAAACCTGGCGTACGACTCGGATAGAAGGGGGCTAAGAGGTGTCTTCTTGAGAACTACTGTCGCAATGCCTGAAATTTAGGGCTATAACTTCCAGCAGGAAGAGAGCGGCAGTCATTATTCCCGAAACACCCGACTTATATTACATTTGCAAGAATTATAACATAAAAGATATTAGAGAATAATTAGAGGTCTTGATTTTTAAAATTTTTAGTGTTATTTTTTTATTAAAATAGCATATAAAATTGAGGAGGAGGGGCATATATCATGGCAGAATACAAATGGATAAACGATCCTTTAGTAACTAAAAATGATAAAGTAAGAAGAATTAGGGAGTCAGTTAACGGGTTTATCACGGACAATTCTCCGGAGATTGAATTGATGTATAGCTGGAAGTGCCGAATTGGATTTATATTTTGGCCCTCGGTTCTTTGGAATGTCTTATTTTATATCGCGCACCTAGTGCTGCCTAGGGGACTGGATTACTGGGCACTCATAGCCATTGCTACGAGCATAGCCTCAGTTTTTCTTCTTTTTGGTTATCGAGAGTTTTATGCCAAGAAGGAAAAGGAGCGGCTTAAAAAATGCTACTACTATCGAAATCCCCAGCATTTTGCATTTTTGCAAGAGGGAGGTTTTGAGCCGTAGGAAGAGACTGGTCTCAGAGGAAAGAGCGCCGTGCATTGCACAACGGCGCTCTTTAATTTGCAATGAAGAAAAAATCAACCAACATTGTGTTAGCAATATTTCTTTGTACGTTTTTTAGTAAATAAAGAAGGCCGGGACACGTTTGTGTGAAAAGTCCCGGCCATTTGAGACGAGTTTTTTCTCTCCTTTTTTTCAAAACTTCCTCCTTTTTTTGTGCTAGTTCTCGGTTGATCTTAGCTGACTAGACTCGTCGATGAATGCTGTGAAGCAATCGTTGCAGACCGCAGTGATGTGTTTCTCGGTGTAGTCGAGTAGCCTTCTTTCCTTTGGTGTCATTTCCGCCCTAACCTTACATGGAGTTGTTTTGCCGTTGCATATCTCGTAGCATATCTTGGCAAATTTTCTGATGCATTTTTTGGTCGGACAAGGTCCATGACCAGAACTGGGCGGATGTTTGTCGCCAAACTCGGACGCGTGGCATGTTGAGCCTTTTTCAATTAGTCCTGTTTTCATAGCTGTTCTCCTTCGTTGCTTTTTTGCGCTCCCTCTTGGCTGATGAAAGTAGTAAAAACCGACGATGTTTTTTTGTGTCATTTTTTAAGGTCCACTTGGCATCGCCCCCCCCTTTTTTTTAGGATTCTGTATATTGCTAGTGATTATAGTCTTTTAAAATTTTTCGTCAAGTTAATATCTTTCTATATTTTTTTAGATTGATTTTAAGAAGTAAAATTGGTATAATAATAACAAAATAAATAGTGAATTATGTCTCAATATTATAATGGTAAAAGAACGCGTGGAGTATATATTCCCGGATCGCCGGAGACGTTTAAATTGTCTCGTTCGCGGATTGATTTATTTATAGAATGTCCGCGTTGTTTTTATTTAGATCGGCGTTTGGGTGTTGACCGGCCGCCTGGCTTCCCTTTTACGCTTAATTCGGCAGTTGACGCTTTGCTTAAAAAAGAATTTGATATTCATCGCGCCAAGCAGACAAAACACCCGTTACTTAAAAAGTATGGCGTTGACGCTACGCCGGTTGATCATCAAGATCTGGCTAAATGGCGAGAGAATTTTGTTGGCATCCAATTTTTGCACAAATCAACCAACTTGCTGATTTTTGGCGCGATAGACGACCTTTGGCAAAATCCGCAAGGCGAATATATCGTCGTTGATTATAAGGCGACTAGCAAGAGTGAAGAAATAAGCGAGCTTAATCAAACTTGGCATGAAGGTTATAAAAGACAAATGGAGGTTTATCAGTGGTTACTGCGCCAAAATGGTTATAGGGTTTCTAGAACTGGATATTTTGTTTATTGCAACGGCAACGCTGACAAAAAAGCTTTTGATGGCAAGCTAGAATTTGACGTAACCCTAATTTCTTACGAAGGCAATGACGGCTGGGTAGAGCCGAAGATAAAAGAAATCTGGCAATGCTTGAATAACGATAAAATACCGGCAGCCAATCCAGATTGCGACTATTGCACTTATCGTCGAGCTGCGGGTGACGAGGAAAAAAAATAACTGACTATTTTTAAATTAAACATATGAATGCTTCGCGAGCCAACTCTTTACCAGGCAACCAAGAAATGATTGTTGAAAAAAGTAGTTGGAATTTAATTTTTATAGTCACTACTTTTACGGTTGTTTTTTCTTTTGCTATCGTTCTCTTCGTTCCCAGCAAAGACAGTCTAATATTTAATTTAAGAACGGCCACGGCTATAATGTTGATCGGTTTAGGTTTAATCTATACCTTTAAAATAAAAAATGAGGGGCTGGAAATTGACTATCGGGCTCTATTTTTTATCAGTATATTATTTCTGTTTTATGGTTTTATTTTTGGCAATATTGCTGTTTGGGGGTTTAGTTCTCTTTTTATGCTGGTCAGCTTGATAAATGTTGGCAGCTGGAAGAACGAACAAAAGTGGTCAGAGCTTTCCGAAGAGGTAAGAAAGGTAAAAATAGTAATAATCTCTGCCATTATCTTGCTTCTTTTTATTAGCATAGCTTTGCTTTATATTAGTAACAGAATGGAAGACTACCAGGCTAAGTTAAGGACAAATTTTATCTCTATTAAAACCAGCCAGTCTGCGATTTTTAAAAAAGAATATTATAATGAAAGCTATGGTTTTAGCTTTTTTTACGCTCGCGATTATTTGCTTAATAGTAATTTAGATCGTCAATATACAAGCCGAACCAACAATATTTTGGCAGTAGTTGATTTGCCAGAAAAATATTTTGCCGGAACTAATTTAAGTGAAGCCGTTTTTATATTGGGTGTTAGTCGTGATAATAAAAATATTTCTAATTGTCTTGAAGTTTTGCCTGGCGAAAATAAGCAATCCGAGCCAGAAATAATAAATGGCGTTGAATTTTCCGTTTTTAGGTCTCTGGAGCCGACGGTCGGCAATCGTTACGAGACGACAAGCTACCGCGCCATTAAAAATAACGCTTGTTATGAAGCGGTAAAACTATTGCATTGGGGAGAGATCTCTAACTATCCAGAAGGAGCAATAGAAGAGTTTGATTATGCGGCCATTGTCTCAAGGCTAGAAGAGATTTTAAAAACCGTAAAAATTTTATAAGATATGAAGTTGAGTCAGGACTTGGTTGTTAAACC